>JBJHBC010000001.1:0-12875 GCA_050485285.1 Thioalkalivibrio sp.
CGCAACGAAGCGGGGGTGATCTGAAATGAAAAACACCATACTGGTTTTGGCAGAGACCACGGGCGATGCGGTCGCACCGAGCACCCTGGCCACCCTGGCGGCGGCCCGTGAGTTGGGCGATACCGTGGATGTCCTGGTGGCGGGCGAGCAGGTCGGAAAGGCAGCCGAAGGGCTGGCCGCGATGGCGAATGTGCGCTGCGTACTGACCGCGGAAGCGCCACATCTCGGCGGCGGCCTGGCGGAGGACCTTGCCGGTTTGGTGGCAGAGCATGTCGGCGATTACAGCCATGTTCTGGCGCCAGCCACCACGTTCGGTAAGAACCTGCTGCCACGGGTGGCCGCACTGGTGGACATCCAGATGGTGTCGGATGTCACTGGGATTCAGGATCCGGAAACCTTCGTGCACCCGATCTACGCGGGCAACGCCGAAGAGACCCTGCGGGTGCTGGAGCCACGCAAGGTGTTGACCATCCGACCGACCGCGTTCGCCAAAGAAATGGTGGACGGTGGCGACGGCCGGATCGAACGTCTCGAGGTCGGCGAGCCGCGAGGCCAGTCGCGCGAGGTGGACCTGCAACTGGACGATTCCGATCGGCCGCAACTGGAATCCTCCGGGATCGTCGTCTCCGGTGGCCGTGCGTTCGGCAGTGTGGAGAAATTCCGTCTGCTGGAGGAACTGGCAGCGGAACTGAACGCTGCCGTAGGAGCCTCGCGTGCGGCCGTGGATGCCGGTTATGCCCCCAATGACTGCCAGGTGGGCCAGACCGGCAAGGTGGTCGCCCCCGAGCTGTACATTGCGGTGGGCATCTCCGGCGCCATCCAGCATCTCGCCGGCATGACCGGATCCAAGGTCATCGTCGCCATCAACAAGGACCCGGACGCCCCCATCTTCGGCGTGGCCGACTATGGCCTGGTGGGCGACCTGTTCGAGATCCTGCCGGAGTTTCACGAGAAGATCCGGCAGCTGCGAAGCGAGCCCAAGCCCGAACTCGCCGAGGGCTAATGTCGGCGTTGGCCGGCCCGGATGGTGGGTGTCGTTGTACACCTGCCAACCGGGCGCCCCGGCAACTTGCGGATAGTTGTCCCTCGGTTGACCGAGCCGCCCCGCGGACAGGAGATCCCGTTCGCCGGTCGCGTCACCCGAGGCGAGCGCGCCAACTGTGCCCTAACCCTCCTTGACATCAGATCAGGTACATTCGTGAGCAGGTCGTCGGCAATGGCGACTGAATGGCCGGAGGGGCAAACGTGAATTCCCTGGACGCACAAATTGTTCGCCTGTTGGTGGCGGATGGACGCATGTCGTTCGCCGAGATCGCACGCCAGTTGGGCGTAAGCCGTGCGCATGTGCAGCACCGTGTGCAGCAGCTTCAGGATGAAGGGGTCATCGAGAAATTCGCCGCGATCGTGGATCCGGAGAAGTTCGGCAAGTCGGTGTCCGCCTTTCTGGACGTCAAGGTAGGTCCTCAGGGCCTGGACAAAGTGGCCCGGCACCTGGCCGAGCAGCCCGAGGTGGTCAGCCTCTACATCATGACTGACATGCGCAGCTTGCACGTCCATGTGCTCGTGGATTCCTATGACGATCTCTACAACCTGATTCAATCACAGGTTTCCACGCAACCGGATGTCTCGAGTGTCGAGAGCCAGACACTCCTGAAGCGGGTCAAGAACCGCCGCGGCGGTGCCCGCCTGTAATCTGCACTCCCAGCGCTGAGTGCGATGCGCTCAGTGTTCCCCCGATTGTTTCTTCGACTTGCTTTGTTGCTGCGCTCGGATGGTGCGCTGTGCACCATATTGGACGCGCCCCTTCACTTGATCGAACTCGACATAAGAGCTTTTTGCTTGTCTCTTAACCACTGAAACTCATCCGGCTGCCATTCCGTGCTTGACGTTTGTTGTTTCGACCCCTCTCCAGGTTGCAATTGTATCTTCCCGCCGCATGCCCCTTTGTGGATTCTGCGTTTCTCTTCGATAATTTAAATATCGAATAAATTCAGTAACTTGCAATTTTTCATTCGAATGGCACACCCCTTGCAGTAACTCTATTGCGTATCAAGAACGCACGACATCCCGCACCTCCGGTGGTTTGAAGGTCCTGCTGCTGCGCATTTTTGATCGCAACCGTTTTGACATGTGAGAGGACTTGAACAATGAAGATCCCTGAGTTTGCGCGACTGAACCTGCGAGGCGTTGTCTTGAGCCTCGCACTGGTCGGGGCCATGGCCGGAATTCCGTCCGCGGCGGCCGATTACCCTGACAACCCAATCTCCGTCTACCTTCCGCTGGGTCCCGGTGGAGCGACGGACAATCTGGCGCGTATCGCCACCAACAAGGCAGTGGAAGATCTCGGTCAACGGTTTTCGATTGAACACCGCCCGGGCGCCGGGGGGTCTGTTGCCTCCAATACCGTGGCGCGCGCATCGGCCGATGGATACACCCTGCTGTTTGCAAATTTTGCTACCCACGCGGTGACGCCTTCCCTGTTTGCGTCGCTTCCGTATGACCCCATTGAAGACTTCTCTCCGATCAGTCTTCTGGCGTCCCAGGCGCATCTGGTTCTGGTCCCGACCGATTCCGGTATCGAGTCGCTCGAAGACCTGATTGCGGCGGCCGAGGACGACACCCTGCGTTTCGCTTCCTCCGGCATCGGAAGCCCGCTGCACCTGGCGGCCGAATTCTTCGCGACCACCCTGGGTGTGGAGATGGAGCACGTCCCCTACGAGAGTAGTGCCCCGGCCCTGCAGGACCTGATTGCCGGGCGGGTCGATTTCATGTTCGACAACATCTCGTCGGGCAAGGGCTTCGTTGAAAGCGGTGACCTGCATGCTGTGATGGTCACCAGCAAGGAGCGCTCCACCCTGCTCCCGGATGTGCCTACGGCCGTCGAACTGGGTCTGGAAGACTTCGAAACCTATGGCTGGTGGGGATTCATGGCGCCTGCCGGAACACCCGACGCGATCGTAGAAAAGCTCAGTGGCGTCTTCCAGTGGGCCATGCAGTCCGACGATGTGGTCGAGACGCTCGAGTCCCAGGGTTATGTTCCGATCGGTTCGACGCCTCAAGAGTTTGAAACCCATGTTGCCGACGAGATCGCGAAGTGGGCCACGGTACTCGAAGCCGCAGGCCTGAAGGGCTCGCAGTAGCCCGATACCTCCCTGAAGAAGGACCTCAGGTGAACCGACATGCATACCGAAAAGCGCTTACAGGAATTGGGGATCGATCTGCCGGAACCGCGAACGGTCCCCGCCAATTTCATCCCCTGCGTGCAGGTGCGCGACCTGGTGTGGGTCTCCGGAACCCTCGGCACCGTCAAGGACGAAAGCGGTGCCGACATTATCCCCAAGCCCGGGAAGCTGGGACGTGAGATCAGTGACGAGGAGGGCTACCAATCGGCTCGTCGTTGCGCCCTGAATCACCTCGCCTGGCTCAAGGAGTATCTCGATGATCTCGACCGCATTCGGCGGATTGTGAAGATCAATGGGTACGTGAATGGGGTCGAGGGCTTTGACCGAGGCCCGTGGGTTGCGGACGGGGCTTCCGATCTGCTGGTCGAGGTCCTGGGCCCGGAACGGGGCCAGCATGCCCGGGCCATCGTGGTGGTGGCGGGTCTGGCTTTTCAGGCCCCTATCGAGACCGAAATGGTTGTACAGATCGATCCTGATTGATGAAGCAGGTAGACGCCATGTTCGATGACGCTATGAGAAGTGAGATTACTGAGCGCCCGAAATTCCAGGCGCGGGCCTATGCGGGTACGTACATCGATCTTGCCGTCGTGGCGGAGCGTTTGTGGAACCGGCTGAACTGGGGATGGTTGTTCAATACCCATACCGGCTCCGGATTCTTGCTCCTGCTGGTGTGCGCACCGTTCATTCTCGGCCTGGAAAGGCTTCCGGTTGGCACGTTGCAACGGATAGGTCCGGGGATGGTCCCGGGCCTTGTCTTGGCTGTGGCGCTGCTCATTGCAGGCGGCCTGTTGATATGGGGCATGTTCGGTCCCGGCATCAAGCCTCGGCTGGATCAGTTGGGCCTGGACTGGCAGGGGTTGCGCGGGATCTTGATGATATCGGGTGGGGTTCTGGCCTTCATGGCTTTGCTACCGAGCCTGGGTCTTGTGATTGCGGGCTTCGTGACGTCACTGATCTCGTCCATCGCGCGCCCACCTTTCCGGCCCCTGTCGGCGGTTGCGCTCGCCACCTTCAATACGGCGGCGATCTGGATCGTTTTCATCGTCCTGCTTGATCTGCACTTTCGCGCGTTCCCCAGGAACATGCCGTGGATGTTCTGATTGGCCTTGCTGGTGGTTTCGCAGCGGCCTTCACGCTGCAGAATCTTCTTTATGTTCTTCTCGGAGTCACGCTTGGGACGTTCATCGGCGTGCTCCCCGGTATCGGTTCGATGGCGGCCATCGCCATGCTTCTGCCGATTACCTTCTACATGCCGCCGGCCAGTGCCCTGATCCTTCTCGCCGGCGTCTATTACGGCGCCGAATATGGCGGCTCCATCACGTCGATTCTGCTCAACATCCCGGGCACGCCTTCCTCGGCGGTGACCTGCCTGGATGGGCATCCGATGGCGCTCTCCGGGCAAGCCGGCGTGGCCTTGTTTATCACGGCAGTGGCTTCCTTGGTGGGGTCTTCAGTCGCGATCTTCTTTCTGACTTTTGCGGCCCCCGCGCTCGGGCGATTGGTACTGAATTTTGGGCCCGCCGAGTACTTTGCGGTGATCCTGTTCGGGCTGGTAGCGACATCGACCATCACCAACGGCAGTACCGCGAAGTCGCTGGCGATGGTGGCCGTGGGCGTGCTACTCGGGCTCATTGGGATGGACCAGAACTCCGCTGTCGCCCGATTTACATTCGGCATACCCGAGTTGTTCGACGGGATCGATCTGATCGTGTTGGCGATGGGCCTGTTCGGGATCTCCGAGATCATGCGCTCCATGGTCATGCGCTCCGGGCATCTCGCCACGGCGAAGGTCAGTCTCAAGTCCATGATCCCGACGCGCGAGGACCTGCGGGCTTCGGGGTTTCCGATGGTTCGGGGCACGGCCGTGGGCTCGTTCCTGGGGACGCTCCCCGGTGCCGGCCAGACCATTGCATCCTTCGTCGCCTACGCGGTGGAGAAGCGGGTTTCGCGAACCCGGGAACGCTTTGGAAAGGGCGCGATCGAGGGCATTAGTGCGCCGGAATCGGCCAACAATGCCGCGGCGCTGACCGCCTTCATTCCAACGCTGTCGATGGGTATACCGGGTAGTGCCACGATGGCACTGATCCTGGGGGCCCTGATGATTCATGGCATTACGCCCGGGCCCAATTTTGTTTCTCAGAATAGCGAGATGTTCTGGACGCTGATCGCCAGTTTCTGGATTGGCAGTTTCCTGCTGATCATTCTGAACATCCCCTTGATCGGGCTGTGGGTGCGGATTCTCAAGATCCCCTATCAGATGCTCTTTCCCATGATCATCGTGTTGCTCTGCATTGGCGTTTATAGCGTCAACAACAGCCCCTTCGATGTCGGGCTCGCGCTGATGCTGGGCGTGATCGCCGTCTTCCTGCGG
The DNA here is from genome assembly GCA_050485285.1 of Thioalkalivibrio sp. Classification (GTDB taxonomy): domain Bacteria; phylum Pseudomonadota; class Gammaproteobacteria; order Ectothiorhodospirales; family Ectothiorhodospiraceae; genus Thioalkalivibrio. The sequence goes on from JBJHBC010000001.1 coordinate 5,554, forward strand.
AGCTATGGATTCGAGATGGCGCCGGTGCTGATTGGTTTCATTTTGGGGCCGATGCTGGAGCGGTACTTCCGCCGTTCCATTCAGCTGGGGCGTGGCGAGGCGGAATACTTTGTTTCCAGTGGGATCAGCATGTTTTTCCTGGCCGCGACGGCCTTGTTGTTGCTCATGGCGGTGGTGGCGGGTGTGCGTAGCGTGCTTCGGGGCCGCACCGAATCCAGTGCCATTCACTCCTTGAGATCGTAAAGAGGTAGAGGATGAGACACTTCGAGCAACCCGGCCGCTCCACGGTGCACGCGACCAACGGCATGGTGGCCACCTCCCATTCGCTCGCCAGTGCCGAAGCGCTGCAGGTTCTGCGTGATGGTGGCAATGCGATGGACGCGGCCCTGGCGGCCTGCGCCGTGCAGTGTGTAGTCGAGCCAGGGTCAACGGGTATTGGCGGGGACTGCTTTGCGATGATCTGGCCGGCGGGATCCGACCGTCCCGTGGCCTATAACGGCTCGGGGCGCGCTCCGGCGGCTGCGAGTGTCGAGCGGCTTGCGCACATGGGTCTGGAAGACATCGAGCGGACCTCTGCCCATGCCGTGACGATACCGGGATCGGTTGAGGCCTGGTGCCGGTTGGCGGCCGATCATGGGCGCCTTTCCATGCGCGAAATCCTGGCCCCCGCGATCCGTCTGGCGGGGGATGGGTACGCCATCTCGCCACGGGTTCACTGGGACTGGAGCCGCCATCAGGATTTGCTGCGCACCCATGCACCCACCCAATCATGTTTCCTGCCTGACGACCGGGCCCCTGCAGGGGGGTCCGTTCATCGGCAACCCGAACTAGCCAGAACCCTCGAGCGCATCGCGGAGCAGGGGGCATCCGGCTTTTACGACGGGCCCGTGGCCGAGGAGATGGTGTCGGTCCTGAACGAACTGGGCGGATTCCATTCGCTCGAGGATTTCGCGCGGGCGCGCGGGGAGTACGTCGAACCGATCTCCACGTCATTCCGGGGATACGAGGTTCACGAGTGCCCCCCGAATGGGCAAGGCATTATCGCGCTCATGTTGCTGCAGATGCTGGAGCCACTGGAGGCAGACTGCGTTGATCCGCTGGACCCTCAACGCCTCCATTATTTTATCGAGGCTGCCCGTATCGCCTATGCCGCGCGGGATGAGTGGGTCGCCGAACCGGATGCGATGGAAGCCGGTTTTGGACAATTGCTGGCGCACTCGTACACGGACCGGATGCGTCAAAGCCTTGATCCCGATTCCGCCGCCTCCGTACCCGTCCAGCCGCTGTCTCCGGTGGCGGGGAATACGGTTTGTATTGCCGTGGTGGACCGTGACGGCAATGCGGTCAGCCTGATTAACTCGCTGTTCCTGAATTTTGGTAGCGGCATCCTTACGCCACGGCATGGTGTGCTTTTAAACAACCGTGGCCAGGGCTTCAGCATGCAGGCGGGGCACCCGAACCAGCTGGATGGCGGGAAGCGTCCGTTGAACACGATTATCCCGGGCATGCTGTCGCAAAAGGGCCGGCCGGTGATGCCGTTCGGAGTGATGGGCGGGCACTACCAGTCAGCTGGACATGCGTACATGTTGTCCAACCTGCTGCGCTTCGGGCTCGATTTGCAGGAGTCGATGGACCTGCCACGCCTGTTCCCTATTCTGGGAGAGGGGATGGTCGAAATCGAGTCCACCTTCCGTCCCGAAACGCTGGAGGGTTTGAGGGATCGTGGCCATCGGTTGATATTCCCACCACGTCCGATTGGCGGTTCGCAGGCCATCTGGATTGATCATGCGGCCGGGACGCTCGTGGGGGCCTCCGATCACCGCAAGGACGGGTGTGCCATTGGCTATTGACCCGAACCGTTGTGTCGGATACCCGAGCGGGTGGGGCCACGTGTCCCGTCGTTCCGGGCTCTGATCCGTGCCTGATCCCGGTCTGATCGTCTGGATGGCGGTGTTGCTCGTGGTGCTGGCCGGCATCGCCGGCATCCTGTCGGGGCTCCTAGGGGTGGGTGGGGGAATCGTCCTTGTGCCTGGCCTGTTTCATATCTTTTCGCTGCTCGGTTATTCCAGCGAGCAGCTCATGCAGATCTGCCTGGGGACGTCGTTGGCTACCATCGTGGTCACCTCGGCACGATCCACCTTTCTCCATCACGCGCGCGGGGCGGTGGACTGGGCCATCCTTCGGCGATGGAGCTCCGGCATCATCGGTGGGGCGATCCTCGGGGTCTGGATCTCGGCTCAGCTCTCGTCCGAGGTGCTGCAGGTAATCTTCGGGGTGCTGGCCCTGTTGATTGCGACCCATCTGCTGGTCGGCGACCTGCGGTCTCGTGTCATCACGCACCTTCCTGAAGGCGCCGTGATTAGAACGGCACCTCCGGTGATCGGATCAGTGTCCGTGATCATGGGCATAGGGGGTGGCACGCTCTCCGTTCCCCTGATGACAGCCCTGGGGACCTCCATGCGCCGTGCGGTCGCGACGGCTTCGGGGATGGGGATATTGATTGCGGGGCCGGCTGCGCTTGGTTTTATGCTGGTCAACGTCGAGCCGGCCCATCAGCCACCCGGGAGCATCGGCGCCGTGAACCTGATCGCGTTTGCCTGCATCGTCGGCATTGCCTACCTCAGTGCGCCGATCGGAGTGCGTTTGGCTCACGCCCTCGATCCTCGGCCACTCAAGAAGGTCTTCGGATTGTTCCTGCTGCTCGTCGCGCTCAACATGATCCGCGTGAGCATCTAGGCCATGCGCCCATGGTTGTTACCGGGCCCCTTCCAACCGGGGCCCTGTGGTTGCAAGGGTACGCCCGGATGTTGCCGCGACCGGTCGATTCAGGATCGATCGATCTCGAATCGATACTTGAACGAGTCGCCACTGAAAAACAGGAACTCGTAGTCGATGGGCCGTCCGGAGCGATCGTGGGTTAGACGTTCCACCTGTAGAACCGGGTCGGCTTCCGACAGGCCCAATTCCTTCTGTACTTCACTGTTCGCCAGCCCGGCATCGATGCTGATGTTGGCCGCACCCAGCGGGATGCCCGAGAGGTTCTCCAGGATCGGGAAGATATCGCCCGAGAGGTCCTGATTGAACAAGGGGCGCCCCACATCCAATGGGAAATAGCTGATCTCCAGCGAAACCGGCACCCGGTTCAGGTAGCGCACCCGCTTCACTTCGACCACCGAGCTGCTTGTCGCACCCCCAAGGTCGAGTGCGTCGCGCACATTCTTGGGCGGGACCATTTCTTCGATTGAAACCACCCGCGCCGTTGCTTCGTATCCTTGGGCCGCCATGGCCTCGCCAAAGCCTTCCAGGCGCCGGACGTTCTGCACCGCCTTTGGTTTGCTGACAAAACTGCCCTTGCCCTGCGAGCTGAAGATCAGGCCCTCGTTGTGCAGGTCACGCAGCGCCTGGCGAATGGTGATGCGGCTGACGCCGAACCGTCGGGTGAGTTCGCTCTCGGAGGGGAGCTTCTGGTGGGGTTGATAGGTACCGTCGAGGATCCTTTGGCGCAATGTTTCCTTGATCTGGACATACAGGGGCTGCGGGGATTCCTGAAGCGTTTGGCGGTCCGGGGTGCTGGATTCCATGGGCGCGGCTCGTTCCTCGATTCAACTCATCATATCGTGTCATAGAAGGAGTGAGATGGGTAGGGGAACGGACGGTTTGGCTGAGCGAACTCGGCCGCGGGGTGCCGAATACGGCAGGTGTATTGCTTGTCATGATTGCTGGCGTTCGCAGCCGTTATCCGGCACTCCAATAGCGCAGGGATTCCCCAGGTTGGGGCGGTTATGGGCATGGCGGCGGAGGCCGAGGTATTACTTATTAAAGGATAAAATCCCAGTACAACAGAAAGTTGCGGATTGTTTTCCCTCGATTGCGGAGTGCGGCACGGAATCTGCTGCGTATCCGGTAGATCAGTCATGGCCTGTTAGTACAGGCAAGTCCCCGAGCCGGGTCTAGTCGGCTGATCAAACGTTGGATGCGCCATTTTGGCGGACACTTTATTTTGGGAGAAGAACCATGCGTTGGAAGCCAATCGTTGCCGGTGTAGCAATCGCGGCCTTTTCCGGGGCCGCGGTGGCCGAGACGATCCAGATCCGGGTCGGGCACCAGAGTCAGGTCACCAATACGGTATCGGGCGGGGTCGTCATCGAACGCCTGCGTCTATTCGAGGAACACTTGCCAACCGATGGCAGATACGAAGATATCGATTTCGTCGTCCAGTACGCCGACTTCGACTCCGGTCCGCCGATTACCAACCGAATGATCGCCGGGCAGCTCGAGTTCGGGGTCATGGGCGACTACCCGCTAATCGTGAACGGCGCGACCTTCCAGAATACTGGTCGTGCCGAGTCCTTGTTCGTTGCCATGACTGGGTACAACGCCCGCGGTACGGGTAATGGCATTGTGGTTCCAGTCGATTCCCCTGCGCAGAGTCTGTCGGATCTCGCCGGCCAGCAGCTTTCGACGCCGTTCGGCAGTGCCGCCTGGGGTATGACCCTGGATGCGCTGAGCCAGGCCGGTATCCTGGATGACATCCAGCTTCGCGACCAGGGGCCACCGGTCGGGGTAGCGAACATCCGTACGGGTAACATCGATGCTCATTCGAACTTCACTCCGTGGTCCGAGGTGATGGAGTATCGCGGGTTTGGCCGTAAGGTCTTCGACGGTAGTGAAGTCGGCCAGCCGACGTTCCATGGGACCGTGGTCCGTGACGACTTCGCGGAAGAGCATCCGCGTGTGGTTGAGGCGTACATTGCAGCCACGATGGAGGCGCAGGACTGGATCATGGAAGACCCCATGCGGGCGGCGACCAAGCTGGAAGAGTGGACCACGATCGAGAAAGAGGTGCTGTACCTGTACTTCAGCGAGGGCGGCATTACGTCGGTCGATCCGACCCTGAAACCCGAGTGGGTGGATGCGCTGAAGTATCACCATGCGACGCTGCAGCGGGAGCGTTCGGTCCCCGAACTGGACTTTGACCGCTGGCTGGACGATAGCTTCGTGCGAGCCGTCTACGAGGCTCAAGGCAAGGACTACGAGGAGCAGCTTGGCAAGATCACCCGATCCGAACCGGGCGCGCCCGGACTTCCGCCGGCCGAGGTCTGGTTCGCCGAAGAAGGCATTATCAAGTACGACTCCATTGGCGAGATGCTGGCCGCGGTCGAAGTGGTCGAAGAATCAGGTTCCGACGAGGTTCGTGCGACGTATGTCTACGACCACGGCACGGGCCTCAAGCTGTTCGGCCACGTCGCGTCGTTCGTGGAAACCGAGGACGACTACGTCGCGTTCATGCGGGCCGGTGACGCCGAGGAATATGCCAGCGAGAACGGTGGCACCACCGTCGAGCTGGCCGCCCTTCGTTACTAGGGTCCTATCCATTTAGCGGGTTATCCGACTCGCTTGTCTGAGGAAGCCATGGCCGGTCCGATCGGCCATGGCTTTTTTCCTGAAACGGGGTCGGCTGGTCGCATTCGCGGCGGTGAAGTCGAGGGAGCAATCCGACCCCTGTGCCTCGCTGCGGTCGCGGTGCGACTTTCGGCACCCTCCCCTGCTCGTCTCGCAACCGCTCGGGTTGCTCGGCCACCGCCGCCTCCCTCGGGGTATGGATGCATCGCATCCTCCTGTCAGATAGAAGGAATCCGACGCCGATGCCGGTGCGCTTAGTAACGCTGATGTCAGTGGCGCTCATAGCGTTCGCCGCCAATTCCATCCTGACGCGTGCCGCGTTCACCTCGACTTCCATTGATCCGGTCAGCCTTACCGCGATCCGGCTTGTCTCGGGAGCGATGATGCTGTGGCTGATCGTTCGGGTCCAGCCGGCCCTTCCAGAAGGGCGGGGCAGTTGGGGGTCCTCGCTTGCGCTCTTCGTGTACGCCATCGGATTCTCGTTTGCCTACATCTCCCTAACGGCGGCGATCGGAGCGCTGCTGCTGTTCGGCGCGGTCCAGGTGACCATGATCAGTTGGTATCTGGCGACCGGCGAACGATTGACGTCTCGCCAATGGGTCGGCTTCGCCCTGGCTTTAGCAGGACTCATCTGGTTACTGTCGCCCGGGCTTTCGGCACCGCCACCGATTCCCGCTGCATTCATGATCGTGGCCGGCGTCGCTTGGGGTGTCTACACGCTGCGGGCGAGTGGCAGTGGTGATCCGACCCGGGTCACGGCATCCAACTTCCTCCTGGCGAGCTTGCCTGCGTTGGTCCTGGCGATGGCCTTCATTTCAGGCGCCGTCGTGGACGTTCCGGGTGCACTACTGGCCGCCGCGTCCGGCGCCCTGGCCTCCGGTCTGGGATATGCGGTCTGGTACGCCGCGCTCAAGCTTATTCGGACCTCCACCGCTGCGGTTGCCCAGCTGAGCGTGCCGGTGATCACCGCCATTGCAGGGGTCGGCCTCCTCGCGGAGCCGTTGACCCTGCGTCTGGTGCTCGCCGGCATTGTCGTGTTGGGTGGTATTGCGCTGGTGGTTGTAAAGCCGAAGAGCTGAAGGACGATGTTCGGCAACGTCGGAGAATGCGACGTCAGGTGGCATTGGATCTGCCGATGACGTCCTGGCTCAGGAAAATCGCAATGACCTCGTCGGCGGTTGTCATTATTTCGCCCCGTTCTGGTGTATAAGCAAGTCTTGCATTGGATAGCGCGTTGGCAGGACGCTTCGGCGCTTTCGACCCGCCGTTCCGCCGGCTGCCGCATACCGAACACGGTAGGCGTCAGAGATTACTGATCGCGCATCCCCGTGCGATGCTGGACGAGGCTACAAGGGCTTGAAAACTGAACTGGTGATCCCCGCTCCCGAGACAACCACTCCGCCAAGCGCGGTGTCCGGGGCTGTAGTTCCTGCGGCAATGCTCGGGGAGGGAGCATTCGGAGATACTTCCGTTCCCGACTGGCTGTATGGGCTCGCCGCTGGCGACCCCGTGGTCTGGCCCGACTTCCTGCCTGCGGAGACCGTCGATGCGCTGCACGACGAGGTCTACGCCCTGCGTGATGCCGCGCAGCTGGCGCAGGCGCGGATCGGTCGGGGGGGCGAGCGCCATCGCGACCGGGCCACCCGCGGTGACTGGATCCACTGGCTGGATGGTGCCAGCCCGGCCCAGCAGGCATTTATGGAGCGCCTGGATGCGATCCGGCTGGAGGTGGGCCGGTCGCTGATCCCGGGCCTGTTCGAGACCGAATCGCACTTTGCCCTGTACCCGCCCGGCACCCATTACGCCCGGCATGTGGATGCCTTCCAGGCCGGCAACTGTCGCCGGCTGTCGCTGGTGTTCTACCTGAACCGCGAGTGGCACGAGCAGGACGGCGGCCAGCTCGCGATCTATGACGATGC
>JBJHBC010000001.1:12975-26752 GCA_050485285.1 Thioalkalivibrio sp.
CGCCGGGCTGACGCTCAAGGCCGGGGCCGGCATCGGCTACGACTTCAGCACCCTGCGCCCGAAGGGCGCGCTGGTCGCGGGCGCCGGGGCCCCGACCAACGGCCCGGTCGCGTTCATGCAGATCTTCGACCAGACCTGCCGCACCATCGGCGCGGCCGGTGGCCGCCGCGGGGCGCAGATGGCGACGCTGGATATCGGCCACCCGGACATCGAGCGTTTCATCCTCGCCAAGCGCCGCAAGGGGCGGCTGACCCAGTTCAACCTGTCCGTGCTGGTGCGCGATGCCTTCCTGGAGGCCGTGGAGCGCGACGACGAATGGGCGCTGGCCTTCCCGCTGCTGCCCGTGGAACAGGACGGGGTGCCCGCCTCCGATCTCGTCTATCGCGACTGGCCGGTGGTCGAGGACGGCTACCGCGTCGACGACCAGGGCCGGGTCGCCTGCCGTGTCTATCGCCGCGTGCGCGCCCGCGAGCTGTGGGACACGCTGATGCGAAGCACCTATGACGTCGGCGAACCCGGCGTCATCCTGATCGATCAGGTCAATCGCCAGAACAACGCCTGGTTCGACGAGGTGATCCGCGCCACCAACCCCTGCGTTACGGCAGACTCATGGATCCACACGTCTAGCGGGCCGCGTCAGGTGAAGGACCTGTTGGGACAGCAATTTCGTGTGAGGGTTGATGGCCGAGACTATCCAACGGGCGAACAAGGTTTCGTCGCGACCGGGGCAAAGCAGGTCGTTCGATTGGCTACCGCTGAAGGGTATCAGTTGAAACTGACGGCCGATCACCGGTTGCGTCGCGTTACCCGCTACACACGTTATGTCACGGAAACAGAATGGTGTGCGGCGGGGCGGCTGCGCGAAGGCGATCGGGTGCTGCTCAACGACCATCGCGCCCACGCTGAGTGGCCTGGTGAATACACCCATGAGCAAGGTTACTTGCTGGGTATGTTGGTCGGTGATGGCACCCTCAAGAAGGACAAGGCGGTGCTATCGGTTTGGAAACCGGCCGCTGTTGTTGGAAACAGCCCCGATATGGTTTCCCCGGCTGGGGTGGAGGGGGTTATGGCAGAGGTAATGAGGTCTGCCCGGAACGTACCCCATCGCAGCGATTTTTCAGGATGGCAGGAAGTGGCTGGTCGTAACGAATTCAGGCTTAGCCTGGCTGCCCTAAAGTCTCTGGCAGAAGAAGTCGGTATGGGGCCAGGCGTGAAGTCAGTTACTCCGGCTATGGAGCAGGCTTCAAGCGAGTTTTGTCGAGGGTTTCTTCGGGGGATGTTCGACGCTGATGGTTCCGTTCAGGGCGGTCAGCTGAAGGGCGTCAGTGTTCGCCTCTCACAGTCTGATATGTCGCGTTTGGAAGCCGTGCAGCGGATGCTGCTGAGGCTGGGGATTGCGTCATCAATCTACAGGAACCGCCGTTCGGCCGGGATGCGCCACCTGCCAGACGGTAACGGCGGCGCTAAGGAGTATGCGATCAAAGCGCAGCACGAGCTGATCGTCAGAGGTGAGAACCTCCAACGCTTTCTCCAGCAAGTCGGCTTCGCGGACACGGACAAGAAACGACGTCTGGAACAAGCCCTGGCCCGATACAGGCGCGGCCTGAATCGTGAGCGTTTCGTCGCACGGGTCACGAAGATCGAACCCGGCGGCATTGAAGAAATTTTTGATGTGTCTGTTCCAGATGTGCACGCGTTTGATGCTAACGGTTTGTATGCGCACAACTGCGGCGAGCAGCCGCTGCCGCCGGACGGGGCCTGCCTGCTGGGCTCGGTGAACCTGACCCGGTTCGTGTCCGCGCCGTTCAGCGCCGACGCCGCCTTCGACTGGGCACGCTTCGAGCGGGTGGTGCGCGTGTTCACGCGCATGCTGGACAATGTCGCGGACCTCTCCGGGCTGCCGCTGCCAGAACAGCGCGCCGAGATGCTGCGCAAGCGCCGCCACGGCATGGGCATCCTCGGGCTCGGGTCGGCGCTGGCGATGCTGGGTGAGACGTACGGCTCCGAGGCGGCCGCTGATTTCACCGCAGAGGTCTGTCGCCGCCTGGCGCTGGAGAGCTGGCGGGCCGGACTGGAGCTGGCGCGCGAAAAGGGCCCGGCGCCGATCATGGACGAGGACTTCACACTGACGGCCGACATGCTGCGGCGGCAGCCGGCTCTCGCCGAGGCCGGCTATCAGGTGGGCGACGTGCTGAAGGGGCGCGAACTGCACGCCCGCTTCAGCCCCTACATGCAGCGCATCGCCGAGGAGGACCCGGCGCTGGTCGCGGCGCTCGCGGAGGAGGGCGCGCGCTTTACCCACGCCACCTCCATCGCGCCCACCGGCACCATCAGCTTCTCGGTCGCCAACAACGCCAGCAACGGCATCGAGCCCACGTTCCTGCATCGGACGACCCGCAACATCCGCCGGCCTGGGCGGCGCACCCGCGAGGCGGTGGATTGCTACTCGTACGAGCTGCTGGCCTACCGGGCGCTGGTGGATCCCGAGGCGGGCCCGGAGGAGCTGCCCGCTAACGCGATCACTGCGGAACGCGTCGGCGTGGACGCCCATATCCGCATGCAGGCGGCCGCGCAACCGTGGGTGGACTCGGCCATCTCCAAGACGCTCAATGTCCCGAGCGATATCCCGTTCGAGGAGTTCAAAGAGGTCTACCTGCAGGCCTGGCGCGCGGGGCTCAAGGGTTGCACCACCTACCGGCCGAATCCGCAGGCGCAGATGGGCGTACTGATGGACCCGGAACGCCTGCGCAGCACCTGGTACACCTTCACCCTGGCGGACGGTCAGGAACTGACCCTGCGCGGCGACGAAGAGGTGGAATACGAGGGCCAGGTCCACACCGCCGCGAATCTCTTTGCCGCGCTGGACGAGGGCTACTACGACGACGTCTGACGCCGTCGGGGAGGACCAGATGCACCGGATCGACCAGCCCATCATCGCCTTTCGCCGCTCGGATACCCCGCAGGGCGAGGGCGCGTCCGGCGGTGACGACCACCCGCTGGGCAAGCGTATCCCGTCGCGCCCCGAGGGCGAGCTCGAGTCGGTCACCGAGAAGGTGCGCTACTGGACCCAGGACGGGCCGCAGACGGTCTATCTGGTGGTCAGCTTCGTAGCCGTCTCCGGCACGGTCAGCGGCGAGCGCGTCACCATCGAGCGCCCGATCGAGTTCTTCCTGCCCACCGGGCAGCACTCCGAGTCCTATCAATGGATCTCCGCCACCATGCGCAGCCTGTCGCTGGCGGCCCGCGGCGGCTACGCCGCCCGCGCCCTGCGCGACCTGCGCAAGGTCACCTGGGACCGCGGCCCGGTCCGCAGCGGCACCAACGACTACGGGAAACCCCTCTATCACCCCTCCGAAGTCGCCGCCATCGCCTTTGCCCTGCAACAGATCCTCCAGCGTCGCGGCTTCCTCGACCCGGACGGCCATCCGCGCCCGCTACGCGAGTTGGCCGCCGCCTACCAAGACAAGGCTCGGGGCACTCGGCCGGCGGGTGTTCTTGCTTGGGATTCGCCGCCGTCCGGGCCGATGGGTTCGCCCTTCTGCCCGCAGTGCGGCGGCCATCTGGAAATCATCGACGGCTGTCCCACCTGCCGCGATTGCGGCTACTCGAAGTGCTAGTTTTTCCGGCAAGAGGCAAGGGTAAACGCGGCCGCCTGAAAGCCGCCCGAATAAACTGAGCCCACCAGCACCGACGAGTCATGCGCCGGTGAGCCTCATCGCGTCTACACCCGGCTGTATAACCCCTCGCCGGACGGGGCCGCCGTGGAAATCTCGGAGGGGGTCTCGTAGTCTCCTCGGCCCGTCCATTCCGCTTTGGAGACATCGTGGCCCACATCCTCAACCCGTACGCCGACGATCAGCCCGAGTCGAAGCACATCGTGCTGCGTGCCCGCAGTGGCCAGGCGGTCTCCGCCGACTTCACCCTGCAGGATCGGCGGGGGCGCCAGAGCGCGGCGGAATACCTCTTCCATCTCTATTCCACGATCAAGCAGAAGCTGGACGAGCCGGTCCTGGATACCGCCGCGCCATCGCCGGACGACCAGGCCGCCATGCAGCGACTGATCCTGTACTCGGCCGGCGCCCACGACACCATGTTCGGCACTTTCAATGGCGCCAATACCTCCTCGGAGATGCCGGAGGAGGAGCGCAACGAGTTCGTGGAGATCTTCCTGCTGGCCTGCGCCACGGTCATCGAAGGCCAGCGGATCACCGTCGACCTCCAGCGAGGCCTCATCACCGCCGAGACGGCCTGAGCGGCACGGCCCGGCGTTGAAAGACTGTTTCGGGGACAAAAGGCAAGGTTTGACCCCGGGATTCACGAAGCCTGTATTCGCGAGGCCGGAACGGCGTGCGCCGACAGGCGCGCGCCTGGAATAGTCCGAGCCGCCCAGCAGGAGCGTGAGCGAATGGTGGGCCCGGTCGGACTCGAACCGACGACCAAGGGATTATGAGTCCCCTGCTCTAACCAACTGAGCTACAGGCCCGTATTCGGGGAGGGTACAAACGACTGCGGCGCCATTCTACCCGGAAAGGCAGGGATGGCGCCGCAGCGTGAGGCAGGGGCCGGCCGCGCGGCCGGGACACCGGTTATTCGGCGTCGGTGTAGGTGCGCAGCAGTTCGGCGCGGGTCGGGTGGCGCAGCTTGCGCAGGGCCTTGGCCTCGATCTGGCGGATGCGCTCGCGGGTGACGTCGAACTGCTTGCCGACTTCCTCGAGGGTGTGGTCGGTGTTCATGTCGATGCCGAAGCGCATGCGCAGGACCTTGGCCTCGCGCGGGGTCAGCGTGGACAGGATCTCGCGGGTGGCCTCGGTGAGGCTCTCCTGCGCGGCGGAGTCGGACGGCGATGCGACCTTTTCGTCCTCGATGAAGTCGCCCAGGTGGGAGTCTTCGTCGTCGCCGATCGGGGTCTCCATGGAGATCGGTTCCTTGGAGATCTTGAGCACCTTGCGGATCTTGTCCTCGGGCATCTCCATGCGCTCGGCCAGTTCTTCCGGTGTGGCCTCGCGGCCCATCTCCTGCAGCATCTGGCGGGAGACGCGGTTGAGCTTGTTGATGGTCTCGATCATGTGCACCGGGATACGGATGGTCCGGGCCTGGTCCGCGATGGAGCGGGTGATGGCCTGGCGAATCCACCAGGTGGCGTAGGTCGAGAACTTGTAGCCGCGACGGTATTCGAATTTGTCCACGGCCTTCATCAGGCCGATGTTGCCTTCCTGGATCAGGTCGAGGAATTGCAGGCCGCGGTTGGTGTATTTCTTGGCGATGGAGATCACCAGGCGCAGGTTGGCCTCGACCATCTCCTTCTTCGCGCGGCGGGCCTTGGCCTCGCCAATGGACATGCGGCGATTGATCTCCTTGATCTCGGAGATGTTCAGGCTGGCCTCGTGCTCGATCTCGGCGAGCTTCTTCTGCAGGCGTACGATCTCGTCCTCGTGCTCGGCGAGGGCGGTGGTGTACTTGCCCTTGGCCTTGCAGGCTTCCTTGATCCAGTCGAGGTTGGTCTCGTTCTTGGGGAAGCTGTCGATGAAGGCCTTGCGCGGCATCTGCGCCTGTTCCACGGCGAGCTGCATGATGCGGCGCTCGTGGCGGCGGATCTGGTCGATGCTGCCGTGCAGCTGGGTGGTCAGCTGGTCGACCATGCGCGGCACCAGCTTGAACTCCATGAAGTACTTGGCGGTGGCCTCGCGCGCGACGGCGTAGGCCTCGCGGTTGCCCTTCTCGAAGGCCTTGTGGGCCTTGGCGTGCAGCTTGCGCAGCTTCTCGAAGCGTTCGCGGGCTTCTTCCGGATCCGGGCCGGTGTCGACCGGTTCGGCGGCCTCTTCGTCTTCCTCGGCGTCCTCCACCTCGTCGACGATGGCGTCCAGCTCGGCGCTGGCCTGCTGCTCGGCAGCCGCCGCGGCCGCGGCCTTCTGCTCGTCCTGGGCCTTCTGCGCCTGTTCCGGCGTCACCAGACCGCGGGCCACGGCCTCGCCGTTGGCGTGGTCGTTCGGGTCGATGAAGGAGACGACCAGGTCGGTCAGGCGGCCGTTGTTCTCGACAATCTGGTCGTACTCGTGGATCAGTCGTTCGATCGCGCCCGGGTGGTGAGCCAGCGCGAACAGGACCTGCATCAGGCCTTCCTCGATGCGCTTGGCGATACGGATCTCGCCTTCGCGGGTCAGCAGCTCGACCGTGCCCATCTCGCGCATGTACATGCGCACGGGGTCGGTGGTGCGGCCGAAGTCGCTGTCGGCGGAGGCCAGCGCGGCCACGGCATCCTCGGCGTCCTCGTCGGCAGAGACGGAGCCGTCGGACAGCAGCAGGCTGTCGGCGTCCGGGGCCTGTTCGTGCACCGCGATGCCCATGTCGTTGATCATCGCGATGATGTCCTCGACCTGGTCGGAGTCGATGATCGAGTCGGGCAGGTGGTCGTTCACCTCGGTATACGTGAGGTATCCCTGCTCCTTGCCCTTGGCAATCAGTTCCTTGAGCTGGGATTGCTGCTCTTCACGATTCATTGCGGTCGTACTCCGAGGTGCTTGGTCGAGCCGCTACAGAACGGCTCTAGGAAATTGGGGCGCAGAAAAATCAATCCTGTATTGTAGCAGAAGATTCTTATATTGCCGGTTGCCGGACGCTGATTGCGGTCAAGGCCCTGCGTGGCGCGCCGCGTGGCGCCCTCCGGCTGACTGAACAATGCGGGCAATCGCGTCCGCTTCAAGGCCCGGGCTGGCTATTGCGGGCGGTCGAATCGCTGCAGCTGCTCGGTAAGACGGGCGAGCTCGGCGCGTTGTTCCGTCCCCAGCTCGGTGCCGGGGCGAGTCAGTTCACGAATTCGCGAGCGGTAGTGCTGGCGCAGGAGCTGGCGGGCGCAGTCCAGCGCCGTCTGCCGGGTGACGGCCACCTCGCCGTCGTCCAGCGCCTGGTGGGCCAGGGCCATCAGGCGCTGGAAGTGGCGTTCCTCGCGGAAGCGTTCCAGCAGCCCGGCGGTATGCCGTTCGGGATTTTCGTCCAGGGCGGCGAGGAGCTCGCGCAGGGTGGCTGCGGCCACACCGGGCAGTTCGACGAGCTGGCGGATCTCCGGCTGGGACCAGTCGAGTTCCGGATGTTGCAGGACACGCGCCAGCAGGGCGCCCCACAGGGCCGGCGGGCTTTCGCCGCCGGGTGCCCGGCTGGCGGCGGGGGTGGCCGGGACGTCGACCCCCGAACCCGAGGCCGTCGTGCGGGCGGGTTCGGGGGGCTGCTCGGACAGGACCTGTTCCAGGCGCTCGCGGCTCAGATGGGTCTCCTCGGCGATGCGCTCGACCAGCTGGTCGCGGAACAGCGGGTCGCGGGTGGTGGCGACGAGCTTCATCGCGGCATGCGCGAAGCGGGTTCGGCCCTCGGCGGTGTCGGTCGGGTGTTCCTCGCGCAGCAGCCGGACCAGCGTCTCGGACAGGGGCAGGGCAGCGGCCAGCCGCTCTTCCCAGCCGGCGAGGCCATCGCGGAGGACCAGGCTGTCGGGGTCGTCGCCCTCGGGCAGGAACAGCACGCGCACCTCGCGCAGCCCCTGGATCGCGGGCAGGGCCTCGGCCAGCGAGCGCCAGGCCGCACGGCGGCCCGCGGCGTCGCCATCGAAGCACAGGGTGATGCGCGAGACCTGGCGGAACAGGCTGTCCAGGTGGGCCCGGGTCAGCGCGGTGCCCATGCAGGCCACCGCGCGGCGAAAACCGGCGCGGGCCAGCCCGACCACATCCATGTAGCCCTCGACCACCACGATGTCTTCCAGCCGGGTGCCGGCCTTGCGGGCCTCGAACAGGCCGTAGATGACCTGGCCCTTGTGGAAGACCTCGCTCTCCGGGCTGTTCAGGTACTTCGGCTCGCCGTCTTCGATCAGGCGCCCGCCGAAGCCGGTGATGCGCCCGCGCCGGTCGCGGATCGGGAACATGATGCGCGCGCGAAAACGCTCGCGGATGCCGCCGTCGTCGCGGCGCGCGGCCAGACCGGCATCCACCAGGTGTTGCGGGGTGAAGCGCGGCTGGAGGGCCTCGAGCAGGCCCGAGGGCGGGGCCCAGCCGATCTGGTAGTCGCGCGCGGTGGTGCCGTCGATGCCACGGTTCTTCAGGTACTCGACCGCCTTCGGGGTCTGGCGCAGCTGCTGCACGTACCATTCGGCAGCGCTGTTCAGGGCGTCATACAGCGGGGCGTGGGCCTCGCGCTTGTCGTCGCCCCCGGCCTCGCGCGGGACCTCCAGTCCGGCCTGTTCCGCCAACTGCTCGACCGCTTCGGGGAAGCTCAGGTTCTCGTATTCCATCAGGAAGCTGATGGCGGTGCCGTGCGCCCCGCAGCCGAAGCAGTGATAGAACTGCTTTTGCGGGGAGACATAGAACGATGGCGTCTTCTCGCCGTGGAACGGACAGCAGGCGGCGAACTCGCGCCCGGCCTTCTTCAGGCTCACGCGACGCTGGATCACCTCGACGATATCGCTGCGCTCGAGCAGCTCGTCGATGAATGCCTGGGGGATGAGACCTGCCATGGTGTCGCCGGCTATTCCTCGGGGGTGTGCTGGTCGTCAGGTTCGCATGATAGCCCAGCGTTGGGCCGCAACACGTCATGGCTGGGTGTTGCGCCCGCCCCGGCGAGCGACGGGCGAGTCCCGGTAGTCTCCGGGGCGGATGCCGGGGTTGCCCGTGGAGATCGCCACGTCGCTTCGCTCTTCGCGATGACGGGGTTTCGACCCTGCAAACAAAACGGGCCCCGTGAGGGGCCCGTTTCAAGGTTCCGCCGAAGGGCGGGTCAGGCGGCCTGGCGCAGGTTGGCCAGCAGGCCTTTCAGCTCGGAGGCCTTGGGCTTCACCAGCCAGAACGAGCCCTGGTAGTCGTCGAAGCGTTCCAGGATCTCGCGACCCCAGGCGCTGTCGGTCTCGTGCACGAACTCGGTGATGAGTTCCTCCAGGTAGTTGCGGTGCGCCTCCATGTCCTCGGTGTCGAGGCGGTGCAGGTCGATCAGCTCGTTGTTGATGCGGTCCGGGAAGTCGTTCTCCCGGTCCAGCACGAACGCAAAGCCGCCGGTCATGCCCGCGCCGAAGTTGATGCCGGTGTTGCCCAGCACCACCATCACGCCGCCGGTCATGTACTCGCAGCCGTGGTCGCCGATGCCTTCCACCACGGCGATGGCACCGGAGTTGCGCACCCCGAAGCGTTCGCCACACTGGCCGGCGGCGAACAGCTTGCCGCCGGTCGCGCCATACAGGCAGGTGTTGCCCATGATGGTGGTGTCCTGGCTGGCGAAGCCCGAGCCCTCCGGCGGACGGATCACCAGCTTGCCCCCGGTCATGCCCTTGCCGACGTAGTCGTTGGCATCGCCTTCCAGGTACAGGTGCAGGCCGCCGGCGTTCCAGACGCCAAAGCTCTGCCCGGCCGTGCCCTTCATGCGCACGGTGATCGGGGCATCGGACATGCCCTGGTTGCCGTGGCGCTTGGCGATCTCGCCGGACAGGCGCGCGCCGATCGAGCGGTCGGTATTGGCCACGTCGAAACGGTACTCGCCACCGGCCTTGTTTTCGATCGCCTCGAGCATCTCGGCGACCATCTTTTCCGCCAGCTCGCCCTTGTCGAACGGCTCGTTCTTCGGCTCCTTGCAGAAGCGCGGCTTGTCGGCCAGGTCGCCGCTGGCCAGCAGGCCGTTCAGGTCCAGGTGCTGCTGCTTCGGCGTCTCGCCCGGCAGGATCTCCAGCAGATCGGTACGGCCGATCAGATCCGTCAGGCTGCGCACACCCAGCTTCGCCATCCACTCGCGGGTCTCGCGGGCGACGAACTGGAAGTAGTGCATGACCATCTCGGGCAGGCCGATGAAGTGGTTCATGCGCAGCACCTTGTCCTGCGTGGCGACACCCGTTGCGCAGTTGTTCAGGTGGCAGATGCGCAGGTACTTGCAGCCGAGCGCGACCATCGGGCCGGTGCCGAAGCCGAAGCTCTCGGCACCCAGGATCGCCGCCTTGATGACATCCAGGCCGGTTTTCAGGCCGCCGTCGGTCTGCAGGCGCACCTTGTCGCGCAGGTCGTTGCCGCGCAGGGTCGCGTGGGTCTCGGTCAGGCCCAGCTCCCACGGCGTGCCGGCGTACTTGACCGAGGTCAGCGGGCTGGCGCCAGTGCCGCCGTCGTAGCCGGAGATGGTGATCAGGTCGGCGTAGGCCTTGGCCACGCCGGCGGCGATCGTGCCGACCCCGGCCTCGGAGACCAGCTTCACCGAGACCAGCGCATCCGGGTTGACCTGCTTGAGGTCGAAGATCAGCTGCGCCAGGTCCTCGATGGAGTAGATGTCGTGGTGCGGTGGCGGCGAGATCAGGGCCACGCCCGGATTCGAGTAGCGCAGCTCCGCGATCATCTTGTTGACCTTGTGCCCCGGCAGCTGGCCGCCTTCGCCGGGCTTCGCGCCCTGGGCGACCTTGATCTGCAGGACCTCGGCGTTGACCAGGTAGTGCGGGGTCACGCCAAAGCGGCCGGAGGCCACCTGCTTGATCTTGGACATGCGCTCGGTGCCGTAGCGGGAGACGGCCTCGCCGCCCTCGCCGGAGTTGGAGCGCCCGCCGAGGCGGTTCATCGCGGTGGCGAGGGCCTCGTGGGCCTCCGGTGACAGCGCGCCCAGACTCATGCCGGCGGAGTCGAAGCGCGGCAGGATCTCGGCCTCGGGCTCGACCTCGTCCAGATTGATCGGCTCGATGTCGTCGCGGACCTTCAGCAGGTCGCGCAGCACGGTCACCGGGCGCTCGTTCACCAGGTCCGCATATTCCTGGTACACGCCGTAGTCGCCGGACTGCACGGCGCGGTGCAGGGTCTGGATCACGTCCGGGTTGTAGGCGTGGTACTCGCCACCGTGGACGTACTTCAGCAGGCCGCCCTGGCCGGCGCTCTTGCGCGGGTTCCAGGCGCGTTTGGACAGCGTCTCCAGGTCCGCCTCGATATCGGCGAAGCGGGTGCCCTTGATGCGGCTGGTGGTGCCGGTGAAGCAGTTGTCCACCACCTCATCGGCCAGGCCGACGATCTCGAACAGCTGGGCGCCGCGGTAGCTGGCGATGGTGGAGATCCCCATCTTCGACAGGATCTTGAACAGGCCCTTGTTGATACCGCGGCGGTAGTTCTGCGCCAGGGTCAGCGGGTCCGCGTTCGGGATCTCGCCGGACTCGCACATACCGTGCAGCGCGGAGTAGGCCAGGTAGGGGTAGATCGCGGTGGCGCCATAGCCCAGCAGCACCGCGAAGTGGTGCGGGTCGCGCACGGTGGCGGTCTCGGCGACGATGTTGGCATCGGTGCGCAGCTTGGCGCGGATCAGCGCGTGATGCACCGCGCCCACGGCCAGCGCGGCCGGGATCGGGCGGCGTTCCGGATCAATGCCGCGGTCCGACAGCACCAGCACCACGGCACCGCCGCGCACGGCCTCGACCGCGTTTGCGGTCAGGGCCTTCACGGCGTCCTCCAGGGAGCCGGCATGGACGTCGTAGTTGAGGTCCATGCGCTCGACGCGGAAGGCGTCCTCGGTCTGGTTGCACAGCTCGCGGAACTTGGCCTCGGACAGCACCGGGGAGTCGGATACCAGGCGGTGGGCGTGGTCCGGGGTCTCCTCGAACAGGTTCTGCTCGCGGCCGAAGCAGGTTTCCAGCGACATCACGATGCTCTCGCGCAGCGGGTCGATCGCCGGGTTGGTGACCTGGGCGAACTGCTGGCGGAAGTAGTCGAACAGCGAGCGGGTGTGGCGGGAGAGCACGGCGAACGGGGTGTCGTCCCCCATCGAGCCCACGGCCTCCTGACCGGCCTCGGCCAGCACGCGCAGGATCTGGTCGCGCTCCTCGAAAGTCACGTCGAACAGCTTCTCGTAGGTCTCCAGGCGCTCGGGCGGCATCGGCTCGCCGGAGAACAGCTGGTTATCGTCCAGCTGGCTCTTCAGGTGCTTCACGTGGGCGCGCAGCCACTGGCGGTAGGGCTGGCGCGTGCGGTTGATGCGATCGACGTCCTCGGGCTGCAGCAGCTCGCCGGACTCGGTGTCCACGGCCAGCATCTGCCCGGGCTTCAGGCGGCCCTTGGCGACCACGTCCTCCGGGGCGTAGTCGTACACGCCGATCTCGGAGGCCAGGGTGATGTGGCGGTCCCTGGTGATCACATAGCGCGCCGGGCGCAGGCCGTTGCGGTCCAGGGTGCAGGCGGCGTAGCGGCCGTCGGTCAGCACGATCCCGGCCGGGCCGTCCCAGGGCTCCATGTGCATGGAGTTGTATTCGTAGAAGGCGCGCAGGTCGGAGTCCATGTGCGCGACGTTCTGCCACGCCGGCGGGACCAGCAGGCGCATTGCGCGGAACAGGTCCATGCCGCCGGCCAGCAGGACCTCCAGCATGTTGTCCAGGCTCTGCGAGTCGGAGCCTTCCAGGTTGACCAGCGGCTCCAGTTCGGCCAGTTCCGGCAGGTTCTCGGTGGCGAACTTGTGCTGGCGTGCGACCGCCCAGTTGCGGTTGCCCTGCACGGTGTTGATCTCGCCGTTGTGGGCGAGGAAACGGAACGGCTGCGCCAGGCCCCACTGCGGGAAGGTGTTGGTGGAGAAGCGCTGGTGGAACACGCAGATCGCGGTCTCCAGCTCCGGGCGTTGCAGGTCGCGGTAGAACACCGGCAGGTTTTCCGGCATCACCAGGCCCTTGTAGGAGACCACGCGCGCGGACAGGCTCGGCACGTAGAACACCGGGTCGTCGCCCATTGCGATCTCGGCGCGCCGGCGCACCACGAACAGCGCGCGCTCGAAGGCGTCGCCGTCCATGTCGGCCGGGGCGTTGATGAACACCTGCAGGATGTGCGGCTGGCTCTTCAGGGCCTCGGCCCCGCAGGCGTCTTCCGGGTTCACCGGGACCTCGCGCCAGCCGGCCAGTGCCAGCGGGCCGCGCTCGATCGCGTCCTCCACGGCGGCGCGCGTCTCGGCGATCCGGTCCGGGTTGATGAACACGATACCGGCGGCGAAGCGCTCGGCCAGTTCGATGTTCGACTCCGAGGCCAGGGTGCGCAGGAAGGCCTCGGGGGCCCTCATCAGCAGCCCGCAACCATCGCCGGTCTTGCCGTCCGCGGCGATCGCGCCGCGGTGGGTCATGCGTTCCAGTGCCTTGATCGCGGTGTCTACCACCCAGTGGCTGGCGACGCCGTCCATGTGCGCAATGAGGCCGAAGCCGCAGTTGTCGCGCTCGAATTCGGGGCGGTAGAGGGTGCCGTTCAGTTGGTTCTGTCGCATCGGTGAACTCCGGTCGCAGCGCGCAGGGCCTTGCGCGGGCGCGGTACGTGGGTCAGGGCCGTCCCTGGGAACAAGAACACGAAAAAAGGCGCAGGAATATAGCGAACCGCCATTCTCCCGGCAAACCGGGCCCGGTCAAAAAGACACGACACCGGCGCAGGTTAAGGCTTGGCCGTGCCGCTCGCCCCGAACCGCGCGAAGCCACAAATCAGGACAAGGTCGATTAACAGGAAGACGTGAAGATGGGAAGGAAAGGGCGATTCTGACTAGAAACAATCCAAGTCAGTACCTTCCTGCCTTCCCATCTTCCTGTTAATGCATTTCAGGTTCTCTTTGGGCACCTTGTGGTGGGTGCAGCTTAATCCCGGACGGCGTTCTGGACGGAGCCGATGGAGCGGATCCAGGGCTCGTCGTTGCGCACTGCGGCCGGCAGATCCTCGACGGCGCGCTGGGCGGCCGCCCGGTCGGAGAAGACCCCGGCCAGGATGACCACGAAGTCGCGGTTGTTGACCCGGGTCGGGATGTAGCGGATGGCACCCAGATCGTGCTGGTCCGCGTA
>JBJHBC010000001.1:26852-32991 GCA_050485285.1 Thioalkalivibrio sp.
CGCCGGGCGCGGCACTGCCGGTGGTCGCCGCGGCGCCGGCCCGGCGCTCGCTGCGGCACTGGCGTTCGAGGAAGCTGTTGGCCTCGCGGTTGAGGTTGCCCGGCAGGCCCTGGCTGGTGGTCTGCAGGTGGGCAATGGCGTCCGCGTCCAGCAGGCGATCGGGCTCGGTCAGGCCCGCCGCCTGCAGGCGATGGCGCAGGTAGGCCGCGGTCTGTTCCAGGTTGAAGGCGCGCAGGCTGACCCGGGTGACCTGATCTTCGTCGGAGGGGTCGGGCAGGTACAGGCGGCGGCGCAGCAGGCCGCCGGACCCGACCAGGATGATGCGCGGGGCGCGACCGTGCTTGGCGAGGACCTCGCTGCGCATGCGCATCAGGTTGTTGACGATGTCGGTCCCCACCAGGTGGGCATCGTCCATGGCGATGACCGGGTCGACGCCGTCGGCGACGCGGTCGGCCAGCAGTTCGGTCAGGGGGCGGTCGGGGTCGTCGGCGTTCTGCGAGCGCAGGTAGTTGCGAATGGTGTTGTCCACCGATTCGAACTGGGTGTTGATCCGCGCGCGGAAGGCGATGAGCTCGAACGGGTCGGGCAGCATGGCCAGCAGCCGCATCAGCTGGAGACTGCGCCCGGAGCCGTTCTCCCCGGTCATCAGGACGACCGCCCCGGGGCCGTTCAGGGCAGCCCGTGCCGATTCCAGCTGGCCGTCCAGTAGCGGGTCGCTGTAGATGAAGGTCTCGTCGGGGGCGTCGTCAAACGGCGGCGCGTGCAGGCCGAGTTGTTCCAGGCATTGTTCGGAAAGCGCCATCGGATTCGGTCTCAGGTCAGCGTGCCCAGGTCGAACAGGCGGTGGTGTTCGCGGATGGCGTGGCGGTCGGTCATGCCGGCGATGTAGTCGGCGATGGCGCGTTGCAGGGCGTGCGCGTCATGCGCGGCGATTGCGTCCGCGTGGCGCTGGTAGTTCTCGGGCATCAGGCGGGGCTCGGACTCGAACGCGGCGAACAGGTCGTGGATCAGCTGACGCGCCTTGTGCATGACCCCGTGGACCTGGTGGTGATGGTAGAGGTTCTCGCGGAGGAAGCCCTTGAGTTCGCGCGCCTGCTCGGCCACCTCCGGGCTGAAGCGGATCAGGGCCTCCCCGGCGCGGCGGACGTCATCGGCGGACTGCGGGCGGTGGCGGTCGATGGCCGCCTGGCTGCTCCCGATCAGGTCGCTGACCAGGGTGTCGATCATGCGGCGCACGGTCTCGTGCTGGGTCCGTCGCGGATCCAGGTCCGGGTAGCGGGCCTGGACCTTCTCGCGGCAGTCGCGGAACAGGGTGACCTCGGCGAGCCGGTCCATGGTGAGCAGGCCGGAGCGAAGGCCGTCGTCGACGTCGTGATTGTTGTAGGCGATCTCGTCGGCCACGTTGGCGAGCTGGGCCTCCAGGCTCGGCTGTTCCTTCTGCAGGAAGCGCACCCCGACCTCGCCCAGCTGGCGGGCCTTTTCGGGCGAGCAGTGCTTGAGGATGCCCTCGCGCGTCTCGAAGGTCAGGTTGAGGCCGTCGAACTCGGCGTAGTGGCGCTCCAGCAGATCGACGATGCGCAGGGACTGCAGGTTGTGTTCGAAGCCGCCGTGCTCGCGCATGCAGGCATTCAGGGCGTGCTGCCCGGCGTGTCCGAACGGCGTGTGGCCGAGGTCATGCGCCAGGGCGATGGCTTCAACCAGGTCCTCGTTCAGTTGCAGGGCGCGCGCGATCGAACGCCCGATCTGCGCGACCTCCAGCGAGTGGGTCAGGCGGTTGCGGAACAGGTCGCCCTCATGACTGATGAAGACCTGGGTCTTGTACTCCAGGCGGCGAAAGGCGCTGGAGTGCACGATGCGATCGCGATCGCGCTGGAAGTCGCTGCGGTGGCGGGGGGCGGGCTCCGCCTGGGCGCGCCCGCGCGAGTGCGCGGGATCGCAGGCCCAGGGTGCCAGTCCCGGTGCGAGGCTGCCGGGGGTGGTCATGGCCTCAGGCGACACGGGCATGCTCGCGCAGGGTGTGATCCAGGGCCGCCGGATCGAAGGCGTCGGTCAGTACGGCCTCGCCAATGCCGCGCAGCAGAACCAGCCGCAGGCGGCCACTGGCGACCTTCTTGTCGATGGCCATCAGTTCGCGGAAGCGCTCCGGGGTGACCTCGGCCGGGGGCTCCAGGGCCAGGCCGGCGCGTCGGATCAGGGCCTCCGCGCGTTCGCGGCCGGCGCGGTCCAGCCAGCCCATGCGCTCCGACATGCGCGCGGCCATGGCCATGCCGGTGCCGACGGCCTCGCCGTGCAGCCAGGCGCCGTAGCCCATGCCGGCCTCGATCGCGTGGCCGAAGGTATGGCCCAGGTTCAGCAGGGCGCGGATGCCGCCCTCGCGCTCGTCGGCGGCGACGATCTCGGCCTTGCAGGCGCAGGAGCGGCGAATGGCGTGGGCCAGCGCCTCCGGGTCCAGCGCGCCGAGGGCGTCGATGTGCTCCTCCAGCCAGGCGAAGAACTCGGCGTCGCGGATCAGGCCGTACTTGATGACCTCGGCCAGTCCGGCCTGCAGCTCGCGCCGGGGCAGGGTCTTCAGGGTGTCGGTGTCGATCACGACCGCGCGCGGTTGGTGGAAGGCGCCGATCATGTTCTTGCCCAGCGGGTGGTTGACCCCGGTCTTGCCGCCCACGGAGGAATCGACCTGGGCGAGCAGGGTGGTCGGCACCTGCACAAAGTCGATGCCGCGCTGGTAGATGGCGGCGGCAAACCCGGCGATGTCGCCGACCACGCCGCCGCCGAGGGCGACAATCCGGCTGCCCCGGTCCAGGCGAGCCTCCAGCAGCCGGGTCAGGATGCTCTCCACCGTGGCCAGGGTCTTGTGCTGTTCGCCGTCGGGCAGTTCGATCCACAGCGGCTCGCCGTCAAGGTCGCAGGCCGCGAGGCTGCGGCGCAGGGCGTCACCGTACAGGGGGCCGACGGTGGTGTTGGTCACCACGGCGACGCGCCGGCCCGCCAGCGCCGGGCGCAGGTGTTCCGGGGCGGCCAGCATGCCCGGCCCGATGTGGATCGGGTAGGCGCGCTCGCCCAGTTCGACATTGAGGCTTTTCATGTGCGCCATCATAGCGTGCGGGCCGATGATGGCGTAAGCCGGGCATGTGCCGTGCTGCGGATCGCTTCACGGACTTTTGCAATTGGTGCGGGTTGGATTACCATAGGGAGTTCTGCATGGTCGCCCGGAGTGTTGGCGGCCGGTTTTGTTGTTTTTGATCGAAAAGATCCAGCATCCGTTTCGGAGATTGTATGCCGCACGTACGAGTTCGTGAGAATGAGCCCTTCGAGGTCGCCCTGCGCCGTTTCAAGCGCACCTGCGAGAAGGCCGGCGTGGTCGCGGAAGTCCGCCGCCGCGAGTACTACGAAAAGCCGACCACCGAACGCAAGCGCAAGGCCGCGGCCGCGGTGAAGCGCCAGTTGAAGAAGAACTCCCGCGACATGACCCGCCGGGTGCGCCTGTACTGAACCCCTGTCCGGGTAGCTGCCCGGACCCGAGGACCCGACCATGTCGCTCAAGGCCCGGTTGCAGGATGATGTGAAGCAGGCCATGCGGGCCCGGGAGAAGGACCGCCTGGCGGCTTTGCGCATGATTCAGGCCGAGGTGTCGCAGTTCGAGGTCGACGAGCGGCGCGAGGCCGACGACGACACCGTTCTGGCAATCCTCAATCGCATGCTCAAGCAGCGGCGCGACTCCATCGATCAGTACCAGAAGGGCGGTCGCGAGGATCTCGCCGCGCGCGAGGCCGCCGAGATCGCCATCATCGAGGAATACATGCCGGAGCCGCTGGATGCGGCGGCCCTCGATCAGCTGGT
Organism: Thioalkalivibrio sp.; assembly: GCA_050485285.1. Classification (GTDB taxonomy): domain Bacteria; phylum Pseudomonadota; class Gammaproteobacteria; order Ectothiorhodospirales; family Ectothiorhodospiraceae; genus Thioalkalivibrio. The sequence goes on from JBJHBC010000001.1 coordinate 30,693, forward strand.
GCAGGAGGCGATCGCCGAGACCGGCGCCGCGGCCCCCGGCGACATGGGCAAGGTGATGGGCGTGCTCAAGCCCCGGGTCTTCGGTCGTGCCGACATGGGTGTGGTGAGCCAGAAGGTCCGGTCCGCACTGGGGCATTCTTGACCGTTACGCTCGTTTGAGCGAAACGAACCATTCCTGAACGCATGAACGGTTGAACCCCGTGGCGTCATGCCGCCGGTTCCCGTCGGAGCGAGTGATCCATGGCTTCCAATCCGATGCAGTTCCTGGACCTGCCGCGCCAGGACCCCCAGAAGACCCCCGCCGAGATCCGGATCCACGAGTTCGGCGAGATCATCGGCCAGTTCGACCCGGCGACCGCCGGGCAGCAGGCGGGCCGCTGCCTGGCCTGCGGCAATCCCTATTGTGAATGGAAGTGCCCGGTCCACAACTTCATCCCGAACTGGCTGAAGCTGGTGGAGGAAGGTAATCTGTTCGCGGCCGCCGAGCTCTCGCACAAGACCAACTCCCTCCCCGAGGTCTGCGGCCGCGTATGCCCGCAGGACCGTCTGTGCGAGGGCGCCTGCACCCTGAACGATGGCTTCGGCGCGGTCACCATCGGCTCGGTCGAGAAGTACATCACCGACGAGGCATTGAAGGCCGGCTGGCGCCCGGATCTCTCCGACGTCACCGCGACCGGCAAGCGCGTCGCGGTGATCGGTGCCGGCCCCGCGGGGCTGGGCTGCGCCGATATCCTGGCGCGCAACGGCGTGCAGGCGGTGGTGTTCGATCGCTATCCGGAAATCGGTGGCCTGCTGACCTTCGGCATCCCGCCGTTCAAGCTGGAAAAGCACGTCATCCGCACCCGCCGCGAGATCCTCGAGGGCATGGGTGTCGAGTTCCGGCTGAATACCGAGATCGGCCGCGACATCGCGATGGACGCCCTGCTGGGGGAATACGATGCCGTGTTCCTCGGCATGGGCACCTACACGGCGATGCAGGGCGGCTTCCCTGGCGAGGACCTGCCGGGCGTGTATCCGGCCCTGCCGTTCCTGATCTCCAACATCCGCCAGGTGATGAACTGGCCGCAGGAAGAGGGCGGCGAGTTCATCGACATGGCCGGGCAGCGCGTGGTCGTGCTGGGCGGCGGCGATACCGCGATGGACTGCAACCGCACCTCGATCCGCCAGGGCGCCGCTTCGGTGACCTGCGCCTACCGGCGCGACGAAGAGAACATGCCTGGCTCGCGCAAGGAAGTGGTGCATGCACGTGAAGAAGGCGTGCACTTCGAGTTCAACGTGCAGCCGGTGGAAATCGTCGGCGACGGCAAGGTGGAGGGCGTGAAGGTCGTGCGCACCCAGATGGGTGCCCCGGACGAACGCGGCCGCCGCCGTCCCGAACCGGTCCCCGGTTCCGAGCACGTGATCCCGGCCGACCGCGTGCTGATCGCCTTCGGTTTCCGCCCCTCGCCCTCCGACTGGTTCGCCGACTACAAGATCGGTATCGACGAGGGCGGGCGCGTGCAGACCGCGGGCGAGCACGCCTTCCAGACCGGCAACCCGAAGGTGTTTGCTGGCGGCGACATGGTGCGCGGCTCCGATCTGGTGGTTACCGCTGTCTTCGAGGGCCGCGAGGCCGCCGAAGGCATCCTCGAATACCTCGGCGTCTGAGCCTTTCGATGTCCAATAGCCTGAAAAACGATCGTCTCCTGCGGGCCCAGTTGCGCGAGCCGGTGGACCGTCCGCCGATCTGGATCATGCGCCAGGCCGGTCGCTATCTGCCGGAATACCGCGAGACCCGTGCCCAGGCCGGCAGCTTCATGAGCCTTTGCCAGAACCCGGAGCTGGCCTGCGAAGTCACCATGCAGCCACTGCGCCGGTTCCCGCTGGACGCCGCGATCCTGTTCTCCGACATCCTGACTATCCCGGATGCGATGGGGCTGGGGCTGTACTTCGAGACCGGCGAGGGCCCGCGGTTTCGCGAGCCGGTCCGCACGCTGGAGGCGATCGAGAACCTCCCGGTGCCGGACCCGGAGCAGGAACTGCGCTACGTGATGGATGCGGTGCGCCTGATCCGTCGCGAGCTGGACGGGCAGGTACCGCTGATCGGCTTCGCCGGCAGTCCGTGGACCCTGGCGACCTATATGGTCGAGGGCCAGGGCTCGCGCGATTTTGCCGAGACCAAACGCCTGATGTACGGCGAGCCGCAGGCGATGCATGCCCTGCTGCAGAAGGTGGCCACCGCAGTCACCGACTACCTCAACGCGCAGATCCGCGCCGGCGCCCAGTCGGTGATGATTTTCGACACCTGGGGGGGCTCGCT
>JBJHBC010000001.1:33091-50201 GCA_050485285.1 Thioalkalivibrio sp.
AGCCTTTCTACCTCCGCGCGCGTGGCCCGGGGCATCGGTCGCCCGTCCACCGGGGAGGGGGGCGACTGGCGCAACCCGTCCAGCGGGAAGACCGTCAGTTCCACGTCGGTGTCGTCGGGTCCGCGAAAGGCGAGGAAGGGAATACGCTGCTCGCGGCCCTGACGGCTGCGATAGCGGCGTTCCCCGGTCTCGCACTGGATACCCCGTTCACCCAGTTCCAGGATTACCTCCTCCACGGTCTCGGCAAAACCATGCAGATTGAGCAGGGGCTGGGATTCGACCAGGCCCTGGAGCAGGGGGCCGACCAGGCGCGGCTCGAGATGGCGCAGGCGCTCCATCACGATCAGGGCCGCCGCCAGTCGCTCACGATAGGCGGCGCGGCTGGCCGGGCTGGCGAACAGCCGGCTGCGCTCGATGGCGGCATCCTGGATCTCCAGATTGCCGGGCATCTCGTGACGGTTGTCCACTCCCAGGTGCTCGGCGGCCTTGCGTTTGGCGAGCGCGAAGTCGCGGATGCCGTCGTCCAGCATGATGCGCGCCGCTTCCTGCGCCAGTTCCTGGCGGATGCGCGAAGGGGCGCCCATCAAAACACCAGTTCGGGTTGCTGACTGCCGCGGTCGCCGTCTCCGTTGCGCCCCGGGATCACGTGGCCGCGCTCCGGGATCTGATGGGGCAGTAGCCACTGGTTGCGCGCGCCCGGCGTGTCGTCACTGGGCGCGCGCTGGCCATTCGGCAGGATGGCGACGCGCACGAGGTCGTCGGGGCGCTCCAGCGGGCGTTCCGGCTCATCCGCCAGAACGCTCCCCATGAAGCGCGTCCAGATCGGCAGTGCCGCGCGTCCGCCGCTCTCGCGCCGGCCCAGTTCGCGATTGTCGTCAAACCCGATCCAGGCGGTCGCGACCAGATCCGCGTTGAACCCGGCGAACCAGGCGTCGCGGTAATCGTTGGTGGTGCCGGTCTTGCCGGCCAGGTCGGAGCGTCCCAGTGCCAGGGCGCGACGGCCCGTGCCCGAGGTGATGACGCCGCGCAGCATCTCGCCCATCTGCCAGGCGACCCCGGGCTGCAGGACCGGAGTGGGGTCGGTGTACTGCAGGGGCCCGCTGCTCGCGACCAGCGGCAGGTCCTGCCCTCTGGGGCTGGAGCAGGGGGCCGGGCAGGCGCGTTCGGTGGGCGCCTCGTAGAGCACCTCGCCATCGACGGTCTCGATGCGGGTGATGATCCAGGGGCTGTTCAGGCGGCCGCCGCTGGCGAATACCCCATAGGCGTTGTTGAGCTGCAGCGGGGTCAGGGTCCCCGTGCCCAGGACCATGGACAGGTTGTTCGGCTGGGTTTCCAGGTCCAGGCCGAAGCGGGTCAGTTCCTGGTGGACGTTCCCGGTACCCAGGCGGTCCAGCAGCCGGATGGACGCGAGGTTGCGGGAGTTGGCCAGTGCCTCGCGCAGGGTGGTCTCGCCATGGAAGCGCCGGGTGTAGTTCTGGGGGCGCCATTCCGCCCCCAGCGCCGGGTCGTTGAAGACCATCGGGGCGTCGATGACGGTCCCTTCGGGGCGATAGCCCTCACGCAGGGCGAGGGCGTAGACCAGTGGCTTGAAGGCCGAGCCGGGCTGGCGCTGGGCCTGGGTCGTCCGGTCGTAGCGGTTCTCGAAGAAATCGAACCCGCCGGCCAGGGCCGTGATGGCCCCGTCCTCCGGGGCCTGCGCGATCACGGCCCCGGTGACTTCCGGTTTCTGCGCCAGGCGCCAGCGCCCGTCGGTGTAGGGGCGGATGCGGATGACGTCGCCGCGGGCGAAATCGGGCGATCCGGCCCATTCGCGGTCCTCCGGCAGGATCGTTTGCTCGCCGATGCGGCCACCGTCGACGCGCAGGGTCCCCTCCTCGTCCAGGCCCAGCACCACGGCGGGAAACAGCAGGCGTCCGTGGATGCCGATGGCCTTCAGTGCCCGTTCGCGGGCATCGGAATCGTCCAGGGTGGCCTCCGGAATGCGCATCTCCGGACCGCGAAAACCGTGACGCTCGTCATATTCCAGCAATCCTTCCCGCAGGGCCTGATTGGCCGCTTCCTGCTGGCGGGAATCAATCGTGGTGTGCACCTGCAGCCCGCGGCGATAGGCCTCGTCACCCCACAGGTTCACAACCATCTGGCGCGCCATCTCCGCGACCCAGTGGGCGTCGATCTCGGTCGCGGCGGTGTGCCGTTCCGACAGGACCGGGCGCGACACCGCCGTTTCGAAGGCGGCCTCGTCGATGGCACCGGTCTCCAGCATCCGTCGCAGCACATAGTTGCGGCGGATCTTGGCGCGCTCGGGGCTGGCGACCGGGTTGGTCGTGGAGGGGGCCTTGGGCAGGGCCGCGAGGGTGGCGATCTCGTCCAGTTCCAGGTCCTCCAGCGACCGGCCGAAGTAGACCCGCGAGGCGGCCTCGATACCGTAGGCCCGCTGGCCCAGGTAGATCTTGTTCAGATACAGCTCGAGGATCTCGTCCTTGGACATTTCCTGTTCCAGACGGATGGCCAGGAAGATCTCGCGGAGCTTGCGTTCATACGTACGGTCGCGCGTAAGAAAGATGTTGCGCGCCAGTTGCATGGTGATTGTGCTGCCGCCCTGGGTGCGCTGGCCGCCGGTGGAGACGAGGTTGAGCGCGGCCCGGGCCAGGCCCATCACGTCCACGCCCGGATGATCGTAGAAGCGCTCGTCCTCGGCCGCGATAAAGGCGTCGCGAACCTGCTGCGGGATGGCGTCGATCGGCACCGGGATGCGCCGCTCTTCCGCGAACTCGCCCATCAGGCGCCCGTCCGCGCTGCGTACCTGCAGGGGTGTCTGCAGGCGCACGTCCCGCACGGCGTCCGCCTCGGGGAGGGTGGGCGCGTAGTAAACGTACAGGGCGGCCAGGGCGACGGACAGGCCGATACCGGCTGCCAGAATCAGGGCCAGCAGCGCCGTAATAATCTTAAAGACCGGATTCATGACAGCAAAAAAAGTGAGGCCAAGGTGAGAAGTCGCATTCAATGCGACTTGCAACCTCGAAGTCGCGGTGTATATTGTGAACGAGCTAGCATACGTGATTGTAACGCTACCAGTTACTTTCGTTGGGGTATACAGGGGGATGTGTGCTGAGTCTCGGAAAATCCAAACATGGGGTCCTGGGCGTGGACATCAGCTCGGCAGCCGTCAAGGTGCTGGAGCTGGCGCGACAGGGTAAGGGGTACCGGGTCGAGGCCTTCGCGGTCGAGCCGTTGCCGGACGGGGTGATGGTCGACAAGGTCTGTCAGGACACCGAGGCCGTGGGCAATGCCCTGGCCCGGGCGGTCAAGCGGTCCGGGACCCGACTCAAGCACTGTGCGATGGCCGTCCCCTCTTCCGCTGTCATCACCAAGACCATTCAAATGTCGGCCGCGCTGGGCGATGCGGAACTCGAAGGCCAGGTCTTCGTGGAGGCCGATCAGTACATCCCCTACACCCTCGAAGAGGTCAACCTGGACTTCCAGGTCCTGGGCAAGAACGAGAAGAACCCGCAGATGGTGGATGTCCTCGTGGTGGCCTCGCGCCGCGAGAACGTCGATTCGCGCGTGGCCATTGCCGAGGCCGCCAAGCTGACCCCCGAGCTGGTGGACGTCGAGGCCTACGCGATCGAGCACACCGCCGAGCGCCTGATGGAGCAGATCCCCGATCGCGAAAGCAAGCCTATCGTGGCGGTGGTGGATGTCGGCTCCTCGGTCACCGCGGTGTACGTCGTCAGCCAGGACGAGGGCGTGGTCTACACCCGCGAGCAGAATTTCGGCGGCCGGATGCTTACCGAGGAGATCATGCGCCGCTACAGCATGAACTATCAGGAAGCCGGGTCCGCCAAGATGAGCGGTGACCTGCCGGCCGACTACGGCAGCTCCATCCTCGAGCCGTTCAAGCAGACCATGGTCGACCAGATCCAGCGGCTGCTGCAGTACTTCTACGTCACGCGCCCGCAGGACACCATCGACCACATCCTCCTGGGCGGCGGGTGTGCAGCCATCCCGGGCGTGGACGAACTGCTGGAGGAGGCTGCCGGCACGCCGGTCTCCATCGCCAATCCGTTCCGCGGCATGGCGCTGGCCAAGCGGGTCAACCAGGAACGGTTCGCCAATGATGCCCCGGCGCTGATGACCGCCTGTGGCCTGGCCATGCGGGGGTATGCGTCATGATCTACATCAACCTCCTTCCCTGGCGCGAGAAGGCCCGCGAGCAACGGCGCAAGCAGTTCTTCGGTGCGGCCGGCGCCGCTGCCGTGGTCGGCGTCCTGCTGGCCTTCGCGGGCTACAGCTTCATGGGCGCGCTGATTGACCACCAGCAGTCGCGCAACCAGATGCTGGAGCGCGAGATCCGCGAGCTGGACCGCCAGATCGCCCGGATCCGGGATCTGGACGAGCAGCGCGAGGCGCTCATCGCCCGCATGGAAGTGATCCAGACCCTGCAGGCCCGCCGTCCCGAGGCGGTCCACCTGTTTGACCAGCTGGTCGAGACGCTGCCCGATGGCACCTTCCTCAGCGAGGTTCGTCAGGAGGGCGAGAATGTCCGGCTGGTCGGGCGTTCCGAGTCCAACACGCGGATCTCCGCGCTGATGCGCCGGATCGACGCATCGCCCTGGCTGGGCAGTTCCAACCTGCAGATCATCGAGACCCGGGAAGAGGGCCGTCTCCAGGTGCGTGACTTCCGTCTGGATGCCACGCAGACCCGGCCGGATGCCGAAGAGGGGGATTCCTGATGGATCTCAAGGAACTCAACCAGATCGACTTCAACAACATCGGGGAGGCCTCGTGGGGCATCAAGGGCCTGATCCTGGTCGTGATTGTCCTGGCCATCCTCGGCCTGTCCTACTACTTGTTCATCGGTGATCAGCGCACGGATCTCGAGCGCGCGGAGAGCCGCGAACTGCAGCTGCGCGACGAGTTCGAGGACAAGCAGCAGCGGGCCGCCAACCTCCAGGCCTACGAGGACCAGCTCGAGGAGATGGAGCGCATGTTCGCCTCCCTGCTCGAGCTGTTGCCCAGCAGCGCCGAGATCCCCAGTCTGCTGGTGGATATCTCGCAGACCGGGTTGCAGGCGGGGCTGGAAATCGAGCTGTTCGAGCCCCGCGGCGAGAACCGCCGTGACTTCTACGCCGAGGTCCCGATCCGGCTGCGGGTCCGCGGCGGATACGAGGACCTTGCCGAGTTCGTCAGCGGGGTGTCGGCCCTGCCGCGGGTGGTGACCATGCACAACATGCATATCCGTCCCGGTGATTCCGACAATGACCTGCTGATGGATGCGGTCGCCCGAACCTACCGCTACCTGGAGGAGAACTGATGAAGCATTCTTCCATGCAGGTGGTGTGGCCCGGGTTGGCCCTGGTGCTGGCGGGTGGCTTCCTGCTCTCCGGCTGTACCCAGGATAACCGCGACCTCGAGCGCTATATCGCCGAGGTCAAGGAGCGCCCGGGGAGCGGGATCGAGCCGATCCCGACCCTGGACCCGCACGAACCGTACCTCTATCCCGGACATACGCGGTCGCCGTTTGACTCGTCGGTAATCGCGCAGCCGGAGCTGGCGGCGGCCGAGGGGCAGCCGGGTGATGCCGAGGTCGATCCCGATCGCCCGCGCGAGTTCCTCGAGGGCTTCCCGCTGGATTCCCTGCGTATGGTCGGGTCGCTGGAGCAGCATGGCGTTCGCTATGCCCTGGTCCGAACCCCGGACCGCGGGGTCCAGCGGGTAACGGAAGGCAACTACATGGGACAGAACCACGGCGAAATCGTCGAAATCACGCCCACCCAGATCCGGCTGATCGAGGTGGTGCCGGATGCCTTCGGGGGCCATGTGGAACGCGAGAATTCGGTAGCGCTGACCGAATAGCGGTTGGGGGAGAAGAGCATGATGACGAGCATTCGCCGCAAGGTCGGCATAACCAACAGGGGATTCAACATGGGTTCTTCCATGCGCGCTTTCGCAGGGACGGTCGTGGCCGGCCTGCTGTTCATGGTGTCCCAGGGGGTGGCTGCCACCGAACTGGAAGAGATCCGGGCCGGCAGCCTGAGCGGGGACCGGGTGCAGGTGAACCTGCGCTTCTCCGAAGCGCCGCCTTCCGACATCCGCGCCTTCGCGATCGACTCGCCGCCGCGTATTGCGCTGGATCTGCCCAACGTGGGTAACGCCCTGCCGCGTCGCGAGACCGACCTCAACGTGGGTCCCGTGCTCAGGGCCAGTTCGGTCGAGGCGGGCAACCGCACGCGCGTGGTTCTGAACCTTACCCAGGCCTCCGAGTATCAGACCCGGGTGGAAGGCAACAACCTGATCCTCACGCTGGGACGCGGTGTTTCCGAGGCGGACGCCCGTACCCAGCAGATTGTCGACCGTGCGGGCGAGCCGACGACCACGACCCGCAGCGCGCGCCCCGTGGAGATCACGGGGATCGATTTCCGCCGGGGGGCCGAAGGCGAGGGACGCGTCGAAGTCGATCTCTCCCGCTCGGGCGCCGAAATCAACGTGCGCGAACAGGCGGGCCGGATCGAGATGACCTTCCCGCGCGCCATGATCGACGAATCGCTCGAGCGCCGCCTCGACGTCGTCGATTTCGCGACCCCGGTCCATATAATCGACACCGTGGCCGAGCGGGATCGCGTGCGCATGGAGGTCGAGGCGCGCGGCGAGTACGAGCTGCTCTCCTATCAGAGTGATCGCCAGTTCGTCCTCGAGGTCGCGCCGATCTCGGAAGCCGAACGCCAGGCCCGTGCCCGCGAGGAGCAGGAGTTCGAGGGCGAACGCCTGTCGCTGAATTTCCAGGACATCGAGGTGCGCTCGGTCCTGCAGCTGTTGGCCGACTTTACTGACCTGAACATCGTGGTCAGTGACACGGTAGGGGGCAATATCACCCTGCGCCTGAACAACGTGCCCTGGGATCAGGCGCTGGACATCATCCTGCGCGCCCGCGGTCTCGACAAGCGCATGGACGGCAACGTCCTGTACGTGGCCCCCAGCCAGGAGATCGCCGCGCGCGAACGTATGGAAATGGAGGCCGAACGCGATCGCCAGGAGCTGGAGCCCCTGCGCACCGAGTTCGTGCAGATCAACTTCGCCCAGGCCGAGCAGATCGCCTCCCTGATCCGGGGCGGTGACGGAGGCGAATTCCTCTCCGAGCGCGGCAGCATCACCATCGACACGCGCACCAACACGCTCCTGGTGCAGGACACCCAGAGCCGGATCGAGGACGTCCGTCGCCTGGTCTCTACGCTGGACGTCCCGGTCCAGCAGGTCCTGATCGAGACCCGCATCGTGATCGCGGAAGACACCTTCAACCGTGAACTGGGTGCGCGCTTCGGGATCAGCGGTGGGCGTACCCGCGGCAATACCCAGCTCGGAGGAGGGGGCACGATCGAAGGGGCGGATAGCGCGCGCGGCGGTGGCAACATCGGAGGCGTTGCGATCGGTGATCGTCTCAACAGTTCGCTGCCGGCTGGTGGGAATGCCGGCAGTGCCGGACTCAGCATCCTGCGTAGCGGTGTGCTGCTGGATCTGGAGCTCTCCGCGCTGCAGGTGGAAGGTCGCGGCGAGATCATCTCCAGTCCACGGGTGATCACGGCGAACGGTCAGACAGCCACGATCAAGCAGGGCGAAGAGATCCCCTATCAGGAGGCGACCGCCTCCGGGGCGACGTCCACCCAGTTCATCGAGGCGGTGCTTTCCACCGAGGTGACACCCCAGATCACCCCGAACGGAAACGTGATCCTCGATATCAACGTGAAGAAAGATGAGCCCAGTCAGCGTGTCATCCTCGGCGTGCCGGGTATCAACAAGCGCGAGGTGGAAACCCAGGTCTTTGTCGGCAACGGCGAGACCGTGGTGCTGGGCGGCGTGTACGAGATCGACAGCCGCACCAATCTGGAGAAGGTGCCGTTCTTCGGGGACATCCCGTTCCTCGGCAACCTGTTCCGCAACAATTCCACGGAGAACACCAAGGCCGAGTTGCTGATCTTCGTGACCCCTCGCGTACTCGACTGAGTGCGCGGATCATGGCCGGGTGCGAATCACCCGGTCCGTTCGATTGTGAAAGCCGGGGCTTGTCCCCGGCTTTTCTTTGGGAGACCCAGCCAGTAGCCTTGGCATCCATGCAGAACATCGTACTGGTAGGCCCGATGGGGGCCGGCAAGAGCACAATCGGGCGTGGCCTCGCGGGGCTGTTGCGTCGCCCGTTCTTCGATACCGATCAGGAGATCCAGCGGCGTACCGGCGTGGATATCCCGACGATCTTCGAGTTCGAGGGGGAGGCGGGCTTTCGCAAGCGCGAGACGGCGATGCTCGAGTCGCTTCTGGAGCAGGAGGGGGCGGTGATTGCCACCGGGGGCGGGATCGTCGAGCGCCCGGAAAACCGCGAACGCCTGCGCGACGAGTTCGTGATCTACCTGCGGGTGCCGGTGGAGGAGCAGTTTCGCCGCACGCGGCGCAACCGCAAGCGCCCGCTGATCACGGAGGCGGCGGACCCGAAGGCACGCCTGCAGGAGCTATTCGAGGCGCGAGACCCGCTCTATCAGGAGATCGCCAGCCTGACGCTCGAGGGCAAGGGGCGGCGGGTGCGCGACGCCGTCAAGGGCGTGTGCTCCGCCCTCCAGGTCCAGCGCCCCGACCTCTGCCAACCCCGCTCCGACGGTTAGCTTGCTTGATCTCTTGGGGAATCAGGACAAAAGCGGTGACAGGAACTCTGGAAGAGCGGAAGAGTGATTTTGCGAGTGATGCCCGAGCGCACCGGACCCTGACCCAACTTCCCATCTTCCAGCCTTCCTGTGATCCGCGTTTGACTTTCTGTGTGCGGTTCCCGTCGGGTGATCCAGTTGGTCGTCAGTGGCGGGTGTTGCCGCCGCCATTAGGGACGAATGTGCCGTCCTGGGAGGGTGGCGAGCGGCGGCCGTGCGAGGCGTGGTGGAACAGGAGGCGCCAGCGATCATCCAGCCAGCGCCAGGTCTGGCTGATCAGGATGGTCCCGGTCGGCGCCACGTCGCCCGGGCGGGTGATCGCCTCCTCGATAACCAGGCTGATGACTTCGCCGCCCTCTTGGCGTCCCACGATCTTTGGCTCGATACCGATGTTCAGTTCGCGCGCGAAGACCAGCAGCCAGCTCTCCATCACCTCCGCCACGCCACGGTGCGCGCGCGGGCTGCCCGGGTGGATGCAGACGATGTCCGGGCGTTCGGCCCACAGGCGCATCATCTGCTCGATGTCGGCGGCGCGGAACGCGGCGTAGTACGCCTCGACTAGGCGGTCGGCATCGGTCTCCATCAGTGCATGCCCCCGGTCGGCCATTCCGGGGCCGGTTCCGGGTCCGGGCTGGCGTGGTGGAGCACCATGCGCCAGCTGTCGCCCACCTGGCGGTAGCCGTTGGTCGCCAGCATCACGCCCCGGCGCTCGCCCTGGACGTAGAGGTTTTCCCGGAGGACGTGCAGGACGAGATCATCGCCCGGGATAGCGGTCATCTGGGTGCGGTGGACCACGACGCCGCGCATGCCGGGCAGGATGTCGTCCCAGCTCTCCAGGATCACGTCCGTGCCCTGGAGGCGTTCGCCCCCGGGGTGGATGCAGACGCACTCGCCGCTGTCGTGCCAGACCTCGCGCATGCCCTGCGGGTCGCCCGCCTGAAAGGCTTCGTAGAACGCGGCTTCCGCGGACTGGGGAGAGGGGAACGTGGCCATGCGCGTCGGGGGAGCTCCATAAACGGGAGGCTTATTGTCGCAGGAGCGCTTCCCGATGACGAATGCGGGCCGGGCCGGGAGATGACGTGGTCGACTCGAGCCGCCAGAATGGCGCCCCCGGACCTCTGGAGCCCGCATGGCACGCATCCTCGCCACCGGCATTGTGACCCTCGACCATACCCTCGACGTCGCGGTATTTCCCGCCGAGGACGCGGAGATTCGCGCGCTCGCCAGCACGACTCAGCCCGGCGGCAACGCCACCAATACCGCGGCGACCCTGGCCCAGTTCGGGCATCGCCCGGGGCTGGCCGCGGTGATTGCCCGGGGTGCCGGCGGGAACGACCTGGTCGAACAGTTACGGGCGCGCGGGCTGGACGTCCAGCACTGTGTGCGGCGGCCCGGCGCGACGCCGACCTCGCATATCCTGCGTTCCCGGGCCACCGGCAGCCGTACCATCGTCCACCACCGCGATCTCCCCGAACTGGAGGAAGCGGATGTCTCCGGCGTGCCCTGGTCGGAATACGACTGGCTGCATTTCGAGGGCCGCAACCCCGAAGCCCTGGCCGCGATCCTGGCAGCCGCGCGCGCGTGTATCTTCGACCAGCCCGTATCGCTGGAGCTGGAGAAACCCCGTCCCGGCCTGGGGGCCTGCCTTCAGTATGCCGACGTCCTGATGCTTTCGCGGGAGTGGGCCGCCACCGTGGCGGACACACCGGAGGACGCGCTGCGGCAGATGGCGAGCCGCTTCCCCGACCGCATCCTGACCGTGACGGCCGGAAGCGCCGGGGCCTGGCTGGCTGCCCGTGGCGCGATCCACCACTGTGCACCCACACCCGGTCTGCAGGTGGTGGACAGCGTGGGTGCGGGAGATGCCTTCAATGCCGGCCTGATCGATGCGCTGGTCTCCGGCACCCCCCCCGAGCAGGCCTTGAACGCGGCCGTGCGCCTGGCCGAGCGCAAGCTCGCGCAGGTCGGGTTCGAGGGGCTGGCGGCAAAGGTGTCCGATCTCGGCGCCGGGCCGGGTTAGGGCCGGGAGAAAGGGGGATAGCCGCCGGTTCGGCGGCACACAGGCGTCAGGGGGATCAGGCCTCTTCGCCGAAACGGTCGGCCACCAGTTCGGTCAGCGCGTCCAGCGCCGCAGGGGCATCATCGCCTTCGGTCTCGATGGTGATCTCGCTGCCCTGGGCCGCGGCCAGCATCATGACCCCCATGATGCTCTTGCCGTTGACCTCCTGCTGGTTGCGGGAGACGGTGACATCGGCGGCGTACTGGCTGGCCAGGCTGACAAACTTGGCCGCAGCACGCGCGTGCATCCCCAGGCGATTAACGATGGGGACTACGCGCTGCGGCATCGCTGCACTCCTGGTCGCAGAGAAGGATCCCGTCATGCCCGCCGGAGAGGGCCTTGTTGACCAGCTCGGTCAGGGGGAGGTGCTGGTAGTTGAGCACGCGGATCAGCATCGGCAGGTTGATCCCGGCGATCACGCGCGCGTTGGCCCCGCGAGCCACTCGGCTGGCGACGTTGGAGGGTGTGGAGCCGAACATGTCGGTCAGGATCAGTACCCCGGCGCCGCTGTCCAGGGTCGTCAGGCGCTCGCGGGCGCGGGCCAGGACCTCGTCGGGGTCGTCGTTCTGGGACATCGCCATGGACTCGCAGTCATCGGGCAGGCCGCCAAGCATGCTTTGTGCGGTCTGCAAGAGGGTGTCGCCCAGGTTTTGATGCGTGATCAGAATGAGACCAACGCCCATGGATCTGCTCCAATTGCGGGTTCCGTAGGGGCCTGCCCCCGCGCTTCGTGGTTACTGCTTGCCCAGCTCGCGGTGACGGGTGCTAACAGTAACATGTTCCCGGTCCTGCCACGCCCCCGCAAGGCGTTCGACCAGGTATACCGAGCGGTGTCGGCCGCCGGTGCAGCCGATCGAGACCGTCACGTAACTGCGGTGGTCCTCCAGCAGGCGCGGGAGCCACTGCGAGAGAAAGCCCTGGATGCTGTCGAACATGGCCGCGACCTCCCCGTGCCCCTCAAGGAACTCGCATACAGCCGGGTCGCGGCCGGTCAGGCCGGCCAGCTCGCGTTCGTAGTAGGGATTGGGCAGGCAGCGCACGTCGAACACGAAGTCCGAGTCCATCGGCGCGCCGTGCTTGAAGCCGAAGGACTGGAACAGCAGGGACAACTCGTGCTCTCCGCGCTCACCCATGCGGTCGCGCAGCGTACGGGCCAGGTCGTGCATTGACAGCCGCGAGGTATCCACCGTCAGGTCGGCCTCCGCCGCGACGTGGCCCAGCCACTCGCGTTCGCGGTCGATGGCCTCCACCAGGGGTACGCCATCGCGCGCCAGCGGGTGACGCCGCCGGGTCAGGTGGTAGCGCCGCAGCAGCACGTCGCTGGAGGCCTGCAGGAACAGGACCTCCACCTGCAGGCCCTCCGCCCGTAGCCCGGCCAGCAGGCTGGAAAACCCCTTCAGGGCCTCCAGCCCGCTGCGCACGTCGACGCCCACCGCCAGATGGCGATCGCCCTCGGTGTCGTAGTGGCCCTGGCGCACCTGGCGGATCAGATCCGGCAGCAGCGGCAGCGGGAGGTTGTCCACACAGAAATAGCCCGCGTCCTCCAGGGTGTGCAGGGCGACGGTCTTGCCGGATCCGGACAGACCGCTGACGATCAGCAGGCGCATGGCGGCCTCAGCCCTCCGGGTCCGGGTTAGGGACGGTCGTGGCGGGCACGGCCCGGTGGTAGGGCGGCTCCTCGGCCTCGCCGCTCATCTGCCGCCGCTGGCGGGCGCGCAGGTCATCCCCGGCGATGTAGCCCTGCATGTGCAGCATGTGGTTGCGCACGGCGGCCTCGATCATCACCGCGATGTTGCGACCCGGCGCCACCGGGAGGCTGATCAGCGGGATCCGCAGGCCAAGGATGTCGATCTCGCCGCGGCGCCCGTTCAGCCGGTCGTCGGGGACCGGCGAGGGTTCACCGTGATCGCGCAGGTCGATAATCAGTCGCAGGTACTTGCCGCCCTTGATTGCGGAGTCGCCGTACATCGCGCGGATGTTCAGCACCCCCAGGCCGCGCACCTCGAGCAGGTCCTGGAGCAGGGCCGGGCAGTGACCGCGCACGATGTCGGGGGCAATGCGCGCGAACTCGGGGGCATCGTCGGCGATCAGGCGGTGCCCGCGCGAGATCAGCTCCAGCGCCACCTCGCTCTTGCCGACGCTGGAGGCCCCGCTGATCAGGACGCCGATGCCGAGGATCTCCATGAACACGCCATGGCGCACCTCGAAGTGCGCCAGACGCTGCTGCAGGAAGTAGCGCAGCAGCGCGATGATCTCGTGGCTGCTGGTGCTGGAGCACAGGATCAGCGGCAGCGCCTCCTGCGGGGCAGGGGGCATCTCCGAGAACGGGCAGGTGTCCTCGGCGAAGATCACCGCGGTAGTGCCGGTGCGGGCCATCTCCAGGATCAGGTCGTTGCGCTGGTCGTCGCTGAGGCCGGCGATGTAGCGGGCCTCGAAGTCCCCGATGACCTGGATGCGGTTGGGCCGGATCAGGTTGAGGTGGCCGGCCAGTGGCAGGTCATCCCCGTCCTCGCCGACCAGCTTGCGGTCGGGGGCGGCGTGCTCGCCATGCACGAAGCGCAGATCCAGGCGGTTGCCCATGGCCTGGATCAGGCTCTCCACGTTGATGTCGCGGGCAATCCCGCCTTCGCCCAGTGCCTCGTTCATGAGCGGCGCCGGCGGAGAGCGTTGGCGTGGCAGGGTGCGGGGCGCACGGGATCAGCCCTCGCGGAAGCGGCGGACGAGTTCCTGTTCCAGGCTGGCGGCATCGCCGGCCCGGCGCAGGGCGGCAATGGTGTCCGGTTGCGAAAGCCCGCGCGCCAGCTGGGCCAGCAGGTCGAGGTGATCGCTGGTGGCGGCCTCCGGGACCAGCAGGGCGATCAGGATATCGACCGGTTCGTGGTCCATGGCGTCGAAGTCGACGCCGTTCTCCAGGCGCAGGACGGCCACGCGCGGAGCCTCGAGATCGGCCAGGCGGCCATGGGGGATCGCAACCCCATGGCCCAGGCCGGTGGAGCCCAGCTTTTCGCGCGCGGACAGGGCCTCGAAGATCGCGGTGCTGCCCGGTCCGCCGGCATCACCGCCGCCGGCGAGGAGTTCCGACAGGGCCTCCAGGGCCCGCTTCTGACTGGAGCATTCCGGCTCCAGACGGATGCGTTCGGCGGTGATCAACTCGGCAATGGACATGGGTCAGGAGGCCTGCTCGCGGTTGCGCTGGGCGCCCTCGGCCCGGTGATGATCCTTGACCTTTTCCTTGTGCTTGATCAGCTGGCGGTCGACCTTGTCGATCAGCGCGTCGATGGCGGCGTACATGTCCTCGTGGGAGGCCTCGGCGTGGATGTGATTGCCGCTGACCTGGAGGTTCGCCTCGGCCTTGTTGAACTGGTTCTGGGTCTTCTCGTGGGTCAGCACGACGTGTACGTCGATGACCTTGTCGAAGTGGCGTTCCAGCTTCGCGAACTTCTCGTTGACGTAGTCGCGCAGGGCGTCGGTGAGGTCCACATGGTGGCCGGTCAGGTTGATCTGCATGGTCGGGACTCCTTGGTTACTTGAGGCCGGTGGGCATGGAGGCCATCTGCCGGCGTTCGCTGGATGAAGGGATGTGCATCGCCTCGCGGTACTTGGCCACGGTTCGACGCGCCACATTGATGCCCCGGTCCGCCAGGATCTGGGCGAGCCGGGCATCGCTGAGCGGCTTGTTCGCGGGTTCGTCGTCGATCAATTCGCGAATCATGGCACGGATGGCGGTGGCGGAACACTCGCCACCGTCGTTGGTGCCGACGTGGCTGGAGAAGAAATACTTGAACTCGAAGACCCCGCGCGGGGTGTGCATGTATTTCTGGGTGGTTACCCGGGAGATGGTCGATTCGTGCATCTCCAGGATCTCGGCGATATCGCGCAGGATCAATGGCTGCATCGCGACCTCGCCGTGTTCCAGGAAGCCCTGCTGGCGATGGACAATCGCCTCGGCGACGCGCAGCAGGGTGTCGTTGCGGCTGTGCAGGCTTTTCAGGAACCAGCGCGCCTCCTGCAGCTGGTCGCGCATAAAGGCACTGTCGCGGGCATCCGATACCTGGCGCACCATGCCGGCGTAGAGGTCGTTGATACGGATGCGTGGCGCGATCTCCGGGTTCAGCTCCACGCGCCAGCCCTCCGGGCTGTGGCGCACGTAGACGTCCGGCACCACGTATTCGGAGGTGGCGGCACTGATCTGGGCGCCCGGCCGCGGGTTCAGGGTGCGGATCAGATCCAGGGCGCGCGCCAGTTCGTCCGGGTCGCGCACACCGGACTGACGTTGCAGGGCCTTGTAATCGCGCTTGCCCAGGCTGTCCATGCCGTGCTCCAGGATCGCCCGGGCAGCCTCGCGGGCCGGGGCATCCGGGGCCAGTTCACGCAGCTGGATCTCCAGGCATTCGCGCAGGTCGCGCGCGCCCACGCCCAGCGGGTCGCATTGCTGGATCCAGTGCAGGACCGCCTCGACCTCGTCCACGCCGACGGGTTCTTCCTCGCCGCGGCTGATGGTCTCGGCCAGCGTCTCGAGGTCGCCTTCGAGATAGCCGTCGGGGCTGATCGCGTCGATCAGGGCCGCGCCGATGCGCTGGTCGCGCGGGGTCAGGTGGCTCAGGTGCAGCTGCCACAGCAGGTGGTCCTGCAGCCCCTCGCCATCGTCGTCGCTGGTGTTTTCCAGCGGGTCGCGGTCATCCACGCCCTTGGGGGTGGGCGGCGGTTCGTAGATATCGTCCCAGCGGCTGTCGGTGGTGAGCTCCTCGGGAATCACGTCATCGCTGGTGGTAGTGGCCTCCATGCGGTCGCCTTCCACCACCTCGCCCTCCGCGTCCAGGCGCTCGGCCCCGCCCATGTCGTCCTCGTCCTCCACCTGTTCGAGCATGGGGTTGCTCTCCAGCGCCTGCTGGATCTCCACCTGCAGCTCGAGCGTGGACAACTGCAACAGGCGGATCGCCTGCTGCAGCTGCGGGGTCATGGTGAGCGTCTGACCCAGCTGCAGATTCAGGCCGGGTTTCAGCATTGGCTGTGCGGGTCGCGGGTGACCATAAGAGCGATCTTAAATCGTGCCTCTTGGTTTGTGCACCGGCGCGGCTTGTGCGCGTGCCGGAATCACAGGCGGAAATTCTCGCCGAGATAGACCCGGCGCACCTGGGGGTCGGCCAGTAGCTCGTCGGGTGTCCCGGCGGCCAGCAGGCGCCCCTCGCTCAGAATATAGGCCCTGTGGCAGATCCCGAGGGTCTCGCGCACGTTGTGATCGGAGATCAGCACCCCGATGCCGCGCGCTGCAAGGTGGCGAATGACATCCTGGATATCGCCCACCGAGATCGGGTCCACCCCGGCAAAGGGCTCGTCCAGGCAGATGAATTGCGGGTCACCGGCCAGGGCCCGCGCAATCTCGGCGCGCCGACGTTCGCCGCCGGACAGCGCGATCCCGGGGCTGTGGCGCACGGTCTCGAGCTGAAACTCTTCGATCAGCGCGTCGCCGATACGCCGGCGTTCGTGGCGGTCCAGGCCGGGGCGCAGCTCCAGCACGGCCTGCAGGTTGTCCCACACGCTCAGGCGGCGAAAGATCGAGGCCTCCTGCGGCAGGTAGCCGAGACCGGCGCGGGCGCGCACGTGGATGGGCGCGCGGGTGATGTCGTGCCCGCCCAGGGTGATGCGCCCGGCGTTGGGGCGGATCAGTCCGACCAGGCTGTAGAAGCAGGTGGTCTTGCCGGCGCCGTTGGGACCCAGCAGGCCGACCACTTCACCGGGTGCGAGGTCGACATCCACCTGGTCGAGCACGGTGCGCTGGCCGTAGCGCTTGGTCAGTTCGTGCCCGATCAGGCGATCACGGGCCTCGGCGGGTTCCGGAGCCGGGCTGGTGGCGGGTGCGTTCATTCGTCGTCGCGTGGCTGGATGGTGATGCGCACGCGTTCGCTGTCGCCCTCGCCGCGTTCGGCCTCGATCACGTCGGTGGTCAGGTCGTAGGTGATGCGCTTGCCGCGCGCCTCCTCGCGGGCGGTGACCACATGGGCCTGGTCGGTGAGGATCATGCGGTCCTCGTTCAGCAGGTAGTCGATGCGCAGTGCGGTGGCGATGCGCATCTCGCCGGTCTCCGGGTCGGGGGATTCCAGGCGGGCCGGCTCGCCGTGGGCCTCCATCTCGTAGGGGCGACGATCCCGGGTGCGCACGTAGACCGTGTCGGCCTCCAGCGTCATCTCGCCGCGGATCACGATCACGTCCCCGGTGTAGGTGCCCAGGCCCTGGCGTTCGTCCATCTCCGCGTGGTCGGCGGTGATCTCCACCGGCAGCGAGGGCCCCGACCCCGGCTGGCCCAGGGCTGGCGTCGCCAGCAGGGCGGACAGGAGGCCGGCCGCCGCAAGCAGGCCCGGCAGGC
>JBJHBC010000002.1:0-21472 GCA_050485285.1 Thioalkalivibrio sp.
CTGGCCCGGCCGGAGTCGGTGATCTTCGACGTGAAATCGGTCTTCCCGAGGGAGTCGACCGACCTGCGTTTGTAACCGCGGTTCGGGATGCACTCGCGGGGAGGCATCGAATCAATCGTTCGATGTCGCCCCAGTTGTGCGACGAAACGATCCTCGACGGGTGGAGCTCCGCCCGTCGAAGGTCTTCGTGATGGATGTTTCAGTGGCCGCTGTCGGACCGCTTGCGGCGCCAGAACACCGAGCCGGCCACCAGTAGCAGCCCGCTGGCCAGCAGTACAAGTGTTCCCGGCGCGGGCACGGGTTCTCGCTCAACTTGCTCGAGTTCACCGATGGTCATGTTGTCGAAGCTGAAGATGTCGGTCTGCGGACCTTCGACCAGGTCAAAGTCGAGCGAAGTGAACAGGAAGTCCTCGCTTGAGGCAATGGCACCAAAGTAGAAGACCGAGCCGTCCGTAGACCCGCCGGATCCCACGGTGTGCGGGACGGTTTCCTGATGGACGCCTCCCGAGCTCAAGTTGAAATTGATCAGCAGTTGCCCGCCGAAATCCCCGATGTCGATCCCGTAGAACCCGAAGGCGGCGATGTCCTGTCCGAAGTCCACGCCGAATCCGTCGTCACCCGTCGCATCGGCCCGCCAGGTGTTGGTGCCGGATACGGAGTAACGACCGAAGTAGGCACTACCTTCGGAGACGGTCTTGATGCGGCCGTCCCCCGTAAGGGTGGCGTCCAGTGAGCCGCCACCAAAGCCCGGAAAGGTGAGGTTCAGGGGCGCGCCGGTCCCGGTGGCAAAGCCTTCGAAGTCCTCGGTCCCGACGCCACTGAGTGACCCGAGAAAGGCGCTTTCGGCGGCATCGGAGTTGGGGGTCGAGGACAACGGGACGGTTGCCGAGTTGTTCAGATCCTCTCCGAAATAAGTGATGAACGCGGCCTGGGCCGAGGTTCCGGCAAACATCGCCCCCGCGGCGATCAGTGCAATAGCGAGCGGTCCTTTCATGCCGTGACTCCCTTGTTGACATCCTGGGCCCCGGCCAAAGCAGAAAGTGTGCCATTGCTTCGCAAGTGACTGACTTGTGGATGTTTAACGGGGCACGCGAGCGGATTCGGCCTTGCCGGTGTAAAGGTTCGTGACGCTTGTCGCGATTCCTGTGCGCTACTCCTATGCGGACTCCACCGGGTATACAGTGATGACCCGGCCCCATCCCCGAGCGCCGCATGAACGCGATGGCAAATGCAGACGAGCCCCTGTCCCTGCGCACTTGTGCGCTGTGGGCCTGGCTGTCGCTGGGGGCGGCGATCTATTTGACGCTGCTGCCGTTCGAATTCGGCTCGGTGAGTCTGGAGCGTGCCTGGGAGATCTACCGCGGCATGAGCCTGACCGGCCCCGGGACCAGCGGCCGCCAGCAGTTCATGGCCAATGCCCTGATGTTCCTGCCGCTGGGGTTCTTCTGGACCGCGTGGCTG
This sequence comes from Thioalkalivibrio sp., assembly GCA_050485285.1. Lineage (GTDB taxonomy): Bacteria > Pseudomonadota > Gammaproteobacteria > Ectothiorhodospirales > Ectothiorhodospiraceae > Thioalkalivibrio. Next base: position 1,462 of record JBJHBC010000002.1, read on the forward strand.
ACCCATGGCCGCCGCAACCGACTGACGGCTCTTACGGTGTTCGCCTTCGTGGCGGCCCTGGGGCTGGCCGTTACGGCTAGCGTGGAGTTCCTGCAGGTCTGGCTGCCTTACCGGCACCCCGCGGGTGCCGACATTGCCGGTAATTTTTCCGGGGCCGTGGCCGGTTCGCTCGCCTGGCTGGCCCTGCGCGACCCGCTGGTTCGCTGGCGGCAGGTGCTGGAAGGGGCCGGCCCGCAGACACTGACCGCCGGTCTGGTGGTCTATGCCGCGCTCTACGTGCTGATTGGCTTTGTCCCCTTTGACTTTGTACTGGCCGCGGACGAGCTGCGGGCCCGCCTGGCATCGGATGCCTGGGGCTGGTGGGTGGCGGCCGGCGCCTGCTCTGGCGGTGTTCGCTGTATCAGCTGGCTGACGCTGGAGGTGGTGGTCAGCGTACCGGTGGGATTGCTCCTGGCGCTGTGGCTGAACCGGCGCGGGGCGTCGCTGCTGGGGGTCGGGGTCCCCCTGGCCCTGCTGCTGGCGGGCCTGCTGGAGTTGCTGAATCTGGCGACCCTGTCGGGGATTGCCGAAGGACGCTCCGTGCTGCTGCGGGCGCTGGGGATGGGGGTCGGCCTTGTGCTGTTCCGCCGCCTGCCCGCGCATCCCCATGGCGTGATCCGTTCGCTGCAGCAGTTCGCCCCGCCGTTGCTTGCGACCGGCGCTGTCGCCTACGCCTTGCTGCTGGTCGCGCTCAACCACGGGTTCGGTGCGTTTCACGCCGACGGGGAGGCGGTCCGGGCGCAGTGGGCCGATCTGAACCTGTGGCCGTTCTACTACCACTACCACGTGGACGAGATCCACGCCCTGCGCAGTACCGCGCTGCACCTGGCCATGTACGCGCCCCTGGGGATGCTGGTCTGGCTCTGGCAGTTGCGCCATCCACTGCAACCGGCCGCGTTGAACCTGCTGGCCGTCGTCGCGGGGGCGGTGCTGGCACTGGCGGTCGAGGCCGCCAAGCTGTTTGTGGACGGTGCCCGTCCGGACCCGGCCAGCCTGGTCCTGGCCGGGCTGGCGGCCGGATTCATGGCGGCCTCGCTGCAGTGGCTGGAACGCGCGAGCGTGGCGGGTGTCGCGCAACCGGTCGTGGCGTCGCGAGCCGGGCCTCGCAATGCTGCCCCGGGACCGAGCGACCCCGGCCCGGTCAAGGGTTCTCTGCAGCGGTTGCGGCAGGCCCTTGGCGGTCTCCTGGCTTTGGTGGCCGTGCTGGCGGCGGTGACCTGGCCGGTAGCGCCGGTTGCGCTTGCCGCGGGGTTGCTGGCCTACGCCGTCTTGCTGGCCTGGCGTCCGCAGGCCTGGCTGCTCGTGATCCCGGTTCTGCTGGCCACGCTGGACCTGACCCTCTACCACGGGCGCCTGTTCGTCTCCGAGCTGGATCTGTTCCTGTTGATGACCCTGGCCGTGGCCCTGTGGCGGGGGCCCCATGCGCTGCATGCGGGCGTATCGCCGCTGCCGCGCGGGATCCGCTTGCCACTGGGGCTGCTGGTCGTTTCCACCCTGATCGGTCTGGGGCTGGCCCTGTGGCCGCCCGGAGGCTGGAATCCCGGCGCAGCGGTGCACTTTGCCCACGAATGGAATGCCCTGCGGGTCGCCAAGGGGCTGCTGTGGGCGGTGTTGCTGCTGGCGGTATTGCGCCTGGCGCCCATCCCGGTCCGGGAGCAGGTGACCCGCTGGTTTCTCCCCGGGGTGGCGCTGGCCCTGCTGGCCCAGTTGGCCTTTGTGGTCCGCGAGCGGATCACCTATCCCGGGCTGCTGAACTTCGACAGCGGCTATCGCCTCTCCGGGATCTTCTCCGAGATGCAGGCAGGGGGCCCCAGCATCGAGGCGTTCCTGGTGCTGGCCTTTCCGCTGGCCCTGGTCTGGTGCTGGCGACAACGCCCCGGCCTGATGCTCGCCGGGGCGGCTGCGCTGGCGGTGGGGACGGCCTATGCGGTGGCCATGACGTACTCCCGCGGCGGCTATCTGGGGCTGGTCGTGGCGGTGGTGGTGCTCGCCGGCGGGGTATTGCTGGCGGCGCTGCAGGGGCGCATGCGGGCACGTGGCGGGGCGCTGATCGGCGTGCTGTTGTCGGCCGCAGCGATCGCCCTGATGGCGGGCACGACCCTGGGCGGATTCGCCGAACAGCGTCTGGGTCAGATCGAGCGCGATTTCGGCAGCCGCGTGGATCACTGGCAGGCCGCGCTCGAATTGCCCGGTGGCGGGCCGCTGGCCCCCCTGTTGGGTCGGGGCATTGGCAGTTTCCCCGAGCACTACCGTACCGGGAACCGCGACGGGCGCCTGCCCGGCAACCTGGCGTTCACCCGCGAAGAGGGTGAGCCGCGCCTGCAGCTGGGCGGCGGCGATTCGCTGTTCGTCAATCAGCGGGTGGACCTGCCGCGGGAGGGGGTCTATCGCGTGACGGTGGAGGCGGCCAGCCCTGGACCCGCGGGCTTTCGCATGTTTCTCTGCGAGAAGCCCATTCGTCATTCGTTCGCTTGCCGCAGTGAAGGGGTGCGGCTGGAGGGTGGCGCGCGCCAGACGGTTGAATGGACCTTCGATCTCGATCCGATGGAGTCACGCCCATGGCCGTTCCAGCGCGGGCTCGTGCTGTCGCTGGCGGTCGATGCGCGGCAGCAGTCTGTCGTCGAATTTTACAGTGTTCAGCTCCGGGGCCTGGACGGTCGCGAGTACGTGGAGAACGGTGACTTCCGGCATCTGGGGCGTCACTGGTATTTCACCACGGACCACCTCTGGCCCTGGCGCGTCGAGAACCAGTGGCTGGAGCTCTATTTCGACCAGGGCTGGCTGGGCCTGGCCGCCTTCATCTGGCTGACACTGGCCGCCCTGGTCCTGCTGGTCCGGCGCGGGCTGAGGGGCGATGCAGTGGCGCTGGCCATGGCGGCGGCGCTGGCGGGGGCATTGTCGATTGGCCTGTTCAGTACGCTGTTCTTCTCCCCGCGTATCGCACTGTTGTTCTATCTGGTGCTGTTGCTGGGCGTGGCGTCGGCGCGGCTGTGCACTGGGTTGAACGCCGACGCTGTCTCGGCGCGGGCCGGGCCTGAAGCCAGCTGATCTGCCTGGCAACCCCCGGTGCTGGCTTTCGCCAGGCCGGGGGTTTTTCGTGGCGGACTCACGGTCGTGCAGACAGCGTGGCCCGGGACGGGTACCTGTCCGGAAACCCCTCCTGCTACTCTCGTTTGACCGACCTTCCTTGGATCCCGGGAGATGAACAAGGCCTTCGAGGCGTTTGACGAGCATCTGCTCGAGCTGGCCCGGTTTGTTGAAGAAGCCGAGTCCATGGAGAAGGGGTTGCACCAGTTGACGGTCCTGGTGGGCCACGCCATGGACTGCCGGCATTGTTCGATCATGCTGGTCAAACAGGATCCGGAGACCGGCGAACCACGCCTCCGGGTCGAGGCGCACCAGGGGGCGCTTGTGCCGCAGGCCTACGGGGAGTCCCAGCGTTTCGGGACCGGCATCGCGGGACAGGTTGCCGCATCCGGCAAAGGACTCCTGATCAACGATCTTCACCATTCCGAATTTGCCGGTGACGCCCGCCGTTGCCACGAGGTGGAGGCGGTCGATGTGATCGCGGTGCCGGTGCTGCTCGATGGCGAGGTGATCGGCGTGATCAATATTGATTCCCCGCGTGATCAGCGGCGGCTAACGCAGGAGGATCTGCGCATGGCGTCGATCCTGGCGCTGGTGGTAGCCAAGTCCGTGCTGGTCCATCGGCTGAAGGGGCTGCTGCGCACCAGCTTTACCCAGATGGCCTTGGCCCGTCAGCCGGGAGCGGCGACGGGGCCCATTACCCACGCACCGGAGCGCGTGGCCCGGTTGCTCGCGCGCACGCTGTACGACGAGATGAGCCGCGCCGGGTTTTCCCGCGATCATGTGCTGACGGCCGCGACCGAACTGATCGGCCAGGTGAGCGAGGGACGGGAATGACGGCGAGGGTGCCATGAAGGACACCGGATTCGAGCGCCGCTGGCGTCAGCGCTTTCTCGAACGCGGGGCGAGTCTGGAGGATGACGCCGGGATCGCGGGCTGGACGCCGACCGGCCTGAACAGCCGCGTGCGGCAGTTCGAGCGTCTCTGGCGGGACGCGGCCCATGCGCCCGGACGCTGGCTCGATATCGGCTGTGGCGCGGGTACCTACACACGGATGCTGCATGCGCAGGGTCATGCGGTGTGTGGACTCGACTACTCCACTCCGTCCCTGGCGAAGGCGAGGGATCGCAGCGATCCGGCGATCCCCTGGCTGGCGGCGGATATCAACCATCTCCCATTGGCGGACGCGGCGTTCGACGGGGCGCTCTGCTTCGGTGTCATGCAGGCGTTGTCCGATCCCGCCCCCGCGCTCGCCGAGATCCGGCGGGTCCTGCGTCCCGGTGGCGAGGCCTGGGTCGATGCGCTGAACCTGCGGTGTCTGCCCACGGCGGTTCGCGAATGGCGTCGCCATCGCCAGGGCCGCCCGCCGCATTTGCGCTACGACGACCCCGCCGTCTTGCGCGCGACGGCCGAGGCCACGGGCCTGGTGGCGCTGGAGCTGGACTGGTTGCCGCTGGCACCCGGGCGTCTCGCCCGCCTGCAGCCACTGCTGGAGAACCGGGCCACCCGTGGCGTGCTACAGACGGTCCCGGTTGCCGGGGCATGGCTGAGCCATTCGTTCATTCTGCGGTTGCGCAGGGCGTAATGCGCTGACCGCTCGAGCCCCTGTCGGGAAATTTTGCACTTGGCGACGCCGAGCACCCTTTCGAGCGTGTGCCCGCGTCGGCTGGCCCTCGATATCAGTGAGTTACCCGTTATTCGGCGGGGTGGCATCCCGCTTGCTAACTCTTGAGAGAAAGCGTCTGATGGCAGTGTGACCCGAAAATCCCCCGGAGCGGGCGGAGGCGGGTGCCCCGGCGCGAGCGGCATAACGCCGGGGACGGACCTGGAGCAGGCAAGAATGAGCGACGAACACGATCAGAACCAGAGCCCTGGCCCCGAGGGCGAGGACCCGTCCGGCACTCCGGTGGACCGGGACGAGGCTTCGGCCGCCCCGCGCAGCCGGACCCGTCGGCGTCTGACCACGGCCGGTCTGGGTGGCGCGATGCTGGTGTCCCTCCCCGCCAAGTCGGTCTGGGGTGCGCAGGGGCAGTGCTCGCTGTCGGGCAATATCTTCTCCGCCAACGTCTCCAATATCGACCACGAGTGCACCGAGGGGGATGGGTGTACACCGGGCTTCTGGAAGAACAACTGGTTCGCCTGGGACTGCACCGGCTACTCGCCGGGGACCTGCCACGAGACCAATCCGCCGGGCAGTCAGTGCCGCCGCTTCGATGCGACGGTGCATCCCGGTGGCGCGACCTCCTTCGAGTCGGTGTTCGGCTACAAGCCGGAGTGTCTGAGTGGCTCGCCGTCGCTGATGGAGGTGCTGCAGGCCAGTGGCGTGTGCAGTGGCTCGCTGGACTGGCATGCGGTCGGCGCGGTGCTGAACGCGGCCTGCACCTCGATCGACTTTGGCGCCTCGGTGGATGAGGTGGTCAAGGCCTATTCCATGGCCCGCGATGACGCGGACAAGTACACGGCCGTGAAGAACGTCTTCGTCTACATGAACGAGCGCTTCTGTCCGATCAACAGCCAGGGCGACTGCGAGGATGGCTACTCGCGCAACGAGCAGGGTGTGTGCGTGGAAGTGCGCACCAGCCGATCCAACCAGCAGGGCAATCCGAATCGTTGATCCCCGGCGCCGTGCCCGGTACATCCGCCCACACGGTCCGCGAGGTCCGCTTGCCCGTTTCTGAAGAGGTTCCCCTGGCGCTGATCCCGCTGCCCGCCGCGCACGTGCGGGCGTGGGGCGAGGCGGTGGTCGTCTACGACCAGCGCTGTGGCGCCACCCACGTTCTGCAGCCGCCCCTGGCCGATCTTTTCCTGGCCCTGCAGGGCGGTCCGATGACGCCGGCGGCCCTGTTCGAGTACCTTGAACAGCGCTACGACGCCGCGGAGGGGGAGTTGGAGGATGCCATGCAGGCCGGCCTGAGCCAGTTGCGCCAGCACGATCTGGTCCGTCGTGTGCCGGAGTCGCGGGAGGCGTGATCGGGCACCTGGACCCGAGGGCCGAATTGCGGGGTGCCGGCCTGGCCATTCAGGTGGGGCCCTTTGTGGTGCGCTTGCGGTCGCGGCTGGACCGGATCACGCGCGCCGTGGCCCTTTTCTACGACCGGCAGGCGCTGCCGGCGGGCAGCGCGCCGTTTGCCGACTTCCACGTCACCCTCGCGGGTTCCACCGGCCTGCGCGCGCTCTGGCGGCCGCAGGCGCGTTTCTTTCTCGATGGGCGCTCGCCTTTTCGCCCCTTGCCGCACGCCCATGCGTACCCGCTGTTCGAATGGGGGCTGAACTGGTGCATTGCCCAGCACGCCCACGACTTCCTGATGATCCACGCGGCGGTGCTGGAGCGTAACGGCCGGGCGCTGGTGATGCCGGGCGAGCCGGGCGCGGGGAAGAGCACGCTGACCGCGGCGCTGACCCTGTCCGGCTGGCGACTGCTGTCGGATGAATTCGCCCTGCTATCCCTGGCGGACGGGCAGCTGGTGGCCCTGCCGCGTCCGGTCAGCCTGAAGAATGCCGCCATTGACCTGATCCGCGAGCGCTACCCGCAGGCGGTTATCGGGCCCGCTTCGCATGACACCAGCAAGGGGACCGTGGCGCATCTGAGACCACCGGATGCGAGTATTCGGCAGATGCACGACCCGGCGCGACCGGCCTGGCTGGTCTTCCCGCGTTTTGCCGCGGGGGGCCGCGACCACCTTGCGCCGCTAGACCGGGCCGCGGCCCTGCAGTGGCTGGTCGGGTCGTCGTTCAACTACAGCGTGGTGGGGGCCGCGGGCTTCGAGGCCGCGGCCGACCTGATCGAGCAAAGCGCGTGCCTCGAGCTCGAGTACGCGGATCTGGATGCCACCCTGGGGCTGCTGAACGACCTGATCGCGGGGGGCGCGTGACATCCTCCGCGCTGACGCAACTGCTCGCGGTCCTGGGCGCTCCGGAGTCGGCCGGGAGGCTTTCGCTGGCGGACTGGGACCTGCTGGTGCGAGTGGCGCGGATGGCCTCCCTGGAAGGGCGGCTGCAGGCGTTGATCGAGGCGGCCGGGGCACTGCCCGAGGTGCCGCCGGCGCCGCGACGGCACCTGCACGCGGCCCGGGTCCTGGCGGATCGTCAGCACGCCATGGTCCGCTGGGAGGTGGCGCGGATCCACGAGGCCCTGGCGCCCGCGGCCATCCCGGTGATGCTGCTGAAGGGCGCCGCCTATGTGATGGCGGGTTTGCCCTGCGCCCCCGGGCGCCAGTTCTCCGATGTCGACATCCTCGTCCCGCAGGGGCGGATTGAGGAGGCGGAGCAGCACCTGTTTGTCCAGGGGTGGGTCTGCGAGGGCTACGATACCTATGACCAGCGGTACTACCGCCAGTGGATGCACGAACTGCCGCCGCTCACGCATATCCAGCGCAAGAGCGTGCTGGACGTGCACCACACCATCCTGCCGCCGACCGCGCGGCTGCATCCCGACCCGGATCTTCTGTGGCAGGCGGCGTGGCCGCTCGACGACTATCCGGGGGTGTATATCCCGGCTCCGGTGGACATGGTCCTGCACAGCGCGACGCACCTGTTCCACGACGGCGAGCTGGAGAACGGTCTGCGGGATCTGGCCGATCTGGATGCGCTGCTGCGGTACTTTCTGGCCGAGGATCCAGGCTTCTGGGAGCGGCTGACGGCACGGGCCTTCGAGATGGACCTGGCACGCCCGCTCTTCTACGCCCTGCGTTATGGCCGTGAATTCCTGCAGACCCCCGTGCCCGATTCGGCCTTCGTGGCCCTGGCCCCCGCGCGCCCTTTGGCGCCCCTGCGTGGGCTGATGGACGGGCTGTTCCGGCGCGGCCTGATACCCCATCACTGGAGCTGCGATGGCGTCGGGTCCGGCGCCGCGCGCTGGCTGTTGTACGTGCGTTCCCACTACCTGCGCATGCCGCTCCACCTGCTCCTGCCTCATCTGGTGCGCAAGGCGGTCAAGGACCAGCGCAAGGGGAAGCGGGAACGGCCCGAACCCTGAGGCGCGCGGTCGAATCTGCAGCTCGACCGCCGCCCGTCTACCCGACCAGCGGGCCTTTACGCGGTGGCGGGGTCTGCATCCACACCCAGCGGTGCCAGGAGCAGCTCGGCGCGAAACAGGACGCGCGGGCCGGCCACCAGGCCGAGGCAGCGGTAGTGCTGCTGTGCCATCCCGGAGCCGGCCAGGCCGCGATCCGAGGTCTCCACGTGTTCGGCCGGGCTCACCAGGATATGCAGGGCATCGGCGCTGCGCAGGGCGCGCGCCAGACGCTGGTCTACGCTGATGTGATGCGCGGTGTAGATCATGGGATCGCGATAGAAATCGTGGCCGTCGGCATGCGCCTTCTCGAGCAGCGCGCAGGAGATCAGGGATGCCGGAAACATGTCGGGAAAGTTGACCCGGTCCTCCAGCTCGTCGAAGTAGTCCGCCTGGCGCACGAGCGATCCCGACAGCAGATTCTTCGCGTTGCTGTTGGTCATGAACTTGCGCTTGTGGAACCACCCGTTGTCCGCCAGTTCGCGGCGGCCCTCGAGCCGGTCGAGGTCGATATCCGCGGGCAGGGGCAGTGCCACGTCCGGCAGCGCGCGAGGGGTGGCCGTGTCGCGCACGTGTCCCAGCAGCACCAGACCGCCGGACGTGCGCATCGCGATGCGGTTCGACAACTGCGGCCGTCCCGCCTCGTCCATGCGCCGGTTCGTGGGCTTGACCACGGTGGTCAGGGCCTCGTCCGGGCGCAGGGCCCCGGCAAAGGTGAACTGGTAGTTCCGGAACGGCCGTTCGCGGGTGTTCTCGCGCTCGCCTTCCGCCTGGCGTACCTGCGTGATCAGGGCCTCCGCGAGGCATTCCAGTTGAAAGCCCAGCACGATCGGGCCGCCAAACGGGTTGCCGCGGATCCGCATCCACTTGTCGCCGTCATGGAACGGGTTGAAGTCGTCGGTGGCGTTGCGCGCCACGTCGATGTGGATCTGACGAAAGACGCGGGGGGCGTCGAGAGGGGGCGCGGCCATGGGCGTGCGTTCTACCGGGCAGGGCCTGCCGTGACGTGTGCGGGCGTCGATGGGTTACTCCCGGGCGTTCGCCAGCAGCGGACGAATCCGGTCCGCTGGCACCGCGTAGCTGATCCCGCTGGGGTGGCCGACCGCCGCCTCGCGTCCGCCCTGGACGAAGACCTGATTGATCACGCCGACGACTTCGCCACTGTCGATCCGGTAGACGGGGCTCCCGCTGTTGCCGGGGTAGGCGGTGGCATCCAGCTGAAACACCATGGGTGCCCCGGCCCGCAGTTGCCGGATGCGCGCCTCGCTCAGTTCGCTCGAGCGCCGGGCGGTGATCGCCATGGGGGTGCGCGCTGCGACGCTCGCGCGATGGGTCGCGGGATAGGTACCCAGGACCATGCCGATCGGGAAGCCGGTAAAGGCCAGTTGCTCGCCTTCGCGCACGGCATCCGAGGATCCCAGCTGCAGGGGCGGCAGCGGGGGGCCAGCAATCCTTAGCAGGGCCAGGTCGTCGTCCTCCGAATGGGCCACCAGTTCCGCGCTGTGGATGGAGGTGTCACGGCCTTCGCCGCTGACCACCACGAGCTGTTCGCGGTTCTCGTGATCCAGGGACGTCGGGATCACATGGTGATTGGTGACGATCAGGCTACCGTCGCCGACCGCAAAGCCGGTGGCGAGGTAATGGGCCCGCGGGCTGCGCGCGGGCTGGTGGGTGGCGATGCTGACCACCGAGGGTTTGATGCGCTCGATGGTGTCGGGCAGCGCATCGGCGGCGGCGGGGGGCTGGAGGACCAGAAGGGCCAGAAGGCTGGCCGCGGCCAGAGCCTTCAGCGCCCGCCATTTGCGCGGACGGGTGCATGGCGCAGAGGCCGGTGACAAGAGGCCGGATCGCGTGCTCGTCGTATTGTTCATGGGCCACCCCCGCCGGTTGATGGTCCAAGTCTAGGCCAGGCGTCTCCGGTCGTGGTGGTGCGGCGTGAGGTACAGGGGCCTTGAGGGTGAACGCCGTTAGTTGAAGACGATGGTCTTGTTGCCGTGGGTGAGGACGCGGCCCTCGAGGTGGTAGCGCAGGCCGCGGGCGAGGACCCAGCGTTCGACGTCGCGGCCCTTGCGGATCAGGTCCTGCACGCCGTCGTCATGGCGGATGCGGGTGACGTCCTGCTCGATGATCGGGCCGGCGTCGAGGTCCTCGGTGACGTAGTGGCAGGTGGCACCGATCAGCTTCACGCCGCGGGCGAACGCCTGGTGATAGGGCCGTGCGCCGACGAACGACGGCAGGAAGCTGTGATGGATGTTCAGGATACGTTCGGGGTATTCGTCGCAAAGCCGGGGCGGCAGGATCTGCATGTAGCGGGCGAGCACGATGGCGTCGGGCGCGAGTTCGGCCAGGCGCGCCTGCAGGGCGGTGAAGGCCGCCTCGCGCTCCTCGCGCGGCACGGGGATGTGCTCGAACGGGATGCCGTAGCACTGGGCGAGCGGTTCCAGGTCGCGATGGTTGGAAATAATCGCCGGGATCTCCATCGGCAGTTCGCCGTTGCTCCAGCGGGCCAGCAGGTCGCTGAGGCAGTGCGGCTCACGCGAGACCATCAGCACGACCCGGGGCCGGGTTTCGGCCGCGGCCAGCCACCAGTCCATGCCGAGATCGCGGGCCAGCTCGTCCAGGCGTTCGCGCAGGGCGGGCTCGGCATCGACGGGCAGCGAGAACACCCAGCGCATGAAGAACCAGCCGGCCTCGGCATCGGTGTGCTGGGCCGCCTCGGTGATCCAGCCGTCGGTGTTGGCGATCGCGTTGGCGATGCGCGCGACGATCCCGTGCTGATCGGGACAGCGAATACTCAGCCGAAAACGCGGTCGATCATCCATGTCGTTTGGAGTCCTGAATCAGGTCAAGGGCGGTTTACAGGAAGATGGGAAGACAGGAAAGCTTTTGGGGTGTGGCAGCCCTGACGTTCGGGGATATGCCAGCAACGGCGGGTGTGTCCGGCGCGCCCCAATCCAATTTATCTTCACATCTTCTTATCTTCCTGTAGATCGTCCTTTCAGGCGGATTCGCGGCGCAGGCCGGAGGGGATGGAGAAGGTGATGGTTTCTTCGCGGCCGGAGAGTTCGGAGACGGTGTCGACGCCGTGCCCGCGCAGGAAGTCGAGCACCTCGTTGACCAGGATCTCCGGGGCCGAGGCGCCGGCGGTGACGCCGATGCGGCTCTTGCCCTCCAGCCAGGCAGGTTCGATGTCGGCCGCGCCGTCCACCAGATGGGACTCCACGCCCATGCGGGCGCCGATCTCGCTCAGGCGGTTGGAGTTCGAGCTGTTTTTCGAGCCGACCACCAGCAGCAGATCGCATTGCTTCGCCAGGTCCTTCACCGCGTCCTGACGGTTCTGGGTGGCGTAGCAGATGTCCATCTTGCGCGGGCCCTCGATCTTCGGGAAGCGCGCGGTGAGGGCATCGATGATGCCGGCGGTGTCGTCCATCGACAGCGTGGTCTGGGAGACGAAGGCCAGACGGTCCGGGTTCGCGACCTCCAGGTCCTCGACGTCCGCGATGGTCTCGACCAGCATCATGCAGCCGCCCCGGGAGTCGTCGAACTGGCCCATGGTGCCCTCGACCTCGGGGTGCCCCGCGTGGCCGATCAGCACGACCTCGCGACCCTCGCGGGCGTAGCGCGCCACCTCCAGATGGACCTTGGTGACCAGCGGGCAGGTGGCGTCGAACACGGTCAGGCCGCGGTCCTCGGCCTCCTGCTGCACGCGTTTCGGTACGCCGTGCGCGGAGAAGATCACCACCTGGCCGTCGGGCACTTCGCTTAGTTCCTCGACGAAGCGCACGCCCGCATCCGTCAGGCGGCCGACCACGTGGCGGTTGTGCACCACCTCGTGGCGCACGTACAGCGGCGCGCCGTAGATCTCCAGGGCGCGTTCCACGATCTCGATGGCGCGTTCCACCCCGGCGCAGAAACCGCGCGGATTGGCGAGCTGGGCCTGGATACTCATGGTGTTCTCCTGCGGTCGGTCGCGACCTACTGGGGTTCCCGTACGGATACCACATCCACCTCGAAGGTGAAGTGCTGCCCCGCCAGCGGGTGGTTGAAATCCACCGTCACGGTGTCGTCCTCCACCGCCTCGATGCGTCCGGGCACGGCCTCGCCGGAGGGGCTGTTGAACTCGTAGATGTAGTCCACTTCCAGCGGCAGGTCATCCGGGAACTGCGAGCGCGGCATGCGCTGCACCGCCGCCTGATCCCGAAACGGGAACATGACGCCGGCCTCGATCGCAAATTCCCGGTGGTCGCCGGCCTCCAGTCCGACCAGCAAATCCTCCAGGCCGGGCAGGATCTCGCCGGAGCCGATCTCCAGGGTGATGGGTTCGTCGCCGGTCCCGTCCACGACAAAGCCGTTTTCCAGGATCAGGCGATAGTGCATCTCGATGTGCGCGCCCTTGGTGGCCGTGGTCATGCGTGCTCCCGTATTCAGTGCTTGTCTTCGGAATGGCTGTGGTCACCCTCGATGAAGGTCGCCACGATCAGCGTGATCGCCCCCACCACGATGGCCATGTCCGCCACGTTGAAGGCCGGCCAGTGGTAGCCCGCCCAGTGAAAGTCGAGAAAATCCACCACCGCGCCGTAGCGCACGCGGTCGATCAGGTTGCCGATGGCGCCGCCCAGCACCAGGCCGAGGGCGGTGACCGACCACCACGCCTGGCGCGGCAGGCGGGCCAACCAGCCCGTGATCAGGAGCCCGATCACCACGGCGATGCCGGTCAGCAGCCAGCGGCCCCAGTCCCCGGCGCCGGCCAGGAAGCTGAAGGCCGCACCGGGGTTGTACACCAGCGACAGATTGAAGAAGCTCGTCACCTCGACCGGCGCGAACAGCGTCAGCGCGTGCTCCGCCCAGACCTTGGTGACCTGATCCGCGACCACGATCACGGCTGCGATCAGCAGCCCCGGGCCCAGACCGGAACCCCGCAGTGGCATCAGGCGAAGTGCCGGGTCTCGCCCGGGCCTTCCACGTTGCTGACGCAGCGTCCACACAGTTCCGGGTGCTGCGCATGCTCGCCCACATCCGGGCGGCGGTGCCAGCAGCGCACGCACTTGGGCTGTTCGCTCTTGTGCACCACCACGCCCAGCGCCGTCCCGTCCGCCAACTCGGCGGTATGCGCGCCTGTCGGGGCGGTGCCCTCGGCCAGACGGGCCTCCGAGGTGATCAGGACGAAGCGCAGCTCGTCGCCCAGACGCTCCAGCAGCGCGCGCGTCGTGGAGTCGGCCGGTAGATGCAGGTCGATCTCGGCGTTCAGCGAGGCGCCGATGCCCTGCTCGTTGCGCGCCAGTTCCAGTGCACGGGCGACATGGGTGCGCACCTCCAGGATGCGGTCCCAGTCACTGTCGGAGAACGTCGCGTCCTCTGGCAGCGGGGCCAGCCCCTCGTACCAGGTGGCGAACAGCACGCTGTCCGGGCGTTCGCCGGGCAGCAGGGCCCAGATCTCCTCGGCGGTGAAGGTCAGGATCGGGGCCACCCAGCGCGTCAGGGCCTCGGCCACGTGGTGCAGCGCGGTCTGCGCCGAGCGCCGGGCGTGCGAATCCGCCTGCGTGGTGTACTGGCGGTCCTTGATCACGTCCAGGTAGAAGCTGCCCAGCTCCACCGAACAGAAGTTGTGCACGCGCTGATAGATCTGGTGGAACAGGTAGTCGTCATAGGCCTTGGTGACCTGGCCCTGCACCTGCAGCGCGCGGGCGACGATCCAGCGATCCAGCGGCAGCAGCTCGTCCAGGGGCAGGGCGTGCTCGGCCGGCTCGAAGCCGTTCAGGTTGCCCAGCAGGAAGCGCGTGGTGTTGCGGATGCGGCGGTAGGCATCGGCGGTGCGGTCGAGGATGTCCTTCGAGATCGCCATCTCGCCGGAGAAGTCGGTGGCCGCGACCCACAGGCGCAGGATATCCGCGCCCAGGGTGGAGACGACCTCCTGCGGCGCGACCACGTTGCCGCGCGACTTGGACATCTTCTCGCCCTTCTCGTCCACGGTGAAGCCGTGGGTCAGCACCGCCTTGTACGGCGCGGCGCCGCGCATGGCCACGCTGGTCAGCAGGCTGGACTGGAACCAGCCGCGGTGCTGGTCGGAGCCTTCCAGGAACAGGTCCACCGGCAGTCCGCCCAGTTCCGGGCGCTTCTCCACCACCGTGGAGTGCAGCACGCCGGAGTCGAACCAGACGTCGAGGGTGTCGTTCAGCTTCACGTAGTCGTCGGCCTTGTCGCCCAGCAACTCCTTCGGGTCCAGCTGGAACCAGGCCTCGATGCCGTCCTGCTCGATGCGCTGCGCGACCGCCTCGACCAGCTCCGCGGTGTGCGGGTGCAGGCGGTTGGTCTCCTTGTGCACGAAGAACGGGATCGGCACGCCCCAGTTGCGCTGGCGCGAGATGCACCAGTCCGGACGGTTGACCACCATGCCGTGGATGCGGGCCTGGCCCCAGTTCGGCATCCAACGGGTGTCGGCGATCGCCTTGAGCGCATCCGCGCGCAGTTCGGCGCGGTCCATGCTGATGAACCACTGCGGGGTCGCGCGGAAGATGATCGGGGTCTTGTGGCGCCAGCAGTGCGGGTAGCTGTGCTCGAACTTCACCGCCACGATCAGCGCGCCGTGTTCCTTCAGCACGTCGATCACATGGCCGTTGGCCTGATGCACGTTCTCGCCGGCGAAGTGCGGGGTGTCCGGCAGGAAGCGCCCGTCCGGGCCGACCGGGTTTTCCACCGGCAGGCTGTACTGCAGTCCGACCGCGTAGTCCTCCTGGCCGTGGCCGGGGGCGGTGTGCACTGCGCCGGTACCGGTCTCGGTGGTCACGTGGTCGCCCAGGATCAGTGGGACTTCGCGGTCCAGGAACGGGTGGCGCAGCATCAGGCCTTCCAGCGCCTGGCCCTTGGCGCGGGCGACGATCCGGCCTTCGCCCAGCGAATAGCGCGCGAGGCAGTCCTCGACCAGGTCCTCCGCCAGCAGGATACGCTCGTGCTCCAGCTCCACCAGGGCGTAGTCCAGTTCCGGGTGCAGGGCGACCGCCTGGTTGGCCGGCAGGGTCCACGGCGTGGTGGTCCAGATGACCACGCTGATCGGTCCGCGCGAGCCGTCGATGCCGTCGAAGCGGCGCAGGAAGTCGATGTCGTCGACCACGCGGAAGCGCACGTCGATCGCCTGCGAGATCTTGTCCTCGTACTCGACCTCGGCCTCGGCCAGGGCCGAGCCGCAGTCCACGCACCAGTGCACCGGCTTCTCGCCCATCTGCACGTGGCCGCGCTTGAAGATCGTGCCCAGCGCGCGAACGGTGTCCGCCTCCACCTGGTAGTTCATGGTCAGGTAGGGGTGGTCCCAGTCGCCCAGCACGCCGAGGCGCTGGAAGTCCGCGCTCTGGCCGTCCACCTGCTCCTGGGCGTATTCCCGGCAGGCCTTGCGGAAGGTCGCGGCGTCCACGTCGCGCCCGGCCTTGCCCAGGTTCTGTTCCACCTTCAGTTCGATCGGCAGGCCGTGGCAGTCCCAGCCCGGCACGTAGGGCGCATCAAAGCCGGCCAGCGTGCGGCTCTTCACGATCACGTCCTTGAGGATCTTGTTGACCGCGTGGCCGACGTGGATCGAGCCGTTCGCATACGGAGGGCCGTCGGCCAGCACGAAGCGCGGCCGCCCGGCGCAGTATTCGCGCAGCCGCTGGTAGCGGTCCTCGGCCTTCCAGGCCTCCAGCCACTCCGGCTCCCGTGTCGCCAGGCCGGCGCGCATGGGGAAGGCCGTTTCGGGCAGGTTGAGGGTGTCCTTGTAGGGATTCGGCGGTGCCGGTTTGCGTGCCATGAGCGAGTTCCGGATCGGCCCTGCGGGCCGGTTTCAGTCGAGTTCGGAGAGTTGCGTGCGGGCGGTTTCGACGTCGCGCGCGATCTGTGCGCGCAACGCCTCCAGGCCCTCGAAGCGTTGTTCGCCGCGCACCTGCGCGACCGGCTCGAAGCAGACCGCCTCGCCGTACAGGTCCGGCTGGCCCTCGAGCACGTGGGCCTCCAGGCGCTGCTCGGTGCCGTCCACGGTCGGGCGCCAGCCGATATTGGCGACCGCCGGCAGGGCCTCGCCGGAGGCGCGACGCAGCCAGCCGGAGTACACCCCGCGCAGCGCCAGTGGCCAGGGCCCCAGGCGCAGGTTCGCGGTGGGGAACCCGATGGTTCGGCCGCGCTTGTCGCCATGCGCGACCCGGCCGTGCAGGCGGTAGGGCCGGCCCAGCAGTTCCGTCACCCGGGCGAAGTCCCCGGCGACCGCCGCGGCGCGTACCCGCGTGCTGCTGATACGGCCCTCGGCATCGCGCACCGTTGGGGTGGACTCCACGGTGAAACCGAGGCGACGGCCGGCGGTCTGCAGCGCGGCCTGGTCGCCCTCGCGCCCGCGGCCGAAGCGGAAGTCGTCGCCGACCAGCACGTGCCGGGCACCCAGCCGCCGGTGCAGGACCTCCTCCATGAAGGCATTGGCCGACAGCCCGGCCAGGTGCGCGTCGAAGCGCAGAATCCAGGTGGCATCCAGGGCGCTGTCGCCCAGGGTTACCAGGCGGTCGCGCAGCCGCTGCAGGCGCCCGGGCGGTGCCGGGGCCTGGGTTCGCGCGCCGAAGTACTCGCGCGGCAGCGGTTCGAAGGTCATCAGGAGCGCCGGCGCCTGGCGATCCTGCGCCGCCTCGAGCAGGCGCCCCAGAACAGCCTGATGACCACGATGCAGACCATCAAAGTTGCCAATGGTCACCACCGCGCCGTGCAGGCCGGCCGCCTCGAACGCCTTGCTGTCGGCCGGCCCCAGGCCGCGAATCAGCCGCATCGCCCCGATCCCGCGCAAAACCGCGAGTATAACCCGCCGGGGCCACCCCGGGCATCATTGATCCGTGCCTTCCGTGGACTCGCGAAGCATCAGGTGGTGTGGCCGCAGCCCGGCCAGCCAGAGCACGCTGGCCAGCGTCGCGGTCCCGGCCAGGATCAGGCCGGTCAGCGCCAGCAGACGCGTATCGATGGACCATTCGGTCCACTGGCCGAACTCGGGCGAGAGCCAGACCAGCACGCCGATCATCGCGGCCAGCCCCAGCGGCAGGCCCAGGCGCAGTCGCCGCAGGCCCGGACCGGGCTGGTAGATGCCCTCGCGGATCAGCCCGCGGTACAGCAGCCCGGCGTTGATGTAGGCCGAGGCCGCGGTGGCGAGCGCCAGTCCGGCGTGCGCCCCCGGGGTGCCGGAGAGATACCACGGCAGCACGAAGACCCCGTTCAGCACCATGTTCCAGAGCATGGCGATGATCGCGATCTTGACCGGCGTCTTCGTGTCCTGGCGCGCGAAGAAGCCGGGGGCCAGCACCTTGATCAGGATGAACCCGGGCAGGCCCAGGGCGTAGGCGGCCAGCGCCATCGCCGTCATGTAGGTGTCGAACTGGGTGAAGGCCTGGTACTGGATCAGGGTGGCCAGGATCGGCACCGCCAGCACCACCAGTCCGACCATGGACGGCAGCGCCACCAGCATCGCCAGGCGCAGGGCCCAATCCAGCGTCCGGCCGAACGCGGCCGGGTCCGCCTGGTTGTACTGCCGCGCCAGGCGCGGAAGGATCACCGTGCCGATGGCGATCCCGAACAGCGCCAGCGGCAGCTCCACGAAGCGGTCGCCGAAATACAGCCAGGAGATCGAGCCCGCGACCAGGAAGGAGGCAATCAGGGTGTCCACCAGCAGGTTGATCTGCACCACCGAGGTCCCGAGGATCGCCGGCAGCATCAGCTTCACGATCCGGCGCACGCCTTCGTGGGCGCGCCGGAAGCGGGGGCGGGGCAGCAGCCCGGCGCGCCACAGGAAGGGGATCTGGAAGGCGAGCTGCAACGCCCCGGCGATGAACACGCCCCAGGCCAGGGCCATGATCGGTTCTTCGAACATCGGTGCCAGCCACAGCGCCGCGCCGATCAGCGCCAGGTTCAGGAACACCGGGGTGAAGGCGGGCACCGCGAAGCGCCCGATGCTGTTGAGGATGCCCGCCGCCATCGCGGTCAGCGAGATGAACAGCAGGTACGGGAAGGTGATCCGCAGCATGGTGGCGGCCAGATCCTCGCGCCCGGCCTCCTGGGTCCCCAGGCCCGGGGCGAACACCCAGATCAGTGCTGGTGCCGCCAGCACCCCGATCAGGGTTACCACCGTCACCACGGTCATCAGGGTGCCGGCGGTGTGATCCAGCAGATCGCGCAGGGCCTCGCGCCCGCGCTTCTCGCGAAACTCGGCGAACACCGGCACGAAGGCCTGGTTGAAGGCGCCTTCGGCGAACAGCCGGCGCAGGAAGTTGGGGATGCGAAAGGCGACGAAGAAGGCGTCGGTCGCCGGGCCGGCGCCGAAGGTGACCGCCAGCACCATGTCACGCAGATAGCCCATGACCCGGGAGATCATGGTCATGCCACTGACAACGGCGGTGGAGCGAAACAGGCGGTTCATCGCGTGCGGGCGGCCGACGGGAAAGCCCCGCAGTGTACTGGAATCACCCGCGCCGGACCGCAGCCTTCGCGTGAGCAAGGATCAAATCAAGAGCGTTTCACAGGAAGATGGGAAGACAGGAAGGGTTATTTGGGTGCGGGTACTGGCTGAGGGCTCGTGGCATGCCCGGACCGTCAGGCCTGCCCTGTAGGCCCACCCCAGTCCCTCTTCCAGTCTTCACGCCTTCCTGTAAATCGCTTTTGACCTTCTTCGTAGTGGATACAGAACGCTGGGCACGAAAAAGGCCGCCCGGAGGCGGCCTTTTCGGACGGTCCAGTGAAGGAGCCGTCAGCCATGGGAGTGGCGCCTTAGATGGCGGTCACTTCGCCGGCGGCGAGGCCCTTGGCGGTTTCCTGGATCTCAAAGGAGACCTTCTGGCCTTCGGCCAGGGTCTTGAAACCCGACCCGTTGATCGCGGAGAAATGGACGAACACGTCCTTGCCGCCATCATCGGGGGTGATGAAACCGAAACCCTTGCTCTCGTTGAACCACTTCACAACACCAGTATTCACAACTTGTAACCTCTTCATGTAACTAACAAATGTGTTCGCGGCACGCTGCCAACAGATCAACGGGAGCACTGGTTCAGAAACTAGAAACTTCCTGGAGTTGCCGCTCAACCACGAATCACGCTTCCGACTATACGCCCCATCTCCGGCGAAATCCAACGCCCCTCCATGAACTTTTTTTGGCGCTGCGCCGCCGATTTTCCGCGCGCCCGAGGGTTCACCACGAACCGCACGCAGAAGGGCAGGGGCGGTTCACAGGAAGTCGGGAAGGCCGGAAGATTTGTTAATTGGATGCGGGCAGGGGGCTGGATGTCGGGGCATGCCCCTGCCCGTCAGCCCTGCCCTCTACGCTTCAGCCCGATCCCACTTCGGGTCTTCCCGTCTTCCTGTGAACCGCCCTTGATCTGTTTGGTCCGTGGCCGGGACGGCTCTGCGTCAGAGCTGGCGGATGTCGACGAAGCTGCCGCGGGTGGTCTGGTGCAGGCGGGGCAGGACGTCGAGGATGGCGCGCGCGGCGTCCTCGGGGCCGGGCATGTCGCGGGTGCCGCGCGCGGCCTTCAGGCGCTGGAGGACCGGGAAGCTGTCGCGGTCGGCCTCGTCGCACAGGTAGTCCTGCATCGCGGTGTCGATCAGGCCCGGGGCGAAGGCGTTGATCGCCGTATCTTCCGGGAATTCGTGGGCGTAGAGCTGCATCATCATGTTGAGTGCGGCCTTGGACAGCGAATAGCCGCTCCAGCCGGCATGCCCGGAAACCGAGGCGCCGGAGGAGATGGCGATGATCTGGCCAACCCGCACCTCGTGCTTCAGCAGCGCGTCGAGGATCACCTTGTTGGCGAAGGTGTTCACGTCCATCAGCAGGCGCAGCTCGTCCATCGGCGCGTCCTGCATGCGCTGCATGTGGCCCAGCAGCCCCGCGTTGAG
>JBJHBC010000002.1:21572-33250 GCA_050485285.1 Thioalkalivibrio sp.
GTACGGGGGCGTTCGCGCCACTGGCGTTCGAGGTCGGCGGCCGGCATCGGGCGGCCGAGCAGGAAGCCCTGGACCTCGTCGCAGCCCATCTCGCGCAGGAATCGGTGTTGCTCTTCGGTCTCCACGCCCTCGGCCAGCACCCGCAGCTTGAGGGTCTTGCCCAGGCCGATAATTGCACGGGTGATGGCCTCGTCGTCCGGGTCGTTGCCGATGCCCCAGGTGAATTCGCGGTCGATCTTGAGTGTGGTCAGCGGCAGGCGGCGCAGGTAGCGCAGGGAGGACTGCCCGGTGCCAAAGTCGTCGATCGCCACCGACACACCGAGGTGCACCAGGCGCTGGAGCATGGCCGCGGCGGCGTCGATGTCCTCGACCAGGACACTTTCGGTGACCTCCACCTCGAGGCGCTCGGGCGCGAGACCGGCGGCCTCCAGGGTCTCCAGGATGCGCTCGGGCAGGTCGGGGTCCGCGAACTGGCGCGCGGACAGGTTGATCGCCAGGCGCAGCGCCGGCAGCCCCCTGCGGTCCCACTCCACCAGTTGTTGCGTGGCGGTGCGCAGCACCCAGTCGCCGATCGGGACGATCAGACCGGTCTTTTCCGCCAGCGGGATGAAGTCGCCCGGCGAGATCATCCCGCGCTCCGGGTGGCGCCAGCGGACGAGGGCCTCGATGCCGACGGTGTCCCCCCGATTCAGGCCGGTCTGTGGCTGATAATGGAGCTCGAACTCGCACTGGCGCAGCGCCGCGCGCAGCCCCTGCTCCAGCTCCAGTTGCTCGCGCGCCCGGGTGTTCAGCCTCTGCGTGTAGAAGCGGCAGGTGTTGCCGCCGGCGTTCTTGGCCTCGTGCAGGGCACTGGTCGCATGGCGCAGCAGCTCGTCCCTGCCGCGTGCATCCTGCGGGTACAGGCTGACGCCGGCACTGATGGTGGCCACATGCTGGCCGTCGCCGAGGGCGAACGGCTCGGCGCAGTGTTGCAGGATGGACTGCGCGCGATCCCGGGCCTCGGCCGGGGCCCCGATCGCGGTCAGGATCAGGGCGAACTCGTCCGCGGCCAGCCGTGCGAGGGTGTCGCGCGGCTGCAACTGATTTTGCAGCCGTTGTGCCAGTGCCTTCAGCAGGGCGTCCCCGGTGTCGTGTCCCAGGGTGCTGTTGATCGAGGTGAAGCGGTCGATGTCCAGCAGCAGTACCGCCAGTGGTTCCCCCTGGCGCTCGGCCTCGTCGAGGGTGGCGCGCAGGCGGGTGCGCAGCCCGGTCCGGTTGGGGAGGCCGGTCAGGGCGTCGAAGTTCACCAGCTTGAACAGGGCCTGTTCGGTCTTCTCGCGTTCGGTCAGGTCCTGATGGATACCGAGGATGCGGGTGGGCGTCTCCTCCGCCCGTTCGCCTTCGGCCAGCATGTAGCGCGCCTCGCCGCTGGGGAGTCGCAGGCGATGCCGGATCGAGAAGCGGTGGGTCTGGCCGTTGGCCAGGCGCAGCAGGGCAAATGCCAGCGCGGCGCGATCATCCGGATGGGTGGCCTCCACCAGGGCCTCGCGGGTCAGGGTGCGGGGCTGGTCGCCATGTCCGAAGAGTTTGCTTGCCTCGGGCGAGAGGTGGATCTCGTCGGTTTCCAGGTCCAGGTCCCAGTGGCCGATGCGGGCCACGCGCTGCGCGGCCAGCAGGCGCTGATGGCTGTCCTGCAGGGCCTGTTCGGCGCGCATGCGTTCCTGCACCTGATGGGTCAGCAGGTCGATGGCCTCGCGCAGGTGTTCGGCCTGTTCCGGGGTGTCGTCCGGCCGGTCCGCTCGCTGCTCGCGCAGCACGACGAACTGCAGCGACTCCCGGGCATGCTGGCAGGTCCCGATGTCGATCAGGGCGGTACGGGGGTGGCCGTCCTCGCGGACCAGATCCACCGGGTCGCGTCGCGGGATCCAGCCCTCCGCCCGGGTCGCCTCGCGCAGCCGCTCGTGCAGGTCGAAGGCCCGGTCTCGCGGCGTGACCAGGCGGGTCAGGTTGCGGCCGTCCAGACTGCAGGCCGTGGTGCCGAACAGGCGCTCCGCCGCCGGGTTGGCGTAGCGTACGGTGCCGTCAGTGGTGACGAAGAGGATCGCCTCGCTCAGCGCGTTCACCAGATCGAGGGGGGCGGGGCTTTGACGGGTCTCCAGAGCGTAGGTCATGGCATATCGCCGGATTTGCGCTGGTCGTCGGCGGCCGCTTGCCAGCGGTAGTCCGCCTCGACCCGGTTGCCGCTGCCGTGATAGCGCACCTGTTCGCACAGCTGGCGTACCAGGGTCAGTCCGCGCCCCCACAGGCGCTGGTCGTCGCGGCCCTCCAGGGCCTCCTGGATCCGCTGGTGGTCGAAGCCCGGTCCGCTGTCGCGCACGCCGATGCGGATGCAGTGCTGGCCATCCAGTGGGCGATAGCGCAGGGAGATGCCGATCCGGCCGCGGATGTCGCTCAGGGCCGCGGCACGCTGGTGATAGTACTGCTCGAAGCCCTCCACCGTGGCCTTCATGCCGGAGTCCAGCCGCAGCACGCCATGTTCGAAGGCGTTGTTGCACAGCTCCGCAATCACCGTCTGCAGGGCCTCGGCATGGCCCCCGCCCAGATTCGGCAGCCATTCGCGGAGCTGGTTGCGGGCCGCGCCGACCAGGTCGACTTCGGCCAGGCGCTGGTCGCTGGCCTCCAGGGACCAGCGCAGCGTGCCCCGAAGCTCGCGGCTTTGGGGCCGCTCGCCCTCGGTCACTACCGCCGGGCTGCAGTCGATGGTGACCAGGGTCATGTCGTCGGCGGGGGTCTGGTCGCCACAGTGGGTATCCAGCGCCTCGCGGATGCGCTCGAAGGCGGTCCCGGCCGATTCGCTGGCCTGGCAGTGGCGAAAGATCGCGTCCTCGCCAAAGGCCGTTCCGGCGACGTCGGTGGCCTCGAGGACGCCATCACTGACCAGTGTCAGCCAGTCGCCGTCGTCGAGTTCGTAGCTGCGCGCCCCGGTGTCGATGTCCAGCCGGTCGAGGATGCCCAGGGGCATCGCCTGGGACTGAATACGCCGGACCCGGTCCTGGCGGGTATTGCACAGCCATGCATCCGGCATGCCCCCATTCCACAGGCGCACCTGGCGGCCGTCGGCGGAGAAGGTGGCGAGGAGCGCCCCCATGAACATCGCCGGTGGCAGGAAATCGTGCAGCACATGGTTCAGCTCGTGCAGCAGCTCCTGGTCGTCCACGCCGGCCGCGGTCAGGGTGTGGAAGGTCTCGCTGACCGGGTAGGCGCCGATCGCCGCGCTCAGGCCGTGGCCGGTGAAGTCGCCCACCAGCACGCGCAGGGCCCCGTCGGGCGTGTAGTCGGACAGCACCACGTCGCCGCTGAAGGTGGAGGCCGCGCAGCGATGGAGCTGTAGTCGGTCCAGCCCGCGGTTGCGACGGGTGATCGCGCGCGAGAACAGGGTCTCGGCGGTCTCTTCCTCCCAGGCCTGGCGTGCCTGCGCGCGGAGCAGGGCGGTGTTGCGGCTTTGCAGGCCGGTGTGCAGGTCGCGCAGGCGCTCCATCGCGTGGATCTTGGCCTTCAGGATCGCCAGGTTCAGCGGCTTGCTGAGGAAGTCGTCGCCGCCCGATTCAATCGCCCGCAGCAGGGCGTTTTCGTCGTCCAGTGCGGTCAGAAAGATCACCGGGATGAAATGCGCGCCCATCTCCGCCTTGATCCGGGACGTCGCCTGGTAGCCATCCAGCTCCGGCATCATCACGTCCATCAGGATCAGGTCGGGCGCCTGTTCCCGGCAGGCCTCGACGGCCGTCCAGCCATCCGAGGCCTCACGCACGTCATAGCCGGCGCCCACCAGCATCATGCGCAGCAGCCGCCGGTTGTGCGGATCGTCGTCGGCGACCAGTACCATACCCTCTCCGGAGATCAGGTCACCGGGAGGGATGGGCTGCGCCTCGGAGGCGGTGTCGTCCACGGGGCCGGTTACTGGATGTTGAACAGGCGGCCGAAATTGGCGATGTCCAGCACCTTGCGCACGCCCTCCGAGGCGCCGGTGATGCGGACGTCGGAGAACTCGCCGCCGGCGTGTTCGCGCAGCAGGAGCAGCATGCCGAGTGCGGAGCTGTCCATGTACTCGGTATGGGCGAGGTCGACGATGTAGCGCACGCCGGTCCCGCCGGTGTCGCGGTAGGCGGCGCGGAAATCCTGGTGCTGCTCGAAGTCGAACCGGCCCTTGACCCGGATGCGGACTTCCTTGCCGTCGTCGGAGGTGTACTGCTCGATGCTCATATGCGGTTCCTGGCGCTGTGGCGGGCTTCATGCCCGGTGAGAGTTGGTCCGCGGACCCGGGGTTCGTGACCGGACACGCGGGGGGTTCGACGGTAAAACCTCAGAACAATTCCACATCCCCCGTGCCCATGTTCTGCTGGTCCACCGCGCGGTGATAGGTCTCCTGGCGGCGCTCGCGCCATTCGCGTACGCGGGTGGCCATGGCCCGCGCGTCCTCGGTAGAGCGGGCCTCGTGCAGAATGCTTCGCAGCTCTTGCAGATGGGCCACGGCCTCCTCCGCGGTGCCCAGTGACTGGCGGGCGATGTCCTCGAACTGCAGGGAGCGGACGGCGGTTGCGACCGCCTGGTTCATGCGCTCGCTCAGCTCGGCCTCCTCGCGGATGCGGTCCTCGAGCTCGTCGGTGGCGCGCTGCGCGTAGGCGAACAACCGGGTAATGCGCTCCTTCTCGCCCATGCTGTCGCTCATGTCGCGCGAGGCCATGTCGTGCACGGTCCCGTGGACCTTGTTGATCGATTCGCGGGCCTGGTCGATCTGCGCGCGGATGTCGTCGTGGAAGGTGGCCGAGCGCTGGGACAGCGAACGCACCTCGTCGGCGACCACCGAAAAGCCGCGTCCGGCCTCCCCGGCCCGCGCCGCCTCGATGCTGGCATTGAGCGCCAGCAGATTGGTCTGCCCGGCGATCGCGCCGGCGCTGTCCAGCAGCTTGAACACCCCGTCCATGTGCTGGCTCATGTCCTCCATGTGGTGGGCGCTCTCCACGCTCTGGCGGCTGATCTCCACCAGGGTATCGATGAACATCTGCAGGGTCTCGTCGGACTTGCGGGTCAGTTCGGTGATGACCTCGGCGTGGGTCATGCCCTGACTGCCGTCGTCCTCTTGCGCGGCATCGCTGGTCATCAGTTCCATCTGGCGGCCGGCGATCTGGTGCATCTCGTTGAAGCTGGTGCCCAGTTCCTGCACGGCATCGGCGATCAGCCCGCGCTGGCGGCCGATCTCCGCCTCCAGCTGGTCCAGCTCGAAGCGCATCGCCTGGTCCAGCGCGTCGGAGAGTTCGCCGCCGCCGGTGGGTTGGCTCGCCGTCGCCGTCTCGGCGGATGTGGCCGCCGGAGCCGGCCCGCGCAGATACACGCCCCAGGCGAGCAGGGCCGCCAGTCCGGCCAGGGCTGCGGCCCCCAGAGCGACCCAGCCGGCCCCATTCACTGCGGCGAGGATGACCCCGAGCAGGAGCAAAACGGCGAGGCTGAGCGCCAGCCCCTGCTGGATCGTGTCACGGGTCAGCCATTGCATGCGGTCGTCCATTCCGGTGGCTCCTATTCGCCGGCTGCGGCGGCGTTGCGGTGATCGCGGATCAGCGCGGCGGCGATCCGGCCCAGCGGCAGGACCTGGTCGGCGGCGTCCAGCTTGACCGCCTCGCCGGGCATGCCCCAGACCAGGCTGGTGTTCTCGTCCTGGGCGATGGTGTGGGCCCCGGCGTCGCGCAGCGCCTTGAGCCCGCGGGCCCCGTCGTCGCCCATGCCGGTCAGCAGGGCGGCCACGATGTTGGCCCCGGCCTGTTCCGCGGCCGAGTTGAACAGCACGTCCACGCTGGGGCGATGACGGTTCACCGGGCCGCTGCGGTCCAGGCGGCAGACGTAGCGGGCGCCGTCCCGCGCCAGGCGCAGGTGGTAGTCGGTACCCGGGGCGACGTAGGCATGCCCGGGCACCACGATATCGCCGTCTTCGGCCTCCTTCACGCTCAGGGCCGTGCTGCGGTCCATGCGTTCGGCAAAGGCGCGGCTGAAGCCGGAGGGGATGTGCTGGGTGATCAGGATGCCCGGGGCGTCCGGCGGCAGCGCCGTGAGCACCTCGCGCAGGGCCTCGGTGCCCCCGGTGGAGGCCCCCAGGGCGATTACCCGGTCAGTGGTGCGAAAGCGCCCCGTGTTCGCGGATGCGAGACGTTGGGGAGCCGGGCCCGGGGTTGCGCTGCGGGCCTGCAGGCGGATGCTGGCGGCGGTGCGGACCTTGTCGATCAGCACGTCGGCGTACTCCTGCAGGGCATGCGAGACGTCCACCTTCGGCTTGGTGACAAAGTCTACCGCGCCGACCTCCAGAGCCTCCAGGGTCACGTCGGCGCCTTCCTCGGTCAGCGAGGAGACCATGACCACCGGCATCGGGCGCAGGCGCATCAGGTTGCGCAGGAAGGTGATGCCGTCCATCTTCGGCATCTCCACGTCCAGGGTCAGCACGTCGGGTTCGTGCTGCTTGATCTTGGTGCGCGCGTCATAGGGGTCGGAGGCGGCGGCGACGACCTCGATATCCGCGGCCTGAGACAGGATCTCGGTCAGCAGCTTGCGGATCAGGGCCGAGTCGTCGACGACCAGGACGCGAATGGGCTTGGCAGTGGCGG
This sequence comes from Thioalkalivibrio sp., assembly GCA_050485285.1. Taxonomy (GTDB): domain Bacteria; phylum Pseudomonadota; class Gammaproteobacteria; order Ectothiorhodospirales; family Ectothiorhodospiraceae; genus Thioalkalivibrio. Next base: position 28,199 of record JBJHBC010000002.1, read on the forward strand.
GCATCTAGAACAGCTCCACGTCGCCCTGCAGGGGATCGTCCTGCAGCCGGCGGCGGTAGTCCTGCTCGCGCTCGAGCAGGGTGTTGTTGTGCAGGGACACGAGCTTCTTGATGCGCACGCGCCCGCTGGCGGGGAAGAACACGACCTTGCGCGGCCAGTGCCCGCCGACGTCCTCGGCGACCAGGTCCAGGTTCTCCTCGCGCAGGAAGCGGCGCAGGAAGGTGATGTTGCCGGCGCCCACGTCGGTCATCCCGGCCATGACGCGGCCGCCGCCGAACATCTTCACGCGCAGATCGCTACGTTCCGCACCCAGCTTCAGCAGTTCGTTGATCAGGAACTCCATCGCATGGGTGCCGTAGCGCGTGGCATTGGAGACCGCCGGTCCCCAGCCGCTGTCGCGGGCGCCGTCCGGCAGCATGAAGTGGTTCATGCCGCCGATGCCGGCGCTGGGCGACCACACGCAGGCGGACACGCAGGAGCCCAGCACCGTGGTGATCAGTTCGGTCGGCGAGACCGAGACGTAGCACTCCCCCGGCAGCAGCTTCGCGGCCGGGCACGCGTGCACGCGGTCCCAGTAGCGATTAATGTGCGCGAAGGCGCCATCATGCAGCTGCGGCAGGGCGGACATCAGGCGGCCCTCCGATACAGCGTCTGTTCCAGCAGGCGAAAGTCCTCGGTCACGCGGAACAACGACTCCGAGTGCCCGATGAACAGATAGCCCTCCGGTCGCAGCAGCTGCGCAAAGCGTTCCACCAGCTGCTTCTGGGTCGGCTTGTCGAAATAGATCAGCGTGTTGCGGCAGAAGATCACGTCCAGCGGGCCCTTCATGGGCCACGGGTCGAACAGGTTCAGCTGGCGGAAGTTCAGCATGGCGCGCAGCTCGTCGCGGATCTTGACCCGACCCTCGTTGGCGCCGGTCCCGCGCAGCAGCCAGCGCTTCTGGCGCGCCTGCGGGATCCCGGTGACCCGCTTGGCGTCATACACCCCGGCATCGGCATGGGCGACCACGCGCGAGTCGATATCGGTGGCAAGGATGCGCACATCGTCCGGCGACGGCAGGGCCTCGGCCAGGGTCATCGCGATGGAGTAGGGCTCCTCGCCGGTCGAGCATCCGGCCGACCAGACCTTCAGCTGCCCGTCCGGGTTGAGCCGCCGGATCTCCTTCAGCACCGGGCCGCCCAGCATGTCGAAGTGGTGCGCCTCGCGGAAGAACGCGGTCAAGTTGGTGGTCAGCGCGTTGATGAACTCCTCGAGCTCGCTCTCGTCGCCGCCCTCGACCCGGTCCAGGTAGGTGTCGAAGGCCTCCAGGCCGAGCACGCGCAGCCGCCGCGACAGCCGGCTGAACACCAGCTCCTTCTTGCTCTCGTTGAGCATGATGCCGGTGCGTTCCTGCGTCAGGCGGGCAACGCGCCGGAAGTCGCGCTCGCTCAGGCGATCGGAGGCGGCCATCTAGCATCGGTCCCCCACCCTCAGAACTCCTCCCATTCTTCGGAGGCCTCCTGGCGCGAGGGGGCCGGGGCCGGGCGCTTGCTGGCGGCGTTGCCACCGGCCGAGGCGGGACGCTTGAGCGCAGCGGCACCGCCCTGGGCGCCGGCGCTCGCCGGAGCCGGACGCGCACTCGGCTGCTTCATCGCCTGGCCAGCGGCCGCGGCCTGCTCGCCTTTGAAGAAGCTCATCAGTTCGAGCAGCTCGCGCGACTGGTCGTCCAGGGATTCGCTGGCGGCCGCGGCCTCCTCGACCAGGGCGGCATTCTGCTGGGTGACCTCGTCGAGCTGGGTCACGGCCTTGTTGATCTCGTCGAGGCCGGTGGACTGCTCCTCGCTGGCGGCGGCGATCTCGGCAATGATGTCGGAGACCTTCTTCACCGACTCGACGATGTCCTCCAGGGCCTTGCCGGAGTTGTCGACCAGCTTGCTGCCCTCGCCGATGCGCTCCACCGAGTCGTTGATCAGGGTCTTGATCTCCTTGGCAGCCTGGGCGCTGCGCTGGGCCAGGTTGCGCACCTCGGTGGCGACCACCGCGAAGCCGCGACCCTGTTCGCCGGCGCGGGCGGCTTCCACGGCGGCATTCAGTGCCAGCAGGTTGGTCTGGAATGCGATCTCGTCGATCACGCCGATGATGTCGGCGATCTTCTTCGAGGACTGGTTGATCTCGCCCATCGCGGTCACGGCCTTGTCCACGACCTCGCCGCCTTCCTGGGCCTTGTCGCGGGCGGCGCTGGCGAGCTGATTGGCCTGCTTGGCGTTGTCCGCGTTGGACTTGACCGTGGAGGTCATCTCTTCCATTGAAGAGGCCGTTTCTTCCAGCGAGGAGGCCTGCTCCTCGGTGCGCTGGGACAGGTCGGTATTGCCCTGGGCGATCTCGGCCGAGGCCGAGCGGACGTTGCCGGCACCCTCGAGAATCTGCCCCACGAGCTGGTCGAGGTTCTCCAGCGAGGTGTGGATCGCGTCGCGGAACTCGGCGAATTCGCCCTTGAAGTCCCCTTCCATGCGTGCGGTCAGGTCGCCCTCGGACATCGCCTGCATCACCCGCGAGCCCTCGCGCAGCGGCGGCACCACCGCGTCCAGCAGCTCGTTCACGCCCTCGGCGATGTTCTTCACGAAGCCGTCGTAGTCATCGGGTGTCAGGCGCTGGTCCAGCTTGCCCCGGGCGGCATCGCGGATCAGGTCGTCGATGTCCTTCTCGGCCATGCGCAGGTCGGTCACATCCGACATCTCGATCATGTAGCCGGAGAAATCGCCTTCGTCGTCCTTCAACTCGGTAGCGTGCAGGTCGATCTGCAGTTCGGCGGCCTTCAGCGCGTATTTCTCCGGCAGGGTGTGGTGGTCGTTGCCGCGTGGGCGCGGGGCGTCCTGGTAGAGCTCGGAGAGGTCGCAACCCTGCGGCTTCAGCGGATCGAAATCGCGGACCAGCTCCTGGATCGCCGCACGGTGTTGCCGCAGCAGATCCATCGCGGCGGGGTTGGCATAGACGACCTTCAGGTGTTCATCGGTCAGCACCTGGGCCTGGGTGGCTCCCTTGAAGGCGGAGCGCAGGCGGGCGCGTTCGGCCTCGAGCTCGTTGATCTCGGTGACGTCCTGCCACTCGACCATGTTGCCGATGATCTGGCCGTGGTCGTCGGTGATGCCGGAGGCCTGCAGCTTGAACTCGATACCGCCGACCTCGATCTCCGCCGTGTAGGGCAGCATGGACGGGGTCTGCAGGATCGCACGCTGATGCGACGGATCCTTGTGGAACTGGTCAATCGACTGGCCAATCAGGTTGTCCGGGTCGAAGTCCGGAAACTCCTGGCGAATGGCCTCGCGCCGGTCGCGCAGGAAGGACAGCACGGACGAGTTGGCGTAGATGATGTTCATGTCGGCATCGCACATCATCACGGCCATCTTCGAGCCTTCACAGGCGGCCTGCATGAAGCGGCTGTCCATCATTTCATCCGGGGCGTTGCTGGCAACGTCGGTCTGCGGGTTGGCGGCCATGGTGGGGTCCTCGCTTGGCTTGTTCGTTTTACGCGCGGCCGGGGTGCGGCGGCGGGCGGGTTTGTTCGTTTTCGGTGTCTCGGTTTTGGGGCCGGACCGGAGCTCGGGGGCGGCCGCGTCCGAAGCCGGGCGCTCGCTCGAGGCCTCGTCGGAGCCCGGTTCGCGGGCCGTGCCGGATGGATCCATCCAGCCCAGTGGGTCGTTGCCCAGCTTGTTGCGTTTGCGTGCGGTCATGGCCCGTGGTCTCCCTGGCTCGCGGCTCAGGCGTGTGCCGCCGTCGGGCGGGTGTTGGTTGGTGCCCCGGCCGCGATCAGGTCGACGGCCAGTTGCTGGAAGTCCGCGGCCGCGCGATGGCGCGGCTGGTACTCGAAGATCGTCTGCCCGAAGCTCGGGCTCTCGGCCAGCACCACCGTCTCGCGGATGGTGGTGGGCAGCAGGGCATCGGCGAAGTGCTCGCGGATGCGCTCGCGCACCTCGCGGGCATGCCGGCGCTGTTCGACAAAACGCGACAGCACGATCCACTTGCGGCGGCTCGTACCCAGGCGGGCCTCGATGCCCTGCAGGATGCGCATCAGACGCGACAGGCCGTTCAGGGCGAGGAAGTCGCCGGCCACCGGGATCAGCATCTCGTCGGCGGCGATGATCGCGTTCATGCCCAGCAGCCCAGCCGAGGGCGGGCAGTCGATCAGCACGAAATCGAAGGGTTGTTCCAGCCGGTCCAGGGCCTTCTGCAGGCGCCAGCCCCGCGCGGCTCCGCCTTCGTTCAGGTTCTCGACGTCCTGAAGCTGTTCCCCGGCGGCGACGATCTGCAGCCCGTTTCCGGCTTCGCTGAAGGCGTCCTCCAGGCGCGCGCCACCCTGCAGGACCTGATCCAGGCCGGCCGGGTCCTCCAGCCCGAAGGCCATGGAGAGATGCCCCTGCGGGTCGGCGTCGATCGCCAGCACCCGATGCCCGGCCAGGGCCAGGGCATGCGCCAGGTTCAGGGTCACGGTCGTCTTGCCGACGCCGCCCTTCTGGTTGATCACCGCGATGGTCCGCATGGCTCCCCGGCAGCCCCCGGCTACGCCGTGGCCTCCGCTTCGATGGCGTCGGTGCTGGCAATCAGGCCCGGGCCGAGCAGGGTGTCGATGTCCAGCATCAGGATCATCTTGTCGTCGACCGTCGCCAGGCCGCGTACGAAGTCGATCCCGATGCGGGTATTGAAGTCGGGGGCCGGCTGCATGTCGTCCGCGCCCACGCTGTAGACCTCGGACACGGCATCGACGACGATCCCCATCACGCGCTCGCGGTCCTCGTTGATCACGCGCAGCATGATCACCACGGTGGTCGGGCCGTATTCCATCGGCTCCATGCCGAAGCGCAGGCGCATGTCGATGATCGGCACGATCATCCCGCGCACGTTGATGACCCCGCGGATGTAGTCCGGGGCGTTGGGCAGCGGCGTGGGCCGCTCCCAGCCCTTGATCTCCTGCACCCGCAGGATGTCCACGCCGTATTCCTCCTCCGCGAGGATGAAGGTGAGGTACTGGTCCTCGCCGGCGGTGGCGGGGTCGTGGATGGACTGGGTTGCGTCGTT
>JBJHBC010000002.1:33350-39815 GCA_050485285.1 Thioalkalivibrio sp.
ATTCAGGCCGCGCGGGTGTCGCGCCCGGCGGCCATCCGCGCGATCCCGGCGACATCCAGGATCAGGGCCACCTGGCCGTCCCCGAGGATGGTCGCGCCGGCGGTGCCGGGGACCTTGCGGAAATTGGTTTCCAGCGTCTTGATCACGACCTGCTGCTGGCCGAGCAGGTCGTCCACGCGCAGGGCGACGCGCTGGTCGTCCGCCTCGGCCACCACCAGCAGGGCGCGTTCCGGCAGCGGGCTGGGCTCGGCGCGGCCGAACAGCGCGGCCAGGTCGACGATGGGGATGTATTCGTCCCGCAGCCGGTACAGCGGCAGCTTGCCGAAGGCCTGCTTCACGCTCTCCGGTTGGGTTTGCAGTGACTCGACGATCGCGATCAGCGGGATCACGAAGGTCTCGTCGCCGATCTTCAGCAGCTGGCCGTCCATGATCGACAGGGTCAGCGGCAGGCGGATGGTCAGGCGCGAGCCCTTGCCGGGCTCGGATTCCAACTCCACGTTGCCGCCCAGGCCGCGGATGTTCTTCTTCACCACGTCCATGCCGACGCCGCGGCCGGAGAGATCGCTGACCTGGTCCGCGGTGGAAAGCCCCGGCTCGAAGATCAGTTGCAGGATCTCGTGGCGGTCCAGCTGCTGGTTCGGCCCGACGATCCCGGCGTCGCGGGCCTTGGCCAGGATGCGGTCGGCATCCATGCCCTTGCCGTCGTCGCGGATCTCGATGACCACGTTGCCGCCGCGGTGGTAGGCCTCCAGGCTGACCTGGCCGGTCTCGGGTTTGCCCGACGCCGCGCGCTCATCGGGCATCTCGATGCCGTGATCCACGGCATTGCGCACCAGATGCACCAGCGGGTCGCCCAGGTGCTCCATGACCGTCTTGTCGATCTCGGTGTATTCGCCCTTCAGGGTCAGCTCGATCTGCTTGCCGAGCTGCCCGGAGATGTCGTGCACCAGGCGCGGGAAGCGGTTGAAGACCTGGGCGATCGGCACCATGCGGATGCCCATCACGCTTTCCTGCAGCTCGCGGGTATTGCGCTCCAGTTCTGCCAGGCCGGTGCGCAGGCGCTCGATCTGCGCCTCCATCTGCGAGGGGTCTTCCTCCAGCTGTTCGCTGATATCGGTCAGCATCGACTGGGTAATGACCAGCTCGCCGACCATGTCGATCAGGGCGTCGATCTTGCCGGTGTTCACCCGCATGGAGCTGGATTCGGCCCCGCGAGCGCTGCCCCCACTGCTTTTCGCTGCGGGCTCCGGCCGTGTGGGCGTAGCCGCGTCGGCTCCGGGCTCGGGCGCGGACGACTCGTCGGGAGCGGCCGGTGCGGCCTCGAGTGGGTCGATGACGAGATCGCATTCGTCCTCGACCCACTCGAAGACCTCCTCGATCTGGTCACGGGTCGCGTCGCCTTCCAGCTCCAGGGTCCAGGCGAGATAGCAGCCTTCCGGATCGAAGGCCTCCGCGCTGTCGGGCAGGCGATCGGTCTCGCAATGCACGGTCAGCCGCCCGAGTTCTTCCAGGACCTCGAACATGCGCAGGGGGTCGTTGCCGGTGCGCATCAGATCCGCATGGGGACGGAACTGGATGCGCCAGCCGCGCGGGCCGTTGCCGCCACCGCTGTTATTGGAGGCGGTGCCTCCACCCGATCCACCATTCGCCGAGGCGCCCGGGACGCCGGCGGCGGGCGCGGCGTCATCCAGGTGGGCTTCGATCAGGGTGCGCACCTCCGCAACCTCGGCGGCATCGGCCTCGCCCCCGTCGCGGGCGGCATGCAGCTGAGCGCGCAGGATATCCACTGCGCGCAGCAACAGATTCACGGTCTCCGGCGCGGCTTCCTGCTCGCCGTTGCGCATTCGGTCCAGCAGGGTCTCGACGCCGTGGGTGAACTCGGAGATGGCGCCGAACCCGAACGTCCCGGCCCCGCCCTTGATCGAGTGGGCGCAGCGGAAGATGGTATTCAGGGTCTCCGGGTCGCCCCCATCCAGCGCCAGGAGTTCGGTCTCCATGCGCTCCAGCCCCTCGAAGCTCTCCTCGAGAAAGGCATCGACGAACTGGGCCATGTCGATCGACATGGCTAGCGCAGCACCCGGTTCACGGTGTTCATCAGCTGGTCCGGGTCGAACGGCTTGACCAGCCAGCCGGTCGCACCCGCCGCCTTGCCTTCCTGTTTCTTCTCCGGGCCGGCCTCGGTGGTCAGCACCAGGATCGGGGTGAACTTGTAATCGCCCAGCTTGCGCAGTTCGCGGGTCAGTTGCAGCCCGTCCATGCCCGGCATGTTCACGTCGGTGATCACCAGGTCCGCCTTCGTCCCCTGGGCCTTGCCCAGGCCGTCGTTGCCGTCGCGCCCCTCGGTGACCTCGTGTCCGGCCTGCTTGAGGGTGAATGCGACCATCTGGCGCATCGAGGCGGAATCGTCCACCACCAGAACCTTAGCCATTGTGTTCTCCTGAATCGGTATCGTGTTCCTGCCCCGTACGCGCGGCGGCCGCGTCCGCACCGAGCGCCTGGAAGGCCTGCGTGAAGACGGCGCTTGCTCCGTCGATCGAAAAGCCCTGCGCATGGCGTGCCGCGCAGTGGCGTGCCATCAGCAGGACCTGCACCCCGGCGGCGTCGATATCGGCCACGGCGGCCGCGTCCACCTGGAGGTTCTCGCCGGCATCCAGCGCCACGCGCAGCTCCTGCCAGCAGGCGGTCGCGGTGTCGATGCGCAGGCGTTCGGGCAGCGCTATGGTGGTCATCACCGTTACCTTTCCGTGAATTCGTTCACACTGTACAGGATCTGTACAGATATTTCCCAGCTCTTTGTAAAAAACTTGTACGGCTGAAGGTGGGAAAACTTGAGGACGGATTCACATGGAAACGCCGGCAGCGCGCTGGACTTTCGTCGCGCCAGTGTGACCAGATGCCGTGTGCGCCCGCGCAAGCCCGCTTTTTCCATGCAACCTTCGACCCCGGTGAGATGCTGAAATGGAGGCCCGTTCGCTCTACCGACTACCGGCCGACCCGGCGGCCCGGCAGGCCGCCGCGGCCTGGCTGCGGACCGCCGCAGCCCGGGGTCCGGTGCTCTGGGTGGGACGGCATGTCCCCGACGGCCTGCCGCACGTGGCGCCGGCACAGGCCGGGCACTGGCTGGGCCACGAAGTGCAGGCCCTGGTGTTCGAGGCCGCGGAGCCGCTCGCCGTGGACGCGCTGGTCACGGTTGCGGGGTTGCTGCGAGGCGGTGGCACCCTGGTGATCCTCGACGGCGTCACCGGTGAAGGCGCATTTGTCCGCCGCTGGCGCGCGGCGCTGGCCGAAGCCTGGGTCCGGACGATCGACCCGGCGTCGATGGAACATCTCCCCCTTGCGCCTGCAGCGCCGTCGGCCTCGTTTGTCTGGACACCGGATCAGGTAGATGCCCTGGAACGCCTGGCAGGGCTGGAGCCGGGTGAGTGCCTGGCGTTGACGGCCCCGCGCGGGCGCGGCAAGTCGACGCTGCTGGGGGAATTCCTGGGCAGCATGTCGGAAGGCGCCGCAACCGGGGTCGTGCTGACCGCTCCGGGGCCACGGGCCTTGGACGCTCTCCTGGCGCAGGCCCGTCAGCGGACCCCGGAACCCGAACGGTATTACCGCGCGGCCGATGTCTTGCTGGACGATCCGGCGCCGCTGGATACCCTCATCGTGGACGAGGCCGCGAACCTGCCGGTGGAACGCCTGGTGCGTCTGGCCCGGCGCGCGCGACGCCTGGTGCTGGCGACCACGACCGGTGGCTTCGAGGGGAGCGGTCAGGGCTTCCGGTTGCGGGCGCTGCCGGCGCTGGAGGCCGCGGGCTTTCGGGTGCAGATGCAAACTCTGACGACCCCGGTGCGCTGGGCGGCCGCTGATCCGCTGGAAGACTGGCTCAATCGGCTGTTCCTGCTGGAGGCGGAGAGCCAGCCGCCACTCGCCCAGGCCGTCCGTCTGCACTGGCGCACAGGCGCGGACCTTGCGGACGCGCCGCGGACCCTGGAGGCCGTGACGGGCCTGCTGGCCGATGCGCACTACCGTACCCGGCCCTCCGATCTCGCGCGCTGGCTGGATGACCCCGGGGAGCGGGTGTTGTGCATGGAGGGGGCGGTCGACGGGGCGCTGTTCGGCGTGGCCCTGATTCAGGAGGAGGCCGGTCTGGAACCGGCCGTGGCCGAGGCGGTCTGGACTGGCGAACGACGGCCGCCGGGGCACTTCCTACCCTGCACTCTGGGGGCCCGGGGTGACTTTGACCTGGCGGCGGAACGGGCCTGGCGTATCCAGCGCATTGCGATCCATCCGCGCTGGCAAGGGCGGGGGCTGGGCCGTCGCCTCCTGCGCGCGGTGGCGGCCCGGGCGCAGGAGGCAGGCGTCGGGCTGCTCGGGGCCAGCTTTGGCCTGCAACCCGCGTTGCTGCGCCTTTGGCAGCACGCCGGATATGGCCTGGTGCGCGTCGGCATCCAGCCGGACGCGGCCAGCGGCCAGGTCAGCGGGGTGGTCCTGCGTGCGGTCGCACCCGCCACGCGGCCCCGGCTGGAGGCGACACGGGAGGCCTTTTGGCGTGACTGGCCGGTCTGGCATCCGCGATTCCTGTCCGCTGCGACCGCCGCCATGGTCGACGCGGCCCCGGAGTCACACACAGATGATTCGGCGCGCGCGCCGGTCGATCCTGCGGCGGACCGGGCGGAAGTTCGGGCCTTTGCCGAGCGCGCGCGGCCGCTGGAGTGGGCGCTGCCGGCCTTGCTGCGGCAACTGGCAGCCTCGCCTCCGGCGGAACCGGAAGGCCGGTTGTTGGCGGCGAGCCTGAACGCGCCGATCGACTGGGCGCAACTGGCGCGCGAGCTGGGGGTGTCCGGGCGGCGCGGTGTTACCCGCAGGCTGCGCCGCGCCGCCCGGGCCTGGCTGGAAGCGCAAGGTCACTGACGCGCAGGGCTACAGCCGGAACTGGGCCAGCGCCTGCTGGATCTCCTTCTCGACCTGTTTGAGTTCGTCGGAGGCGGCGCTGACACGGTCGGCGGTGTTGGCCGACTGATCCGCCTCGTCCGAGATCTGCACGATGTTGCGGTTGATGTCCTCGACCACCGTGCTCTGCTGGCGCGAGGCCACCGCGATCTGTTCGGTCATCTCCACGATGGTGGTGACCGACTGCCGGATCTGCTGCAGGGCGCCGTTGACCTCGGCGGTGTGCTCCATGGTCATTTCGGCCTCTTCCTGACCCTGTTCCATGGCCTTGACGGCACTGGTAGTGGCAGTCTGCAGGCGCGAGATCATGGACTCGATCTCGTCGGTGGATTCCTGGGTGCGGGTGGCGAGCTTGCGCACCTCGTCGGCCACCACCGCGAAGCCGCGGCCATGCTCGCCGGCGCGGGCAGCCTCGATGGCCGCGTTCAGGGCCAGCAGGTTGGTCTGCTCGGCGACCCCGCGGATCACCTCGAGGATGGTCCCGATCTGCTTGGAGTCCTCGCCCAGCTTGGAGACGGTCCCGGCGGCCTGCTCGACGGTGCCGAGCAGCGAGGCCATGGACTCGATGTTCTTCTCCATGACCTCGGAGCCGTTGTTCACCGCATCCCCGGCCTCCTGACCGGCCTGGGAGGTCGCGTCGGTGTTGCGTGCGATCTCCTCGGCGCTGCTTTGCAACTCGTTGATCGCGGTGGCGACACGTTCGGTCTCGTCGCGCTGGCGCGAGACCGCCTCGCGGGCCTCGTAGGCCTCCTGATTCAGGTTCTCGGTGGCCCGGTTCAGGGTCTCGGTGCTGCCGCGGGCATTGCCGACGGCCTGGGCGATCTTGTCGGTGAAGCGGTTGAAGGCGCGACCGAGCTGCGCGGTCTCGATCAGCCCGTTCTCGTCCAGGCGACGGCTCAAATCCCCATCGCCGTCGGCGATTTCCTCGAGGGCCGCGGTGGAGTGGGCCAGGGCGCGCCGCACGACCAGGATGATGAATACCGCGCCGGCCAGGCCCAGGATGACGCCGATCAGGGCCAGCACGCCCTGGGTCGTCTGGGTGGCGCGCATGTCGGCGGTCAGGGCGGCGGCGCTGCGTTCGGCACGCGCAGTGATGCGCTCGCTGAGTCCTTGCAGATGATCGCGGGCCTCGACCAGCAGCGGGCCGATCCCGGTACGGATCAGGTAGGCATCCTGCAGGGCCTGTTCGCTGCCGTGGATCTCGATCAGGTCGTCCAGCGCGGTGTTCTGGGTATCCAGGGCCCCCTGGAAGTCTTCCAGTGCGATCTGCTGTTCGAAGTCGAGATCGTCGAACTGGTCCATCAGCTGCGCGGTGATGTCGTTGGTCCGGGTCGAGAACAGGCGGACATTCTCACGGAAGGCGTCATCGCGAAAGGCGATGAACCCGCGCAGGTTGGAGGTGACCTGGACCACGGACATGCGCAGCTCATGCAGGGTGTCGAGACGGTCCCAGGAACGCTGGAAGCGCGGCAGGGCCATCTCGGCATCGATCATCATGTTGGTCTGCTGGGTCATCTCGCGGCTGGC
>JBJHBC010000002.1:39915-42185 GCA_050485285.1 Thioalkalivibrio sp.
GACCCGAAAGGTGGCTATTCAACCCCTGTTACGGCAGGCCCCCGGCAGAGTTGAGCGGTGCCCCGGAAACCCGAGTGTAGACGCGCCGACGCTCAGCCGGATTCCAGCTGCTCCCAGCGCTCGAAGCAGTGGGCCAGCTCGGCCTCCACGGTCTCGAGCCGCGCCTGCAGGTCGCGCATGCGTTCGCCGTCGCGCAGGGCCTCGGGATCGGTCATCGCCGTGGTCAGTTCCTGCTGCTCGGTTTCCAGGGCCTCGATCCGGGCCGGGAGGGCCTCCAGTTCGCGCGCATCCTTGTAGGACAGCTTGCGCGGGGTCGCCGTCACCGCCGCCTTTTCCGGTGTCTCTGGCGATGGCTTCGCCTCTGGCGCGGAAGCGGGCTCGGCCCGCGCCTCCGGGGCGCCGGGGCGGGCGGCGGCCGCGGCCTCGCCCTCCAGAAGCCGCCTTGTGACACGTTCGGGCAGGTCGGACCAGCCACCCACGAACTCTTCCACCGATCCGTCGCCCGGCAGGACCAGGGTCGAGGTGGCGACATTGTCCAGGAACGAGCGGTCGTGGCTGACCACAATCACCGTCCCGGTGTACTCGATCAGGAGCTGTTCCAGCAGCTCCAGGGTCTCCACGTCGAGGTCGTTGGTGGGTTCGTCGAGCACCAGCAGATTCGCCGGGCGCAGGAACAGCTTCGCCAGCAGCAACCGGTTGCGTTCGCCGCCGGACAGCGCCGACACCGGCTGGCGGGACCGCGAAGGCGGGAACAGGAAGTCTTCCAGGTAGGAGAGGATATGCCGGCTCTCGCCGTTGACCATCACCCGGTCGCGCCCCTCGCCGACCGCGTCCTGCACCGTGGTGTCCTCGTCAAGATGCGCGCGCGCCTGGTCGAAGTACGCGATCTCCAGCTGGGTGCCCAGCTTCACGTGACCGGCGAGCGGCTCCATCTGTCCGAGCAGGCCGCGCAGCAGGGTTGTCTTGCCCGCGCCGTTGGGGCCGACGATGCCCAGGGCATCGCCACGCTGCAGCAGCAGGTTCACGCCCCTCACGATCGGTTTGTCGTAGCCAAAATCGGCGTGCTCCGCCTCGATCACCAGCCGTCCCGAACGCTGTTCCGGGCTCAGCTTCATCTTGACCTGGCCGCTGCGTTCGCGCCGCTCGGCGCGCTTCTTGCGCAGGGCCTGCAGGGCCCGCACGCGCCCCTCGTTGCGGGTGCGCCGGGCCTTGATGCCCTGGCGCACCCAGGCCTCTTCCTGGGCCAGCTTGCGGTCGAACTCCGCGCGCTGGGTGGCCTCGGTCTCCAGGCGTTCGGCCTGACGACGGCGGAATTCCTCGATCGACGGCGGGTGTTCATACAGCTGCCCGCGATCCAGCTCCAGGATGCGGGTGGCCACACTCTCCATGAATTGCCGGTCGTGGCTGATAAAGACCACGGTCAGGCCGCTCTCGATCAGGAATTCCTCCAGCCAGCGGATGGCGGCCACATCGAGGTGGTTGGTCGGTTCGTCCAGCAGCAGGAGCTGCGGGCGCTGGACCAGCTCGCGTGCCAGCCAGACCCGGCGCTTCAGCCCGCCCGACAGCGCGGCGAACTCCGCCTCGGGGTCCAGGCTCAGGCGGGAGATGGTGGTCTCCACCCGGTTCTGCAGGCTCCAGCCATCGATCGCGTCGAGCTGCGACTGCACCGGCCCCATCTTCTCCAGTGCCTCCATGTCGCCACTGGCCGCGGCCTGGCTCAGGTGGTGGAAGCGTTCCAGCAGGCGCCCGGCCTCGCCCAGGCCCTCGGCCACGACATCGAACACCGTCCCTTCAATGCCCGGGGGCAGCTCCTGGGTCAGGTAGGCGGTGGTCATGCCGTCCTGGCGGGTGATCTCGCCCGAATCGGCCTGCGCGTCGCCGTTGATGACCTTGAGCAGCGTGGATTTGCCCTCGCCGTTGCGCCCGGCGATGGCGACGCGTTCGCCGGGCTCCAGGCTCATGTCGACGCCGTCGAGGAGGGCGGCCATGCCGTAGGCCAGGTGGATGTTGCGCAGGATGAGGAGTGCCATTCGAGTTCCGGTCGCGAGCGAGTGTTGTAGCGGGCGCCAAGCCTATCACCTTGGCGCGCTGCGGCGTGCGGTTCGCTGCGTCCAGCCGCCCGCCTCGTGGTGGCTGGTCCTCATTCGTCATCTGGTGTTTACGGTGCCTCCGGCCGGTCGCCTGCCGGTTGAGGCTGGTCCTGGATCGGCATCCGGTGTTTACGGTGGCTTCGGTCCGCATACTGCCCGGCGCTGACTCGCCAGCGCGCC
>JBJHBC010000003.1:0-19940 GCA_050485285.1 Thioalkalivibrio sp.
CCGGTCAGGATGCTGCTGATTGCGGTCGCCGTGGTGCTGGGGAAGACGGTCTCGAGGTCCGCCACGTAGTCCGCGCCCAGCAGGGGCGTGTGGCGGCGATAGCGGGTGGCAAAGCCGTCGATCAGCCACAGCACGATGTGGCGGTCCGGCCCCAGGTTCTCGGATACGCCCGGCAGCGGCGGGTGGCTGGCCGCCGGGTTCAGGCTCGCCTCGATCTGGCCGAGCAAGTCCATCAGCCCCGGCGCTTCCAGCCGGGCGCGCAGGATGGCGTCCACGGCCGGATTGGCCGCGCGGGTGTCCGTCAACGACAAGGACTCAGCTCTTCGTGCCGCCGTCGCCACCCATGCAGGGCGGGGAGTCGGCGACCTTGCCGGCGCGCTCGAACCACTGGTCCGGGTCCAGGGTGTGCAGCGCCAGGGCGTGGATGCCGCCGGCCAGCTCGTCGGCCAGGGCCTGGTTTACCAGCCGGTGGCGCGCGATCAGCTTCTGATCACGAAAGGCCTCGGACACCACCGTCACCTTGAAATGCGACTCCGAACCCGGCGGCACGTTATGCATGTGGCTCTCGTTCACCACCTCCAGATGCTCGGGCGCAAAGCGCTCCTCCAGCTTCCGGGTAATGGTCTCCTGCATGGTCATGGATATTTCCCGACAATTGAACTCGACACGCGCAGTGTTTCGCCGCCAGGCAGCGATGTCCAGAACTGCCATGTGGTGGACGGGATGCGCCATGCTCGCGACCGGAGCGAAGGGGGATACATGCGACAGACGCTGGCGTTCGATGTGTACGGGACGCTGATTGATACACAGGGGGTTGCGGCGACGCTTGAAGGCTGGATCGGCGCGCAGGCGCTGGTGCTGGCACGGGCCTGGCGCGAGAAGCAGCTGGAGTACACCTTCCGGCGCGGGCTGATGGGGGCGTATGCGGACTTCGACACCTGCACCGAGCAGGCGTTGGAGTATTGCTGCGAGGCCCTGGGTATCGCGCTCGAACCGGAGCAGGAGGCGGAGTTGTTGCGGCGGTATCAAGAGCTCCCGGCGTTTGCCGATGCGGGACCGGCCCTGGATGCGCTGCGCGCGGATGGGCACCGGCTGTTTGCGTTCTCCAACGGGACGGCCGAGACGGTCAGCGGGCTGCTGCGGAACGCCGGGCTGGCGGATCGCTTCGAGGATGTCGTCAGTGTGGACGAGATCGGCTGCTTCAAGCCGGACCCGCGCGTGTACCGGCATTTCCTGCAACGGGCGAATGTGTCGCCGCCGGATGCCTGGCTGATCTCGGGCAACCCGTTCGACGTGATCGGCGCGCAGGCAATGGGCATGCGCACGGCATGGCTCGACCGGTCGAGGCAGGGTCTGTTCGACCCTTGGGGCGGGGATCCCACGGCCACCATCGGCAGCCTCGATGGGCTGGCCGGGGTGCTACGTTAGTCTCGATGCATGGATGATTGGAAGTGGCGATCCGGTTTAGCCTTGTCTTCAGGATTGATCCATATACGGCCGGGCCGCCTCCGCCGTCGCGAGGTATCCATACATGAAGAAATCCGGTACGAACCCTCCGCGCGAGGATGAAATGAACGCGATCGTCGCGGCGATCGAGCAGTCCCTGGCGCAGGACTTCCCTGGTGACCGAGCCGAAAGGGATGCGATGGTGGCCGCCGCCGTCGCCGAGGCGAATGCCCGGCCGCTGGACGACTTCGCGGGCTTGTCGCCCGAGCAGATGGGGGCACTCCTTTATTCACCGTTCGAGCACCCGGAGCTGGTGAGTTTTGCCGAGGGTGTAGCGGAATGTCCGACCACCGTGATGAGTGTGTTGTTCCGCGTGCTGGCGGATACCATTCGTGCCGAGGGCGGCATCCCGTTGACTCCAAAAGGCAATCTTCCGCTTCGAGTCGTGGCAGATGCGTGGGCCGCGGTGGAAGCCGCGGGGCTGGAACCGGAGTGGCGCCCCGGGTCGCGGCGCAAGGAGGATGATTTCCCGGAACTGCATGTGACCCGGTTGCTGGTGCAGATGAGCGGGCTTGGGCGGAAATACCGCGGGCGGCTGCAACTGACCCGCTCGACGCAACAGAAAATCGAGCGCGGGGATTGGGCGTCAATCTTTCGCGAACTGCTGCGCTGGCATACCCGCGAGTTCAACTGGGCTTACCAGGATGGGTATCCGCCCCTGTCGACTGTCCAGCAGGGGGCGCTGTTTTCTCTGTATCTGCTTGCACGTTTTGGCGATGAGTGGCGCCCCGTATCGTTCTATATCGATGCCTTCGAGCGGGCCTTCCCGGTGGCGCTGGACGAGGCGGACGAATACGACGGCCCCTTCAGCGCGCAGGAGGTGCTGCGTAATGTCTGGCCCCTTCGGACCTTCATGCGGTTTGCTCACCCCTTCGGCCTGATCGAAGAACGCGACGATCCGGACGAGCCCGATTCCCTGCTGGCATTCGAGCGAACCCGAGAGGTCCGCAAGAGTGCATTTTATGATCAGGCCGTGACCTGGAAAGTCCCAGGTTGAGGTCAATGGGGAAACGGGGTGTTTCTGGAGGTTGAGGCGACATGAGCCGTTCCCGTCATCGCGTCTCCTTGCAACTGCGTCCTTGCTCGGACGACCTCTCGGACGAGGAGTTGCGCGCCATCCTCCGCGCGGCGGACGACCTGATCATGTCCGGTGGGCGGAACCTGCTGGCCAAGGTGTTGAAGGGATCACGGGCGAAAAAGGTCCTGGAACTCGGCCTGGATGACAACCCTGCGCATGGTTTCTACCGCTCCCTTTCCGAAGACGAGACCCTCGCGCGGATCGATCGGGCCATCGTGGGTGGCTGGCTGGCGATCGAGTACGACGGTCGCTTGCCTTTGCTGGTGTTCACGGACCGAGGCTGGGCCATCGAGCGGGAGGTTCGCGCGCGGGAGCTGTTCGATCAGCTGGCCGAGAACGCCCGGCGTGGCCCGCCGTTCGAGGTGGAGATGCTGCGCGATCGCAACCGGTCGATGATCTGGCGCTTGCTGGATCTCGTCGAGGCCTCCCATGATCCCGACTTCATCGCGCTGTTGCAGGCCTGGGGGGAGATCGACTATCGCAAAGTTCGTCAGCGCATTCGTTCGGTCATCGCGCAGCTCCAGGCAGCGAGAACGACTGGATCCGAGTAGCCTTTTTCTCGGTGCTTGCCGTCACTCCGTGCGTGGCCGTGGAGTACGATGGAGATCGGGCAGCCGCCGGGAGAGGAGCGTGAGCCAGCAGGTCAAGCAACGGGTCGCGCCCGCCGCAGAATCGCCCGTGATCCGTCCGGCTACGCTGGAGGATCTGGAAGCGCTGGTGGCGCTGGAGGATGCGGCGTTCGAGGTCGATCGGATCTCGCGGCGGCAATTTCGCTACCTGCTGACGCGCGGGCATGCGGCCACGCGGGTGGCGGAGGGTCCCGGCGGGGAGGGCTTGCTCGGCTACGTGATGTTGCTGTTCAGCCGCGGCACTTCACTGGCGCGGCTGTACTCGATCGCGGTCAGCGCGCGGGCGCGCGGGCAAGGCCTGGGGCGGCGCCTGGTGGAGGCGGCGGAAGACGCGGCGCGGGCGCACGGCCGGACCGACCTGCGCCTGGAGGTACGGCGCGACAACGCGGCCAGCCTGGCGCTGTTCCGCGGGCTCGGGTATCGCGACTTCGGCACGATCGACGACTACTACGAGGACCACATGGATGCGCTGCGGCTGCAAAAGTCGCTGGCGCCCGGTCCCGATCCGGCACTGGTGCGTGCGCCGTATTACGCGCAGACGCTGGAGTTTACCTGCGGTCCGGCCGCGCTGATGATGGCGATGCGCGCGGCGGACCCGGCGCTGAAGCTGGATCGGCGCCTGGAGCTGCGCCTGTGGCGCGATGCCACCACGATCTTCATGACCTCGGGCCACGGCGGCTGCGGACCGTACGGGCTTGCCCTGGCGGCTGCCCATCGCGGGTTCGAGGTGGAACTGCTGGTGCGCGATCGCGGCGTGGCGTTCGCGGATTCCGTGCGCAGCGCGGAGAAGAAGGAGGTGATGCAGCTGGTGCAGGAGGACATGGTCGAGGAGCTGGAACAGCTGGGGGTGCCGGTGGTGCATGGTCCGGTGAACGTGTCCCAGCTGGAAGCGCGCTTTGCCGAGGGCGGGGTGCCGGTGGTGCTGATCAGCAGCGTGCGGCTGTATGCCGAGCGCTTCCCGCACTGGGTTACGGTCACCGGCTTCGACGAGCGCTTTGTCTACGTCCACGACCCGTTCGTGGATGCCGAGCAGGGCGAACGTGCGCTGGATTCGGTGAACATGCCGATCGCGCGTGCGGACTTCGAGCGCATGGCGCGCTACGGCCGTGCGGGGCTGCAGGCGGCGGTGATCGTCGGCCCGCGCCGTGCGGCGGAGGGCGCGCATGCCTGAGCACCGCATCCTGGTCGAGCGCCGGGCGGACTGGAAGGCGCACTTCCCGGACCTTCCGGTCATGACGATCGACGACTACCTGCGCGGCCCGGCCGCCGACGACCCGGCCACCCTGCGGGTGATCAACCTGTGCCGCAGCCAGCGCTACCTGTCCGCCGGCTACTACGGCTCGCTGCTGGCGGAGGCGCGCGGGCATCGGGTGATCCCCAGCGTGCGCACCCTGCAGGACCTGTCGCGCAAGTCCATCTACAGCCTGGATACCGGGGAGCTGGACGAGCGCGTGGCGCGCGTGCTGGGCCGTAGCCGCCAGGGCGCGCAGCCCGAGCGGCTGGAGCTGAGCGTGCTGTTCGGCCAGTGCGACGAGCCGGCGCTGCAGGAGATTGCCGCGCAGCTGTTCGCCCTGTTCCCCGCGCCCATGTTCCGGGTGGAGTTCCGGCGGCAGGGGCGCTGGCAGATTCACGCCCTGCGCCCGTTCGCGCTGAACGCGCTCGAGCCCGAGCAGGAGCCGGCCTTCTTCGCCGCGCTGGAGCGCTACCTCTCCAAACCCTGGCGACGCCGCCGCGGGGCACGCAGCGCGCGCTACGAGTTGGCCATCCTGCACAACCCGGACGAGGCGATGGCCCCGTCCACGCCGGCCACGCTCAAGCGTTTCGCCCGCGCCGGGCAGGAGCAGGGGATGGATGTCGAGCTGATCCAGGCGCGTGATCTGCCCCGGCTGGCGGAGTTCGACGCCCTGTTCATCCGCGAGACCACGGCGATCGACCACTACACCTATCGTTTCGCGCGCAAGGCCGAGGCCGAGGGCATGGTGGTGATCGACGACGCCGACTCCATCCTGCGCTGCACCAACAAGGTCTACCTGGCCGAGCGCCTCGCCGCCCATCGCGTGCCGACGCCCAGGACCGTGATCCTCAACTGCGAGACCATCCTGCGTGCGGAGGAGCAGATCGGCTATCCCGTGGTGCTCAAGATCCCGGACGGCAGCTTCTCGCGCGGCGTGTTCAAGGCGAACGACCGCGCCGAGCTGGAATCCATCGCCCGGCGCCTGCTGAAGGAGAGCGATCTGATCCTCGCCCAGGAGTTCGTCTACACCGAGTTTGACTGGCGTATCGGCGTGCTCAACCGCCAGCCGCTGTACGCCTCGCAATACCTGATGTCGCGCAAGCACTGGCAGATCGTCAATCACGACGCCAAGGGCGGCCCGCGCGAGGGCGGCTTTCGCACATTGGCACTGGCGGACGTGCCCGCCGCCGTGGTCAAGACGGCCGTCAAGGCCGCCAACCTGATCGGCAATGGCCTCTACGGCGTCGATCTCAAGCAGACCCCGCGCGGCGTGATGGTGATCGAGGTGAACGACAACCCCAACCTGGACGCCGGCATCGAAGACAAGGTCCTCGGGGACACGCTCTACACCACCCTGATGCAGGACTTCGTCCGCCGCCTCGACGCCGCCCGCCGCCACCGCGCCGCGCCCTGATTGGGACGGGAGTCTGCCCGTCGCCACGTCGCAGGATGCGATGAGCGAAGCGAATCGCATCGGGGGGCGGGCCGCGCAGGGAGTGGTGCGTTTCGCTGCGCTCAACGGCACCCTACGATTGCAGGATGTTGCCTACCCGCGTCGGGAAGCGGTCAGGCCACGGCCTCGGGTGATTCCTGCAGCGGGTCCGGGTCGTGGAGTTCGAGGTCGACCATCAGTTCGTTGGCCAGGGCCTCCAGGTCGTCCTGCAGGGTGTCCAGGTCGACGCCCTCGGGGACGCCCAGGCGGGCCCTCGCGCGGAACATTGGCTCGCCGGTCATCGAGCCCGGTTCGCAGGCCGTCTCCAGCGTCTCGACGCTGACACCGTGGCGCGAGAGTACAGCGGTAATGTCCTGCACGATCCCCGGTCGGTCGTGCCCGATCAGGTCCAGCACCACCGGATGCCGCGCCGCCGGGGGCAGTTCGCTGCCGCGCTGGATATGCACCTGCAGCCCGTCGCCTGCCAGCTCGCGCAGCGCGGCCTCCAGTGCGTCGGCGTTCTCGGCATCCACCTCCAGTAGCACCACCCCGGCAAACTGCCCGGCCAGCTGCGTCATCCGGCTCTCCAGCCAGTTGCCGCCCGCCGCCCGTGCCCGCGCCGCTACCGCGCTCACCAGCCCCGGCCGGTCCGGCCCGATCAACGTCAGAATCACCGAAGTCTTCATACGCACAGCCCTCACTCTAATCGCCAACTGACTCAACATCCTGCGCGCCCTTGCCCCCCGAGGCAACGCGCCCGCGGGTGGCTTCAATCGTGCCGGAAGCGTGATTCACACACGATCGAATAGTGGATTGTCCAGGTTCGGCCGTCCGCGTCTCCTCGGCGGTTTGCCCCTGCCAGGCCCGACCGTCGCGCCCAGTGTGTCCGGTGCTGTCCGTCAGGCATCCGCGGTTTCGGGAAGGCCGTAGAAGGCGCGGGCGGTGGCGGTGGTGTGGGCGGCGAGGTCTTCTGGGCTCTCGTCGCGCAGCTGGGCCACGTATTCGCCGATGTGAGGGAGGAAGGCGGGTTCGTTGCGCCGGCCGTTGCCGAGCTTCTTGCCGGAGCCCTTGGGCAGGGTGCGCGGCAGGAGGTAGGGGGCGTCGGTCTCGATCATCAGGCGGCCGCGCGGGATGGTCGGGACCAGCGGGTGGAGGTGGGTGCCGCGGCGCTCGTCGCAGACCCAGCCGGTGATGCCGATGTGGCAGTCGAGATCGAGGTATTCGGCCAGGGCGTCGGCCTCGCCGGTGAAGCAGTGCACCACGGCGGCCGGCAGCTTGTGGCGCCAGCGGCGCAGGATCCGGGCGAAGTCGTGGTGGGCGTCGCGCTCGTGCAGGAACACGGGCAGGCCGAGATCGGCGGCTAGTTCCAGCTGGGCCTCGAAGGCGATGCGCTGCTGTGGTCGCGGCGAGTGGTCGCGGTTGTAGTCCAGCCCCATCTCGCCCATGGCGACGACGTTTTCGTCCGCGCGGGCGAGGTCACTGAACCGGGCGGCGATCGCGTCGGTCCACTGCTTTGCCAGGTGCGGGTGGACGCCCAGGGTGGCGCGGCAGCAGTCCGGGTACTGGTCGGCGATCTCCAGGCACTTCTCGCTCTGGTGGGCGTCGGCGCCGGTGATCAGCATCCAGGAGACGCCGGCCTCGCGGGCGCGCTCGAGGACCTCGTCGCGTTCCTTGTTGAAGGATTCGTGGGTGAGGTTGAAGCAGATATCGATCCATTCCATGCGCGGTATGCTAACGGATTGGTGGTCTGGTGCCAGTTTCCGGGCTGTGATCGCGGCGTGGGGCCGGAGCTGCGTTGGCAATGACAGGGCCATGGTCCGGGTTTGACGTCGAGGCTGTGGTGGCGTGTTAAACCTTTTGCAGTGCCTTTGATTTGGAGTTTGGAATGCGTGATGCGAGTCCCCAGGCGGTTTATCTGAGCGATTACCAGCCGCCGGCGTTTGTGGTGGAGAGCCTGGAGCTGGACTTTGATCTGTCCGCGGCGACGACCGAGGTGACCACGCGCATGGCGGTGCGCCGCAATCCGCAGGCGGTGGAGCCGAACGGGGCGCTGCGGCTCTACGGCGATGGCGTCGAGCTGGTGTCATTGACCGTGGATGGCGCGCAGCCGGGCGAGGACATGCTGGAGCAGGATGCCGAGGGCCTGCTGCTGCACGGCCTGCCGGAGCGTGCGCGGCTGGAGATCGTCAGCCGCTGTCACCCGGAGCAGAACACCGCGCTGGAAGGCCTGTACGCCTCCAGCGGCATGCTGTGCACGCAGTGCGAGCCGGAGGGCTTTCGCCGCATCACCTTCTTCCCCGACCGCCCGGATGTGCTGACCCCCTACCGTGTGCGCCTGGAGGCGGACCGGGCGCAGTACCCGGTCCTGCTGGCCAATGGCAACCGCGTGGAGGCCGGCGAGCTGGATGGCGGGCGCCACTATGCGGTGTGGGAGGATCCGTTCCCCAAGCCGTCGTACCTGTTTGCGCTGGTCGCCGGGGATCTGGCCTGCCAGCGCGACACCTTCACCACCATGTCCGGGCGCGAGGTCGCGCTGGAGCTGTATGTCGAGGCGCACAACGCCGATCGCTGTGACCACGCGCTGGCCTCGCTGAAGCGTGCGATGCGCTATGACGAGGAGGCCTTCGGCCGCGAATACGATCTGGACGTGTACATGATCGTCGCGGTGGACGACTTCAACATGGGGGCGATGGAGAACAAGGGGCTGAACCTGTTCAACGCCAAGTACGTGCTGGCCAGCCCCGACACCGCCACGGATGACGATTTCGTCGCCATCGAGTCGGTGATCGCCCACGAGTACTTCCACAACTGGTCGGGCAACCGCGTGACCTGTCGTGACTGGTTCCAGCTGTCGCTGAAGGAGGGGCTTACGGTCTTCCGCGACCAGGAATTCACCACCGACTGCACCCTGTTCGGGGTCAAGCGCATCGACGACGTCTCGCTGTTGCGCGCCCACCAGTTCCCGGAAGACGCCGGGCCGCTGGCGCACCCGGTGCGCCCGGATCACTACGCCGAGATCAACAACTTCTACACCCTGACGGTGTACGAGAAGGGCGCGGAGCTGATCCGCATGCTGCGCAGCCTGATCGGGCGCGAGACCTTCCGCCGCGGGCTGGATGTGTACTTCGAGCGTTTCGACGGTCAGGCGGTGACCACCGACGACTTTGTCGCGGTGATGGCCAAGGTCAGTGGGCGCGATCTGTCCCGCTTCAAGCGCTGGTACACCCAGGCCGGTACCCCGCACGTGACCGCGACCACGGCCTTCGACGGCCCGGGTGGTCCAGCGCGCATCACCCTGGCGCAGGAAACACTGCCGACCCCGGGGCAGGAGCACAAGGCGCCGGTGGTGATCCCGATGCGCATGGCCTTTCTGGACGCGGACGGCCAGCGCATCCACGCGCGCCTGGATGGCGACGACGCCGAGCGCGACGAATGGGTGCTGGAGCTGGAGGCCGCCGAGCACACCTTCTGTTTCGAGGGCCTGTCCGCCGAGCCGACCGCGATCTCCTGGCTGCGCGGCTTCTCCGCCCCGGTGATCCTGAACGCCAACCAGGGCGTGGACGAACTGGCCCACCTGCTGGCGCATGACGACGATGCCTTCTCCCGCTGGGAGGCGGCGCAGACCCTGTTCCGCCGCGCGATCCGGTCACGCATCGAGCACGATGCCGCCGACTCGGCGCTGGAGGCCGCCACCGAGCACGCCCTGCATGCCCTGATCGAGGACCCGGCGATCGAGCCGGTGCTGCTGGCGACCATCCTGCAGCTGCCGCCCACGCGCGAGCTGGCCGAGCTGTTCGAGCGCGTCGATCCGGTGCGCCTGCGCATGGAGCGCGATGACCTGGAGAAGCGCCTCTACGCCCCGCTGACCGGCGCGATGCAGCAGATCCAGCCGAAGCTGGACGACGTGGACAACGGCGCCTTCACCGCCGAGGCGATGGGCCTGCGCCAGCTGCGCAACCGCCTGCTGGCGCTGCGCGTGGCCGCCGGCGACCAGGCCGCGGTGCCCGAGGCCCTGGCGCAGTACCAGAAGGCGCGCAGCATGACCATGCGCATGGGCGCGCTGAATGCGGTGAACGAGCTGGATCACGAGGCCCGCGAGGTGCTGCTGACGGACTTCGAGCAGCGTTACCGCGACGATCCGCTGGTGCTGGACAAGTACTTCGGGTTGCAGGCCGGCAGCCAGGTGACCGGCGGCTTCGAGCGCCTGGACGCGCTGCTGGAGCACCCCGGGTTCCGCTGGACCAACCCGAACCGAGTGCGCGCGGTGCTGGGGCCGTTCATGGCACGCAACGAACGTCACTTCCACCAGGACGACGGCGAGGGTTACCGCCGCATGGGCCGCTTCGTCGAGAAGCTGGACGCGATGAACCCGCAGACCGCCGCGCGCCTGGCGCAGCCGCTGACGCGCTGGCAAAAGGTGGACAAGGTTCGCGGCGAGCAGATGCGTGCGGAACTCGAGCGCCTCGCCGCGCTCGAAGTGTCGCGCGACCTGCGCGACGTGATCGAGCGCGCGCTCGCGTAGGAGGCCAGCCCTCTGGCCGATGGGGCGACGGGAATGTGTGTGGGAACGTGCCTGCACGCGAATGCCCCTGCCCGCGTCCGGCTTTGGCGGGGGCTTCGCGGGCAAGCCCGCTCCCACAGGGGTGCGCTGATGTGTGCGGGCTGTGGTAGCGTATCGGCGGGTTACCGGGGTGATTCCTCCTGAGATGAGGGTTTGACCGACGTGAAACGGGTCTTCCACCGACTGCTGTGCTGGATGCTGGTGCTGGCGATTGCCGGCCTGCCGGCGCTGGCGGCGACTGCGGGTATGGGAGACGGTCACGCCGGGCACGCGATGCACGGGGCTCCGTCCTCCGGCGGTGCCGGTCATGCGGATCACGCGGGCCATGATCCTGCAGCGGCCCCCGGGGACAGTGACCACGACCGTCATCATGCGCGCGATCATCAAGGTGGCCACGCCAGTGCGCCGCATGGTGTGGTTCATGAGCCCGAAGTCCCCGCGAAGTATTCCCAGGCCAGCGAATTGCTCGTACACGCCGATTGCGTGGACGGGTCCTGTCTGGCCAGTTGTTCGGCCTGCAGCCACTGCCAGGGCGTGCCATCCATCACCGGAATGCGCCTGCTGACCCCGGTGGTGCAGGCGATGAGCCTGTATGCCTTCCAGAGCGGCCCACCCGCGTCCGCGTTGTATCGACCCCCGATCCTCTCCTGATCCCGATGCCGGTTGTTCGGCCGGTTCCTGCCCGTGCGTCTGGTGATTCTGGGCGGCGGGCGGCATGGCCGTGGCACGCGTTTGCGTGGCGCGGAATCGAAACGGAATCAAGGAGATTTTCACGATGCGAGCAACCCGATTGCTGCTCCCCGTCGTGTCGGCGCTGTTCCTCGCCGGCTGCGCGGTTACCGCGCCCGAGCTGGATCGCTCCGAACTGGCGGCGGACATCTCGGTGCAGGGGATCGACCTGCCCGAAGCGGAGATGCCCCGACCCTCCGGCGAGCTGACGCTCGACGAGGCCATTCACCAGGCCATCTGGCGCAACCCGCGCATGCAGCAGGCCTACGCCAGGCTGGATCTGACCGCGGCCGATGTGGTCGAGGCGTCGCAGTTTTCCAACCCCTCGCTGTCGCTGTCGGTGATGCGCCCCGAGGGCGGTGGTGGCAACGACTACGGCGTCGGTCTGGGCTGGGGGATCTCCGGTCTGCTGATGCGCAGCTCGCGCCAGGAGATGGCGCAGTCCCACTGGGAATCCACCCGCCTGCACCTGGCCGAAGGTATCGTCGCGCTGGCCAGCGATACCGAGCGTGCCTGGTACGACGCGGTCGCCGCGCGCCAGCGCACCGAAGTGCAGCGCCTGGAGACCCGTGCGGCCGACCTGGGCGCGCGCCTGGGCGAGCGCTTCTATGACGCCGGCAACATCTCGGACCTTGAGCGGGCTCAGCTGCGCATCCGCGCCGCCGAGGCACGGCTGGAACTCCAGGATGCGCGTCAGCGCGAGCGCGAGGCGCGGTTGCGCCTGGCCCATCTGATGGGGCTGCCCGGACAGGCCCACGACTGGGAGCTCCCGGGCGAACTGCCCCTGCCGCTGGCGGAGGTCGAGGAACGCCAGGCCCTGGTCGAACAGGCGCTGGAGCAGCGCCTGGACCTGCGGGCGCTGGATCATGCCCTGGAAGGGCTGACCGAGGGCGTGGCGCTGGTACGGCGTTACCGCTGGATGGGCGATATCGAGCCCGGCCTCGAGTTCGAGCGCGAGGGCGACGGGACGCGCCTGTGGGGCGGTGGCATCTCGTTCACCCTGCCGATCTTCAACCAGAACCAGTCCGGAATTGCCCGTGCCGAGGCGCGGCTCGCCGACGGCGAGGCACGGCGCGAGGCCCTGGTCCATGCAATAACGGACGACGTGCATCAGCGGTTCGACCGCCTTGCCCACCAGCGCGCGCGTTTCGGGGTGCTGCAGGAGGATCTGCTGCCGGCCCGGGACGTGATGCTTCAGCGTTTGCAGGAGCGCGTGAACTTCATGTTCGACGACGTGTTTGACCTCCTGGCCGGCAAGCAGGAGGAACTGGCCGACTGGCAGAAGGCCGTCGCGGCCCTGGGCGAATACTGGCAGGCGCGCGCGGCGCTGGCGTATTCCGTCGCCGGTGAACTGCCGGGTGGCGAGCCGGGTAGCGCCGGTTATCTGGAAACGTCCGGGCTCGAGCACGAGCCGGCCGCCATGGACCACGGAGCTCATGGAGGCATGGATCACGGAGCCCGCGGTGACATGGACCACGGCGATGGACACGAGGGTCACTCCGGCATGGACCAAGGGGGTCACGAAGCCCATGGCGGCATGGATCATGGCGACGGCCATGAGGGCATGAATCACGGGGATCACGACACCGACGAGCATTCCGACCACGGGCATGGAGGGCATCACTGATGAAACGCCGTAATTTTCTGATTGCCGCCAGCGCCCTGCTGCCGGCGACCACCCTGACCCGGGTGATGGCCGAAACCGGTCACGAACACCACAACCAGGGCGATCACACGCCGGGCGAACGTACCGAGCAGGGCTACATGCCCGTGCACACGCCCAATGGCTGGACGCTGCCCTACACCATGAACGACGGGGTGAAGGAGTTTCACCTGGTGGCCGAGGAGATCGAGCACGAGTTCGCGCCCGGTTCGGTCGCCAAGTGCTGGGGCTACAACGGCACCACGCCCGGCCCGACCCTCGAGGCGGTGGAGGGTGATCGCGTGCGCATCTACGTGACCAACCGTCTGCCGGAATACACCTCGGTGCACTGGCACGGCATCCACCTGCCTTCGGGCATGGACGGGGTGAAGGGTGTGACCCAGCCGCCGATCCATCCGGGCGAGACCTTCGTCTACGAGTTCGAGCTGAACCAGCACGGCACGCACATGTACCACCCGCATGCCGACGAGATGGTGCAGATGGCGATGGGCATGATGGGCATGTTCATCATCCACCCGAAGGACGGCGAGATCGAACCGGTGGATCGCGACTACGCGATCATGCTGCACAACTGGGGCCTGCACCCTGGGACCCGCACGCCGGATCCGTCGGTGATGGTGGACTTCGACCTGTGGTCGATGAACTCGAAGGTGTTCCCGGCCATCGACTCGCTGGTGGCAAAGACCGGCGAGCGGGTGCGCATCCGCATGGGCAACCTGTCGATGTGGAACCACCCGATGCACGTGCACGGCGTCTCGTTCGAGGTGACGGGCTCCGATGGCGGGCGCTGGCCGCGCGCGCAGTGGCGCAAGGAGACCACCGAGATCGTCGGTGTTGGCCAGACCCGCGATATCGAGTTCGTGGCCCCGCCGGGGGACTGGGCATACCATTGCCACATGTCCCACCACACGATGAACCCGATGGGACACGGCATTGCCAACCCGCTGGGGGTGGACCAGTCCGGGATCGAGGAGGAGATCCGTTCGATCCTCCCGGACTACATGGCGATGGGCGAACACGGCATGGCGGACCATCAGGACCATACCGACAGCGGCCATATGCCCGGACCGGAGAACACCCTGGCGATGGCCATGGGGCAGGGCCCGTTCGGCAATATCGGCATGGGCGGGATGTTCACCCTGATCAAGGTACGTGATGACCTGGAGCCGGGCGACTTCCGTGACCCGGGCTGGTACTGGCATCCGGAGGGCGAGGTTGCCTGGATGGTCAGCGATGACCCGGACTTCGGCAATCCGGTGCGCCGCGGCAAACTTGCCGGCGAGGGTTCCGACACGCTGCCGACCCCCAGCCGCGAGGCGCATGGCCATAACGGCCATGATGGCCGTGGCGGAAACGGGGGGCATGGCGGCCACGACGGCCATAACCACTAGACAAGGCGCTTGAAGCCGGAGAGGGCCGGGGTTCCACACGGAGCCCCGGACCCTGCTATGGCGCCGATTTTCGGTTTTCCAGAACTATAGAGAGGTCACCCCATGCAGCCCAAGAAGACGACTCATCCCATCATCCGTACCGGCCTGGCGGCTCTGCTGCTGGCCGTCACAATGCCTCTGGCGGCGCATGAGGGCGAGTTGGGCAGTACGCCGGAGGACGGTTCCACTGTGCAAGGCTCGCCCGAGCAGATCGGCATCGAGTTCGAGGGCGCGATGCGCATCACCCAGTTCGACGTGACCGGTCCTGAAGGGCGCGTGCGCCTGACGAATCGGCCGGGCAACGAGCCCACCGAACGCTACTTCGTGGAACCCGCCGAGCCGCTTCCGGTCGGCGACTACCAGGTGCGCTGGCGGGGTCTGGCCCGCGACGGCCACATGATGTCCGACGGTTTCCGCTTCACGGTCGGGGACTGAGCCGTGGCCTGGCTGTCGGCCCTCGCCGGCGTGGAGGCCTGGACCGTCGCGATGATCCTCGTGGTGGCCGGGTTCTACGGCGGCGCCCTGCTGGCAACCGGGACGGTACTGTTTCGTCTGGCGTTTCCGGATCTGCCGGGTCCGGAGCGCCGGACGGCCAGCCGCGCCGGCGCCATCGCGGCCTGGATCGCGATTGCCCTGGCCCTGATTCAGTGGCCGTTGCAGGCGGGGTATCTCGGGGGCGGCGCTGTTGCCTCCACGGTGGACCCAATGCTGCTCGGCATGGTGTTCGAGGGGGCGCAGGGAACCCGGTTAGTCCTGGCCGTGAGCGGTTTGTTGCTGGTGCAGGCGATCCTGCTGGATGCCCGCCGCCTGCCGGGGCTGGGCTACGGTCTCAGCCTTGCCGGCGTATTGCTGGTGATGCTCGCCTTCGTGCAGGTCGGGCACACGGTCGACGAGCCGCGCG
This sequence comes from Thioalkalivibrio sp., assembly GCA_050485285.1. Classification (GTDB taxonomy): domain Bacteria; phylum Pseudomonadota; class Gammaproteobacteria; order Ectothiorhodospirales; family Ectothiorhodospiraceae; genus Thioalkalivibrio. The sequence goes on from JBJHBC010000003.1 coordinate 15,164, forward strand.
TCCTGCTGGGTGGTCTGCTGGTGCTGCATCTGCTGGCCGCGGCCTTCTGGATCGGTTCGTTGTGGCCGCTGTATCGCCAGGCGGGGCATTCGCCGGAAGGTGGCGATGCGGCGCGCATCCTGGCGCGCTTCGGCCAGGTGGCGGTGTTCGGGGTCGGGCTGCTGGTGTTCGCCGGTGTGGTGCTGGCGGCCTTGCTGCTGGGCGGTGTCAAGCCATTACTCACCACGGGCTATGGGCAGTTGCTGATCGGCAAGGTCCTGATCGTCGGACTGCTCCTGCTGCTGGCCGCCGCGAACAAGTGGCGGCTGGTGCCGGCGTTCGAGCGCGGCGAACCCGGGGCCCCCGGACGGCTGCGCCGCAGTATCGCGCTGGAGGGGGGACTGGTCGCGTCGATCCTGTTGTTGACCGCGGTGCTGACTACGGTCAGTTCGCCGGCTGGTGGATAGGTGAGGGCGCCAGGAAGCATTGATCAGTGTTTCCCTGTAAGTCGTCGTCAGATGGGTCGCTGGGCGACTGTGGCGGCGAGTTCGACGTCCTCGCCCTCGCGCTGGACGCGGATGTCGAGGGTCGCGCCGGGCGAGGTGCGGGCAATGACGTTGAGGGCCTCGCGCGGGGTGTTCACGCTGTTGCCGTCCAGGTGGGTGATGATGTCCCCCGGTCGGATTCCAGCCTCTTCCGCAGGCCCCTCGCGCAGGATGCCGGCGACCAGCACGCCGCGCGGCGTGTCCAGACCGAAGGATTCAGCCAGCTCGCGGTTCATCGCCTGGACCTCGATCCCCAGCCAGCCGCGGGCGACATAGCCCTGTTCGATGATCTCGGTCATCACGCTGCGTGCCAGATCCACCGGGATCGCGAAGCCGATGCCGTGGGAGCCGCCGGAGCGCGAGAAGATCGCGGTGTTGATGCCGATGACCTCGCCGCGGGCATTGATCAGGGCGCCGCCGGAGTTGCCCGGGTTGATGGCCGCGTCGGTCTGGATGAAGTCCTCGAAGGTGTTGATGCCGAGCTGGTTGCGACCGGTGGCGGAGACGATGCCCTGGGTGACGGTCTGGCCGACCCCGAAGGGGTTGCCGATGGCCAGGACCACATCGCCAACCTGCAGTTCGCTGGAGTGCCCCAAGGTGGCGACACCCAGTCCCGGTGCATGCACGCGCAGCACGGCAAGGTCGGTGTCGGTATCGATGCCGATGATCTCTGCCGGATGGGCCTCCCCGCCGGGGAGCATGATGGCGATGGCATCCGCCTCCTCGATCACGTGGTGATTGGTGAGGATGTGCCCCTGTTCGGTCATGATGACCCCGGAACCGAGGCTGGACTGCTCCTGTTCACCCGGCGGAAGCGGCTGGCCGAAGAATTCGTGCAGCCCGAGGCCGGAGGGCCGGTCGATGGTGCGCGAGGTCATGATGTTGACGACCGCGGGCGCGGCGCGGCGTACGCCGTCGGCGTAGCTGGCTGGCGCACCCGTGGCGCCCGGGGCCGGCACGGGTTCGGCGACCTGCAGATCGGCGCCGGATTCGTCGCGGCCGAGGATCTCGGGGAAGAACACCGCGATCACCACGGCCAAGGCAATGCCGGTCAGCGCGGCTTGCAGCAGAAAGCGAGAGAAATTCACCATATGTCGAATATACCGAATCAGCGTTCAACAGGGGATCCCGCCGTGGTCAATCGCGATGAACTGATGCAGGCACTGAATGCGGAGCTCGAGCCGGAGCGCTTCCGCGATTACTGCCCGAATGGCCTGCAGGTGGAGGGGCGCCGCGAGATCCGCCGGATCGTCAGCGGGGTGACCGCCTCCCTGGCACTGGTCGAGGCGGCGGTGGAGGCCGGGGCCGACCTGATCCTGGTGCACCACGGGTACTTCTGGAAGGGCGAAGCGCAGGAGGTGACCGGCATGAAGCGCGAGCGCATGCGCCTGCTGCTGACGCATGACATCAACCTGGTCGCCTATCATCTTCCGCTGGATGCCCACCCGGTGCTGGGCAACAACACCCAGCTGGCCGGGCGCCTGGGCTTCGCGATCGGCGGTGTGCTGCGCGAGGATGGCGTCGGCCAGGTTGGCACCCCGGCGCGGGCATTGTCGGCGCCGGACATGCAGGCGCACATCAGCAACGTGCTGGGGCGCGAGGCCCTGTGTGTAGAGGCCGGTGACCATCCGATCCGCCGTATCGCCTGGTGCACCGGCGGGGCCCAGTCCCTGCTGCCCGAGGCCGCGGCACAGGGGGTGGATGCCTATATCAGTGGCGAGATCTCCGAGCAGACCACCCACGAGGCGCGCGAGCTGGGGGTGCACTACTTCGCTGCCGGACATCATGCGACCGAGCGCTACGGGGCCCCGGCCCTGGGCCAGTGGTGCGCGGAGCGCTTCGGTCTCGAGCACGAGTTTATCGAAATCGACAATCCTGCCTGACGTCTCTGTGCCCCTGCCGGCGCGGCGCGCTGCGAGATTGTGGTGCAATTCGTGCGGTTTCGGGGCGTTGCCGGAGTCTGGTGCAAGCCGCCTCATAATCAGCGCCTTACAAGGTTTCCGGTGGCGTTTGGCCGAGTGCAAGGCTCGGTTTTAAGGCAGTAATCTACTTGACCTTATTAGCGTGTTCGGGAATTCTATCGGATTTTACAGCCCGCCCAGATGGGTATTCGCGCGTGCGGCCAAGGCCCCTCGCGTTCATGCTGCGCCTTGGTTGCGTGGCTGCGGGAATACGATTTCAACACGTTGTTTGGAGAGACAAACATGGCAAACCAAGGCGTAAACCGAGGCCGGCGCCGGTTCCTCGTCGCCGCGACATCCGTCGTAGGCGGAGCCGGAGTCGCCGCTGTCGCGGCCCCGTTCCTGGCGTCCTTGCAGCCCAGCGCGCGCGCTCAGGCGGCCGGGGCCCCTGTCGAGTTCGACGTGTCCGCTGTCGAGCCGGGCCAGCGTGTCAGCGTCGAATGGCGCGGCCAGCCCATCTGGGTCGTGCGACGCACCGAAGAGATGGTCGCCGGTTTGTCCGAAGTGACCGATCGTCTGCGCGATCCGGAATCCGAGGTCGAGAGCCAGCAGCCGGCCTACGCGCAGAACGAGTTCCGTTCGCGCGATCCGGAGATCCTGGTCGTGATCGGCATCTGCACCCATCTGGGCTGTTCGCCGACCTACCGTCCGGAGATTGGCGATCCCGAGATGGGCGCCGACTGGCAGGGCGGCTGGCTGTGCGGCTGCCACGGTTCGCGCTTCGACCTCGCCGGTCGCGTGTACCGCAACATGCCGGCGGCCACCAACCTGGTCGTCCCGCGGCACATGTACCGCACGGACACCTTGCTTGTCATTGGTGAAGACGAAGACGGGGAGGCGATCTAAATGGCCAGCAATCCTGATACCAAGATCCAGGGCGGTCTGCTGGGCTGGGTGGATGCCCGCTTCCCGCTCTCCCAGATGTGGAACGAGCATCTGGCGCAGTACTATGCACCGAAGAACTTCAACTTCTGGTATTTCTTCGGTTCCCTCGCCCTGCTGGTGCTGGTCATCCAGATCGTCTCCGGCATCTTCCTGACCATGTTCTACAAGCCCGATGCGGAACTCGCGTTCGCGTCGGTCGAGTACATCATGCGTGACGTGGAGTGGGGCTGGCTGATCCGCTACATGCACTCCACGGGCGCCTCGATGTTCTTCGTCGTGGTCTATCTGCACATGTTCCGGGCGCTTCTGTACGGCTCCTACAAGAAGCCGCGCGAGCTGATCTGGATCTTCGGTGTGCTGATCTACCTGGTGCTGATGGCCGAGGCCTTCGCCGGCTACCTGCTGCCGTGGGGTCAGATGTCCTACTGGGGCGCGCAGGTGATCGTGAACCTGTTCCAGACCATCCCGTACATCGGGCCGGACCTGGTGACCTGGATCCGCGGTGATTTCCTGCTGTCCGATGCCACGCTGAACCGCTTCTTCGCGCTGCACGTGGTGGCCCTGCCGCTGGTGCTGATCATGCTGGTGGCCGCGCACATCATTGCGCTGCATGAAGTGGGCTCGAACAACCCGGACGGTGTCGAGATCAAGAAGAACAAGGACGAGAACGGCATCCCGAAGGATGGCATCCCGTTCCACCCCTACTACTCCGTGAAGGATCTGGTGGGTGTCGGCGTGTTCCTGATGGTCTTCGCGGCGATCATGTTCTTCTTCCCCGAAGGCGGCGGGAAGTTCCTGAAGCCGGACAACATGATCCCGGCCGATCCGCTGGTGACCCCGGACCTGATTCCGCCGGTCTGGTACTTCACCTCGATGTACTCCGTGCTGCGCTCCGTTCCGGATCCGTTCCTCGGCGTGCTGGCGATGGGCGGCGCCGTGGTGATGCTGTTCTTCATCCCCTGGCTGGATCGCAACCCGGTCCTGTCGATGCGCTACCGTTCGTTCGCAGCCAAGTTCAACCTGGCGGTGTTCGTGGTGGCCTTCGTGATCCTGGGCTGGCTGGGTCTGCAGCAGGCCACCACCGAGGTCAGCGAGATGAGCCTGCGCTTCTCCACGGTCTACTTCGCGTTCTTCTTCCTGCTGTGGTTCCTCAGCAAGGAGCGCTCGGCGGCCTTCAGCCTGATCGCGTTCGTCGTGCTGGTCGGGATCTACACGTTCTACGACATTGTGCGTTTCGACCCGAGTGACGCGAGCCTGATCATGTGGTCCTGGCTGATTCCGACCGTGTATCTGTTCGTGACCATGGTGGCCCCCGCCTTTGCGCGTGGCCTGGGCCGTGACCGTGCCGTTCCGGAAAGGGTGACTTCGTAATGAAAACGCTGATTGCAACTACATTCCTGGCCGCTG
>JBJHBC010000003.1:20040-39321 GCA_050485285.1 Thioalkalivibrio sp.
GACCGTGTATCTGTTCGTGACCATGGTGGCCCCCGCCTTTGCGCGTGGCCTGGGCCGTGACCGTGCCGTTCCGGAAAGGGTGACTTCGTAATGAAAACGCTGATTGCAACTACATTCCTGGCCGCTGTGGCCGTGTTCACCGTCCCGGCCGCCTCGGCGGCCGGCTACGACGGCGATCTGGAAAAGGCCAACATTGATGTGAGCAACGAGGCCTCGCTGCAGCGCGGAGCCAACCTGTTCATGAACTACTGCATGGGTTGCCACTCCACCGAGTACATGCGCTACAACCGCGTCGCGCGGGATATCGGCCTGACCGAGCAGCACATGGTGGATAACTTCATCTTCATGACCGACGAGGCCGGCGACCCGGTCGGCGTGGGTTCGCTGATGAAGAACGCCATGAGCGACGCCTACGGCGAAGAGGCCTTTGGCGTGGTGCCGCCCGACCTGACCATGACCACCCGCATCAATGGCGAGGACTGGGTCTACACCTTCCTGAAGAGCTTCTACATCGACGAGTCGCGGCCGCTGGGCGCGAACAACGAGGTGTTCGAGAACGTCGGCATGCCCCATATCCTGTGGGAACTGCAGGGCTGGCAGGAAAAGGTCGTGGACGAGGACGGTAACGAGCGCCTGGAGCTGGTGCGTTCCGGTAGCATGACGCCCAGCGAATACGACCGGGCCGTGCGCGACATCGTCACCTACCTCTCCTACATGGGCGAGCCGATGCAGCTGGACCGCCAGCGGATCGGCCTGTACGTGCTGATTTTCCTCGGGATCTTCACGATCCTGGCCTACTTCTTGAAAAAGGAGTACTGGAAAGACGTACACTAGGCGGCCTGAACCGTCGCCGGCGCGTTGATCACGGAGGATCGCGCGCCGGTGTTATTGACCGTCTGCCCGGCACGGGAAACCGACCGACCGGGGTAGGGAGAAAGCCATGGCGCTGGTCGCCAACCGTCGTTCCGTTATGACCCTGTTTTCTGCTCACGACTGTGTGCGCTGCCACCGGGTGCGCATCATCCTCGCGGAGAAGGACATCGCCGTGGATGTCGTGAATCTCGGGCCGGACGAGCTGCCCGAGGATCTCTCCGATCTGAATCCGTACAACGAGGTCCCGACCCTGGTGGATCGCGACCTGGCCCTGTATGGGACACATGTCATCACCGAATACCTGGACGAGCGCTTTCCGCATCCGCCGTTGATGCCGGTGGATCCGGTCTCGCGGGCGGCCGCGCGGCTGGCGCTTTATCGCGTGGAGCGCGACTGGTACGAGGGGCTGGACGCCGTCTACAAGGCCTCCGGCTCGGGGTTGACCAAGGCGCGCAAGATCCTGCGCGAGAGCCTGGTGAGCTCGGCGGAGATCTTCGAACTCAAGCCGTACTTCCTGAGTGACGAGTTCTCCATCGTTGACTGTGCCATCGCGCCCGTGATGTGGCGGCTTCCGGCGGTCGGTATCGACCTGGCCTCGTTGCCGCAGGCGATCCAGGAATATGCCGACCGGGTCTGCAAGCGCGAGTCGTTCCAGCTGAGTCTGACCGAGGCCGAGCGCGAGCTGCGCCTGTGACTTCGTCGCGCCCCTATCTGCTCCGCGCGCTGTGGGAGTGGGTCACGGATAACGGCTTCACGCCGCATATCCTGGTCGACGCCACAGTCGAGGGCGTCGTCGTGCCCGAGGCCTTTGTGGATCAGGGCAAGATCACCCTGAACGTTGGCCCCTCCGCGGTACAGGCCCTGAATATCGGGGACGACGCCGTGGCCTTCTCGGCCCGTTTCGCCGGCAACCCGATGGATGTGTTCGTGCCGATGCCGGCGGTCCTGGCGGTCTACGCCCGCGAGAACGGGCAGGGCATGATGTTCGGCAGTGAGCCGGGGCCCGGCCCCGAGGACGATGGTCCGGGTACGCCGCCGGATGGGTCCGGTGACGGCGGGGGCGGAGAGGATGCCCCGGCGCCCAGGCGCAAGGGGCCGTCGCTCAAGGTCGTCAAGTAGGAATTCGGGCCCCGTACGGGGCCCTTTTCTTTTCCGGGGACGGGTTCCGCCCGAAGGGCCGGGCGTCTCAGGGCGGGCCGGGTGCCTTGCCTGGGTTCAGGATGTTGTCCGGATCGAACTCGCGCTTGATGCCCGCCATCAGCCCCAGTGCCACCGGGTCCAGCTCGCGCGCCACATAGGGGCGCTTGACCAGGCCGATACCGTGTTCGCCGGACAGGGTGCCGCCGAGCGCGAGGACCAGCGTAAAGACCCCGTCCAGGCAGCGCTCGGACGCGGCCAGCTCCTGCGGATCGTCCGGGTTCACCAGCAGGTTCACGTGGATGTTCCCGTTGCCGGCATGGCCGAAATTCACGATCTTGATCGCATGCTCGGTGGCCAGGCGGTCCAGGCCCGCGATCAGCTCGGGGATGCGGGAGACCGGCACGACCACGTCCTCGTTGATCTTCTTCGGCGCCACGGTCCGCAGCGCCGGCGACAGGGCCTTGCGTACGGCCCACAGGGCCTGCGCCGCCTCGGGCGTGTCGGCGCTGTGCGTCTCCAGGCAGCCGGGGCCCTCGGCCGCGGCGCGCACGCCGGCGGTGGTGGCGTCGATACCGGCCTCGGTGCCATCCGTTTCGATCATCAGGATGGCGCCGGCGTCCGGGGGCAGGGGGCAGTCCGGGTCATAGTCGCGAATCATGGCGATGGCGGAGTGGTCCATGAATTCCAGCGCCGAGGGGACTTCTGCCCGGGCCATCAGGCGCGAGACGGCGCGCGCGGCGTCGCCGACATCGCGATATACCGCCTGGATCAGGCGGGTCGCCTCGGGCCTGGGGGTGAGGCGCAGCGTGGCCTCGGTGATCACGGCCAGCGTGCCCTCGGAGCCGATCAGCAGCCGGGTGAGGTCGTAGCCCACGACGCCCTTGGTGGTGTGGACTCCGGTGCGAAAGGCCTCTCCGGTGCCGGCCACGCCGGCGAGGCCCAGGGTGTTGTCCCGCGGGGTGCCGTACTTCACCGCATGCGGTCCCGCGGAGTTGTAGGCCAGGTTGCCGCCCAGGGTGCAGTAGGCGCTACTGGTCGGATCCGGTGGCCAGAAAAAGCCGTGGCGTCCCGCGGCCTGCTGGATCTCGCCGTTGGTGACACCGGGTTCCGCGATCAGCCAGCGATTGTCCGGGTCCACCTCGAGGATGCGGTTCATGTGCTCGAAGGACACCACCAGCCCCCCGTGGTCCGGCACCGCGGCGCCCGTGGTGCCCGTCCCGCGCCCCCGGCAGGTGAGCGCAACGCCCAGCCGTCGGCACAGCCGTACCAGCTCGCGCACGGTATCCGCGTCACGCGGGAAGGCCACCGCGTCCGGGACCGCGTGGAGCTTCGAGTTGTCGGCGCCATACGTCCAGCAGTCGGCCGGGTCGAGCAGCCGGTCACCGGGTGCCAGCAGTTGTTCCAGTTCGCGGGCCAGTGGAGTCATGGGGTGGGCTTAATCAGTGGGTGCCTGGATGGCGTCCTGCAGCCAGTCGATCCGGTCGCGGCCATCCAGGGTCATGACATCGAAACGCACCGGCCCGTTCCAGGCATGCTCCTGCAAATAGGCCTCGGCGACCCGAAGCAGGCGCGCCTGCTTGCGCCGGTCGATGCTCTCCGCGCCGCCCCCGAACCCCGGGTGGCTGCGTTTGCGCACTTCCACCAGTACGAGCGTGTCGCCCTCCTGGGCGACGAGGTCGAGCTCGCCATACGGGCGGCGGACGTTGCGCGCCCGGATCTCCAGGCCGCGGGTCTCGAGGTAGGCGGCGGCCCGGTCCTCGGCGGCCTGCCCCGAGAGGCCCGGACGAAACACTCAGGAGCCTCCGGCGGGGAGGTCGATGCGCCGGGGTTCGCCGCGCTCGAAGCGCGCCCAGGCCGGCTCCCGCACCCATTCGTGATTGAACGGGTTCAGTCCCCAGGTCCCGGTGGCGCCGACCAACTGGTGATGCGGGGCGGCGCGCACCGTTTCCTGGCGCAGACTCAGGCGCAGCGCGTCCATCCCCAGAGCGACGAAGCGGGGCAGTGCCTCGTCGCCCGCGTCCGAGTCTTCGTCCAGCAGGCCCACCCGGTCGAACAGGTGGGGTGCGTCGGGAAACACGATCCCGTTCAGGTCGGCATCGCGATTGGCATCCGGGCGTCCCGAATAGACATGCGCTGTTGCCATCATCGGCAGGTGGCTCGCGCGGTGAAAGTGGACGTGCGGCACGATACGCCTTACCTGTGGTGCGGTGCCGGCGATGAACAGATGATCCACATCGGCGCGTACTTGTGGATCCGCCTCCAGTTCCAGCCCGGTCCGGCGCGCCACCTCGCGAATGCGGGATTCGCTTTGCGGGATCCCCAAGGCATTGCCAATGGTGGCGTTCAGCTCGCCCGCAGTGGGCTGGACCCGGATCACGTCGCGCGGGCTCCGGTCGTCCTCGGCGAGCGCCGCCTGGTAGGCGCTCGCGACGCGATCGCCGAAGGCGCCCTCCGGCAGGATCACCAGCGGGTGCAGCCAGCCGGCGCGCGCGGCGCGATCGGCCACGGCCCGGGCGTCCTCTTCCGGATTCAGAGCCAGCGTGGTCATCGCTTCGTGGGCAATGGTGCCGGCCCGGTTCAGCAGCACGGACGGAACGGTCTGGTCGCTGGCCGCCACCTGCTGAACCGATTCGCGCCGCAGTGGGCCGATGATGCGCGCGACGCCCGATTCCACGCCCCGACGGTAGAGCGCGGCCGCGGCATCCGGCTCCCCGCGAGTGTCGCGAACGATCAGGCGCCCGTTGCTGGCCCCCTCTGCATAGTAGGCGCGGGTGATCCCGTCCAGGACCGCATTGCCGAGTTCGCCGAGATCGCCCGACAGGGGCAGGAGCACCAGGGTGTCGCCCGGTGCGTCCGGCGTCAGGGGATGGGACGCCAACAGCTCCGGCAACAGGCTGTTGGCCGGGTGCGAGGGATGGCGTTCCCGCCACTGGCCCGCGGCCTGGCGCGCTGCGTCCTGCGTGTCGGCGCCCCGCAGCAGCCGGAACAGGCTGACCCAGGCATCGCCATCCGGCGGGTGGTTGCCGATCACCCGTTCGCGCTGAGCCGGGCGCAGGGCCGCGAGCAGACCCCACAGGCGCTGCTGGTTTTCGCTGTGCAGATCCGGTTCCATGATCAGGAGCCCGTCCAGGCGCAGGCGGGCGTCCAGGGCCTGATACCATTGGCCTTCGTGTTCCAGTAGCCGGGCATGGAGCGACAGGCCTTCACGATAGACCTCCGGTGAACGCGTCGGATCGTCGGGATCGTCCGCCCCGAGGCGTTCGCGGGCCAGGTCCCAGTCGCGCTGGGCCGCCGCCAGGCGCGCGCCCAGCAGGCGGCCGGCCTGGGAGTCCCGTTCGGCGTCGGGCAGCTCGGCCCAGAGGGTGTCGGCGCGCTCCAGTTGATCCGGCGTCGCCGGGTCCAGTGCCAGGACGGCTTCGATGGCGCCCCGAACCGTCTCGGGTTCCGGGCGCGAGCGCGCCTCGCTCAACAGCAGGCGGGCGCGGACCTCCGGCGGGAGTTCGGCCAGGTCCGCGCGGGGCTCGGGTTCCGGGGCCGGCTCCGGGTCCGGGCGCGGCGTGGCGCACCCGACCACAATGGCCGTGGCCAGCAGCAACAAGGCAAGGCGGGACAGGGGCCGGGCGTGTCCGGCGCGATGAAGGGGTCGGGGCACGATGGTGGTCACGAGGTTTCCCTGGCGAATGAGGAGTCAGTATTGAAAGCGCATCAGGCCGTGTCAACGAACTGGGGCACGTTGTGGGTAGTGGCCACGCCGATTGGTAATCTCGGCGACATGAGCCCGCGTGCGGGCGAGATTCTGGCCCGGGTGCATCGCATTGCCGCGGAGGATACGCGACACAGCGCCGGACTGCTGGCCCACCTGGGTGTGCATACGCCGCTGGTCAGCCTGCACGAGCACAACGAGACCGAGCGGATCCCTGCGCTGCTCGAGGCATTGCAGGCGGGGGAGTCGGTGGCTCTGGTCTCGGATGCGGGCACGCCGCTGGTGTCCGATCCCGGCTTCCGTCTGGTACGCGCGGCGCGGGAGGTGGGCGCGCCGGTGCGGGCCGTTCCGGGCCCCAGTGCCCCGCTGGCGGCACTGGCCGTGGCGGGGTTGCCATCCGACCGGTTCTGTTTCGAGGGCTTTCTGCCGCACGCGGCCGGGGCGCGTCGGCGGCAGCTGGAGGTGCTGCTGGCCCGGCCGGTTACCACGATCGTGTTCGAGTCCTCTCATCGTATCCGGGCTGCGGCCGAGGACCTGGCCGGACTGGCGCCCGAGCGCGAGGTATTCCTGGCGCGCGAGCTGACCAAGCAGTTCGAGGAGCACTACCGGGGCCCCGCCGCGGACCTCCCGGCCTGGCTGGATGCGGATGCCAACCGCACCCGCGGCGAGTTTGTCCTGATCCTGGGGCCGGCCCCGGCACCGGAAACCGGGGGCGAGGCCGACGAGCCGCTGTCAGCCGAACACGAACGCCTGCTGACGGCGCTATTGCAGGAACTCCCCCTCAAACGTGCCGCGCGCCTGCTCTCCGACGCCACCGACCTGCCACGCAACCGCGTCTACGCCCGCGCCCTGACCCTCAAGGACGCCGCCGGCTAGGACCATCACTCCTCCACGGAGAAGGTCAAAAGCGTTTCACAGGAAGAAGGGAAGGCTGGAAGGGAATCAATACGACGACCAAATGGGGTGGTGCGGTGGAGGGGCAGGCGCCCAGCGTTCGCTGCCTAAATAATTTTCTTCCGGTCTTCCGTTCTTCCTGTCGATTCGCTTTTGACCTTAACCTCTTTCGTCCGCTTCGCGGTGGCACAGGCCCTTGAGTGCCTTGCGTTCGGGGGCGGGGCGGCGTACAAGGAGCGCGGGAGTCGGCCGGGCAGTCGCTGCATCCTCGGATGTGGAGGAAAGTCCGGGCTCCACAGGGCAGGACGCCAGGTAACACCTGGGCGGCGCGAGCCGACGGAAAGTGCCGCAGAAAATACACCGCCGATGGCCCTCGGGCACAGGTAAGGGTGAAATGGTGCGGTAAGAGCGCACCGCGCGACTGGTAACAGTTCGTGGCAGGGTAAACCCCGTCCGGAGCAAGGCCAAATAGGGGTGCATGGTGTGGCCCGCATCGCACCCGGGTAGGCTGCTTGAGGCGTCCGGTGACGGACGTCCCAGATGAATGACTGTCCTCGACAGAACCCGGCTTATGGCCGGCTCCCACTTTTTCCCACCTTCGCGGCCCCATCCACGGGCCGGTGTGTCGTCGGGTCGGCGGTGGCTGCCGAAAACTCGTGAAGTAGTTTCTTAAGTGTGGCCCTCAAGGCGCGGCTTTTAATACCCTTCCTCCGGCCCTTTCGGCGCCCTTGATCGGGTCGCGCTAAGTCTCTGTGATTCAACGCTTATTTTTTGTTTTTCGGGGTCGATTTTCTTGACTCTGGAGGATGCCCGTACCTATAGTGTCGAAAAGTGGGTCAAAGTGGGGAAAGGTGGGTAACCACCGCTACCAGCCATGTTTCGAGGCGTCAGCCAGCTCAATCTGGATGCGAAGGGCCGCCTGGCCATGCCGGCGCGGTATCGCGACGACCTCGCTGCGAGCTGCAACAGCCAGCTGGTGATTACCGTTGATCCCTCGCGTTGCCTCCTCCTCTACCCATTTCCGGAATGGGAGCGCATCGAGCAGAACCTGATGTCCCGCCCCAACATGAATCCCAAGGTGCGCAACCTGCAGCGCCTGCTGGTGGGTCACGCCACCGAATGCGAGCTGGATGGCAGCGGCCGGTTGCTGTTGCCCACGCCCCTGCGTCAGTACGCCGGCCTGGAAAAGCGGGTCGTGCTGCTGGGGCAGGGCAAGAAGTTCGAGATCTGGGACGAGGCCACCTGGGAGGAGACCTGCGCCCAGGTGCTGGGGGGTGACGTGGATGACGAAGCGCTCGAGTCCATCGCGTTGTGACGGGCATGGAATCCGTCTCCCATATTCCGGTGCTGCGCGACGCGGTGCTGGAGGGCCTGGCCGTGCGAGCTGACGGCTTCTATGTCGATGGCACCTTCGGCCGCGGTGGTCATAGCCGGGCGATCCTGGAGCGGCTGGGGCCGGAGGGCCGGCTGCTGGCCATGGACCGCGATCCGGAAGCCGCGGCGTCCGCCGAGGCGCTGGCCGACGACCCCCGCTTCGCCTTCGAGGCCGGGCCGTTCTCGACCATGGCCGACACCTTGCGCGGGCGCTTCCCCGAGCGCGGTCCGGACGGGGTGTTCCTGGATCTGGGCGTGTCCTCGCCGCAGTTCGATACGCCCGAGCGCGGCTTCAGCTTTCAGCATGATGGTCCGCTGGACATGCGCATGGACCCCGCCAGTGGCGAGAGCGCCGCGGACTGGCTGGCCCGCGCCGACGAGGGCGAGATCGCCGATGTGATTTACCACTATGGCGAGGAGCGCCACTCGCGGCGCATTGCCCGCGCCATCGTGGCCGCGCGTGCGGAGGCGCCGATTACCCGTACCGCCGCGCTGGCCGAGATCGTGCGCCGGGCCGTGCCGAAGCGCGAGCCGGGCAAGCATCCGGCGACCCGTACCTTCCAGGCGCTGCGCATCTTCGTGAACCGGGAGCTGGCCGAGCTGGAGCAGTGGCTGGCCACGATCCCGGACGTCCTGCCGCCCGGCGCGCGGCTGGTGGTCATCAGCTTCCATTCCCTGGAAGACCGCATGGTGAAACAGGCCCTGCGCAAGCCGGTGTCCGACGTGCGGCTGCCGAAGGGGCTGCCGGTGATGCCGGACGAGCCGGAGCGCAAGCTGCGGCCGGTCGGCAAGCCGGTGCACGCCTCTCGCGAGGAACAGCGCATCAATCCGCGCTCGCGCTCGGCCGTGCTGCGTGTCGGGGAGCGACTCTGATGGTCGCGCGCGGCCTCCTGGCAGTGGCGCTGGCGACCGGCGTGTTTGCCTCGGCGATCGGGGTCGTCGCGGCGAAGCACGAGGCCCGCCAGGCCTTCGTCGACCAGCAGCAGGCGCTCGCCCAGCGCGATGTCCTGAATCTGGAATGGACGCAGTTGCAGATCGAGCAGTCGACCTGGGCGACCCAGGGCCGGGTCGAGGAACAGGCGCGCCGGCAGCTGGGCATGATCCAGCCGGATTCCGACCGCATCGTGGTGATCGGGGGTGATGCGTGGGTGCGCTGAAGCGGCAGATCAGCGGCGGTCGCCTGAAGGTCGTGATCGGCGTGTTCGCGCTGGCGGGCATCGCGCTGCTGTTGCGCGCCGTCGACCTGCAGGTGCTGGAGCGCGACTTCCTGACCTCGCAGGGCGAACAGCGCCAGGTGCGCACCCTGACCGAATCCGCCCATCGCGGCATGATCACCGACCGCCATGGCGAACCGCTGGCGATCTCGGCCCCGGTGCAGACCGCCTGGGCCAATCCGCAGGACCTGATGGAACAGCGCGATCGCTGGTCGGATCTGGCGGCGGCGCTGGAGGTGGAGCCTGCGTGGCTGGCGGAGCGGATCGAGAGCCGGTCCTCGCGCGAGTTCGTCTATCTGCGCCGCCACATGCTGCCGGAACAGGCCGAACGCGTGGCCGCGCTGCGCATGCAGGGGGTGGGGCTGACCCGTGAGTTTCGTCGCTACTATCCGCACGGCGAGGCCACGTCGCACGTGCTCGGCTACACCAACATCGACGATCAGGGCCAGGAGGGCGTCGAGCTCGCCTTCGATCAGTGGCTCTCGGGTCAGCCGGGAGCCAAGCGCGTGCTGCGCGATCGCCACGGCCGCACCATCCGCGACGTTGCCAGCATCCGCCCCGCGCGGGACGGCAATACGCTGGCGCTGACCCTGGATCAGCGCCTGCAGTACCTGGCCTACCGCGAGCTGAAGGCCGCGGTCGCCGAACACAACGCGCGGGGCGGCTCCGCGGTGATGCTGGATGCCCGCAGCGGCGAGGTGCTCGCACTGGTCAACCAGCCCGGCTTCAATCCGAATAACCGTGGTGCCATCCGCTCCGACCGCGCTCGCAACCGCGCCATCACCGATACCATGGAGCCGGGCTCGGTGATGAAGCCCTTCACCGTCGCGGCGGCCCTGGATGCCGGGGTGGTGGACGCCAACGCCACCCTGGAGACCGGTCCCGGTACCATGCGTGTCGGGCGCCTGACCGTTCGTGACCTGCGCGATTACGGGACCATCGACCTGACCACCCTGATTGCCCGTTCCAGCAACGTCGGGGCCACGCAGCTGGCGCTGGAAACCCCGGCGGATCGCTTCTGGCAAATGCTCCACCAGGCCGGGTTCGGGCAGGCCCCAGGCACCCATTTTCCCGGCGAGGCCCGCGGGCGCCTGCGGGACTTCACCACCTGGCGCGAGGTCGAGCAGGCCACGCTCGGCTATGGCTACGGCCTGTCGCTGTCGCCGCTGCAGATGGCGGCCGCCTACACCGCCTTCGCCAACGGCGGCGAGCGCGTGCCGGTCCGGCTGGTGCGCACCGCCGACGACCTGCGCGAACCGGCGCGGGTGATGTCCCCGCGCACCGCGCGCCAGGTACTGGCGATGATGGAACACGTGATCGGCACCGAGGGCACGGCCCGCCAGGCGGCGATCGATGGCTACCGGGTGGCTGGCAAGACCGGCACCAGCCGCAAGAGCGGGCCGGGTGGCTATACCGAGGACCGCTATTTCTCCAGTTTTGTCGGCCTGGCCCCGGCCTCCGATCCGCGTTTCGTGATGGCCGTGGTGATCGACGAACCCGACGCCGGGGTCTACTACGGCGGCGCGGTCGCGGCCCCCGTGTTCCGGCAGGTCGTTGGCTCGGCCCTGCGCATGTTCAATGTGCGCCCGGACGCGATGCCGGAAATCCCGATGCGCCTGGCGGCGGAACACGAGGGGGCCACATGATGGCCGCCCGCGATACCCGAGGCGAGGCTGCACCCGTGCTGGGCGATCTGCTGCCCGCCGGGTCCCTGCGCCCCGAACAGGCCGCCCTGCCGGTCGCCGACCTGGTCCAGGACAGCCGCCGGGTCGGCCCCGGCGCGGCCTTTGTGGCCCTGGCCGGCACCCACGGGCACGGCCTGGCGCATGCCGCCGATGCGGCCGCCCGGGGCGCCCGGGTCATCCTCTGGGACGAGGGCGAGCCCCCGGAACCCGCCGTGGAGGTCCCGCTGGTCCATGTGCCGGGTCTGCGCGCCCGGCTGCCGCAGATGGCGCGCGCCCTGTTCGGGGCGTGGCCGGAGGCGGCCCCCCTAGTGGCGGTGACCGGCACCGATGGCAAGACCACGGTGACCCACCTGATCGCGCTGGCCCTGGAGGCCCTGGGTCGGCCCACTGGCCTGATCGGCACCCTCGGTGTCGGGCGTCCCGGACAGCTGGAGGCGACCGGGCACACCACGCCCGGGGTGCTCGATCTGCATCGTCATCTGGCCGATCTAGCGGGGTCCGGTTGCCAGGCCGTGGCGCTGGAGGCCTCCTCCCACGGTCTGGCGCAGGGGCGCCTTGCCGGGGCCCCGATCACGGTCGGCGTGCTGACCTGCCTGAGTTCCGACCACCTTGATTTCCACGGCAGCCAGGAGGCCTATGCCGAGGCCAAGGCCCGCCTGTTTGCCTGGCCCGGCCTGCAGACGGCGGTGCTGAATGTCGACGACGCCTTCGGGCGCCGGATCGCCGGGGGGCTGCCGCCGGGTGTCCGCGCCCTGACCTACAGCGCGACCGGGGCACCGGCCGACCTGCGCGCCCGAGACGTGGCGGCCACGCCGGACGGGCTCCGCTTCACGCTCGAGGCCGAGGGCCAGACCCGCACGGTCCAGTCCACGCTGTTCGGCCTGTTCCAGGTGGGCAACCTGCTGGCGACCCTTGCCACGCTGCAGGGGCTGGGCGTGGAGCGTGAACAGGCCATCGCCGCCCTCGCCCGGCTGCCCGGCGTGCCCGGGCGCATGGAGCGCTTCCCGCTGCCCAACGGGGCCCTGGCGGTGGTCGACTATGCCCATACCGCCGAGGCGCTGGACGCCGCCTTGCGCGCCCTGCGGCCTCACACCGAGGGACGCTTGAGCGTGGTCTTCGGGTGCGGTGGCGAGCGCGACCGCGGCAAGCGTCCGGCGATGGGACGGGTGGCCTGCGAGCGTGCGGACGTAGTCTTCGTGACCGACGACAACCCGCGTGGCGAGGATCCAGCCGAGATTCGAGCCGAGATTCTCGCCGGCTGTGCAGCGGCCGCCGAATGCCATGAGATCGGTGACCGCGCCACCGCGATCGCCAGCGCCCTGGCCGAGGCTGGCGCGGGCGATGTGGTGCTGGTGGCCGGCAAGGGCCACGAGACCACTCAGGAGATTCGCGGACAGCGGTATCCGTTCAGCGACCGCGAGCAGGTGCGCGCCGTGGGGCGTCGGCAGCCGCAGGACACGCGCACGCCGCAGCGCGCGACGGGGGAGGAGGGAGAATGATTCGCATGACCAGCCAGGAACTGGCCGAGGCCGTGAAGGGGCGCCTGCAGGGGCGCGGCGACGCGGCCTTCGAGGGCGTATTCACGGACACCCGTGAGCCTCGCCCCGGGGCGCTGTTTATCGCGTTGAAGGGGCCGAACTTCGATGCCCACACGCAGGTGACCGCCGATCTGCCGGCGCCGGTGCTGCTGGTGGAGCGGGCCCTGGACGTCCCGCAGCCGCAGGTCATCGTCTCCGACACCCGCGAGGCCCTGGGTCGACTCGGCCGTCACTGGCGCCGCCAGAGCCGGGCGCGGGTGATCGCCTTGACCGGTTCGAACGGCAAGACCACGACCAAGGAGATGCTGCGCTGCATCCTCGAGGGTGCAGGCTCCGTGCATGCCACCGCGGGCAACCTGAACAACGAGATCGGCGCGCCGCTGACGCTGCTGGCGATGCCGCAGGACGTGGACTACGCGGTGATCGAGCTGGGCGCCAACCACGCCGGCGAGATCGGCCGCATGGTGCGCTGGGTCGAACCCCAGGTGGCCATGATTACCAATGCCGGGCGCGCGCATCTGGAGGGCTTCGGGAGCCTCGAGGGCGTGGCGCATGCCAAGGCCGAGATCTACTCCGGACTGCCCGCCCAGGGTGGTACCGCCGTGGTCAACCTGGACGACCCGTTCGCCGACTACTGGCTGTCGCTGAACGAGCACCACCACTGCCAGCGCTTCTCGCTGGAGGGCGGCGGCGAGGTCGAGGGGATGTGGCAGGCCCCGGACCGGCTGCGGCTGGCGATCCTCGGCGCCGGGCGCGACCTGCGCCTGGCGGGCCCCGGGCGCCATCTCGCGGCGAACGCCGTCGCCGCGGCCGCCGCGGCCAACGCGGTGGGCATCGGGATCGACCGCATCGTCGAGGGCCTCGCGCGCTGGAAGCCCGTCCGCGGGCGCCTGCAGGAACTGTGGCATGTCACTGGCGCACGCCTGTGGGACGACAGCTACAACGCCAACCCGGACTCGCTGCGGGCCGGGCTGGAGGTGCTGGCGGCCATGCCCGGCCGGCGCATCCTGGTGCTGGGCGCGATGGGCGAGCTGGGCTCGGAGGCCCGCGAATTGCATCGCGAGACGGGCCGGCTGGCCCGGGCCATGGGCATCGACCACTGCCTCGCCCTGGGGGACGCCGCGCGCTACAGCGCCGAGGCGTTCGGTGACGGGGGCGAATGGTTTGCCGATCACGGCGCATTGCAGGCGCGCCTGGAGGCGCTCCTGGCCGAGGGCACGACGGTGCTGGTGAAGGGCTCGCGCAGCCAGCACATGGAACGGATCATCGAGGGGCTGGATCTGGCCTCGGCAGCGCCGGAGGTGGCGGATGCTGTACGCGCTGACTGAGTACCTGAGCCAGTTCTATTCCGGCTTCACGGTCTTTCAGTACCTGACCGTTCGCGCCATCCTCGGGGTGGTCACGGCGCTGGCGATCGCGCTGCTGATCGGCCCGGCGATGATTCGCCGCCTCACCGTCGGCAAGGTCGGCCAGCAGATCCGCGATGATGGCCCCGAGTCGCACCTGACCAAGGCCGGCACCCCGACCATGGGCGGCGCGCTGATCCTGGTCGCGGTGGCCATCGCGACCCTGCTGTGGAGCGACCTGACCAACCGCTTCGTCTGGCTCGTGCTGCTGACAACCCTCGCGTTCGGCGCGGTCGGCGGCTGGGATGACTACCTGAAGCTGCGCTATGGCAACAGCAAGGGGCTGTCGGCGCGCGCCAAGATCCTGTGGCAGACCCTGTTCGCCTTGATCGCGGCCGGCGTGATCATGTACACCGCGCAGGGCCCGGTAGAGACCACGTTCTACCTGCCGGTGTTCAAGGACATCCAGTTCAGCCTGGGCTGGTTGTTCATCCCGCTGGTCTGGCTGGTCGTGGTCGGTTCCTCGAACGCGGTGAACCTCACCGACGGGCTGGACGGCCTGGCGATCATGCCCGCGGTGCTGGTGGCCGGGGCCCTGGGCGTGTTTGCCTACGCGGCAGGTCATGCGGTGTTCGCCGACTACCTCGGCATCCCGGCGGTGCCCGGGGTGGGCGAGGTCGTGATCTTCACCGCCGCGCTGGTCGGCGCCGGGCTCGGGTTCCTGTGGTTCAACACCTACCCGGCCCAGGTCTTCATGGGCGATGTCGGGGCCCTCGCCCTGGGCGCAGCCCTGGGCATGCTGGCGATCCTGACCCGGCAGGAGATCGTCCTGCTGATCATGGGCGGCATCTTCGTGCTGGAAACCCTGTCGGTGATGCTGCAGGTCGCCTCGTTCAAGCTTACCGGGCGGCGCATCTTCCGCATGGCGCCGCTGCATCACCACTTCGAACTCAAGGGCTGGCCGGAGCCACGCGTAATCGTGCGCTTCTGGATCCTGACCGTGGTGTTCGTGCTGATCGGTCTCGCGACCCTGAAGGTGCGCTGATCCCATGATGCGAGCCAGCGGCGACAACCTGATCGTGGGCCTGGGGGCGACCGGACTGTCGGTGGCCCGCTTCCTGCGCGCGCAGGGCCAGTCGTTTGCGCTCACCGATACCCGTGCGGCCCCTGCCGCGCTGGCTACGGGCGCGGACTGGGTGAACGCCGCCTGGGCGGGGCCGCTGGACGATCTGGATGCCACGGGATTCGACCGAATTGTGGTCTCGCCCGGTGTCGCCCTGGAGCACCCCGTCCTGCAGCGCGCGCGGGTGGCTGGCGCCCGCCTGATCGGGGACATCGACCTGTTCGCCGAGCAGGCGACGGTCCCGGTGATCGCGATCACCGGCTCCAACGGCAAGAGCACCGTGACGGCCCTGGTGGGCGAGCTGCTCCAGGCCGCTGGGTACCGTGTCGCGGTCGGCGGCAACTTCGGGACCCCGGCGCTGGACCTGCTGGAATCGGCGCCCGATCTGTACGTGCTGGAGCTGTCCAGCTTCCAGCTGGAGCGCAGCCACACATTGGCGCCGGCCGCCGCCGCCATCCTGAATATCTCCCCCGACCACCTGGATCGCTACGCCGATCTGGACGCCTATGTGCGCGCCAAGGCCCGTATCCTGGATCGCGCCCAGCGCGGCGTGCTGAACCGCGAGGACACCTGGCTGCGCGAGATCGCGCTGCCGCAGGAGCTGCAGGTGATCTCCTTCGGTCTCGACGCCCCGCCGCGCGCGGTCGACTTCGGTGTGCGACCGGCCCCCGAGGATGGCCCCGAGCTGGTGCATGGCGACGAGGGCCTCCTCGCCACGGGTCGCCTGCGCCTGCGGGGGCAGCACAATTGGGCCAACGCCCTGGCCGCGCTGGCCCTGGCCTGGCCCTGGGTCGAGGCCGGCGAGCCGCGCGCCCGCGCACTGGCGGCCCTGGCCGAATTCGCCGGGCTGCCGCACCGCTCGCAGTGGATTGCCGAGGTCGACGGGGTCGCATACATCAACGACTCCAAGGGTACCAACGTGGGCGCCACCCTGGCCGCGCTGCGCGGCACGCCGGGCCCGCTGGTGCTGATTGCCGGGGGGCAGGGCAAGGGCCAGGACTTCGCCCCGCTGGCGGATTACATCCCGGGCAAGGTCCGCGGGGTGGTCCTGCTGGGCGAGGACGCGCCGGCCATCGCCCGCGCCCTGGCATCGGTGGTGCCAGTGCAGCGGGTCGACGACATGGCCGCCGCGGTCGCTCAGGCCGCGGCGTGGGCGGAGCCCGGGGATACCGTGCTGCTGTCGCCGGGCTGTGCCAGCCTGGACATGTACGAGAATTACCAGGCGCGCGGCGACGACTTCGCCCGCGCCGTTCGGGGGCTGGCGGCATGAGTGTCTCGAGTAGCCGCCTCGGACTGCCGGATCGCGGCCTGGTGGCCGGCCTGCGCGATCACGTGGACCTGCCTCTGCTGGCGGTCGCGGCAACCCTGCTGGGGATCGGACTGGTGATGGTTGCCTCGGCCTCCATGGGGCTGGGGGAACGGTATTTCGGCAATACCTGGCACTTCTTCCAGCGCCAGGTGATCTTCGCCGCTATCGGCCTGGCGGTGGCGACCTTCCTGTGGTCGGTTCCGCTGGCGCGCTGGGAGCGCGCGGGGCCCTGGTTGCTGATCCTGGTGATGGTGCTGCTGATCGCCGTGCTGATCCCCGGGGTGGGCCGCACGGTGAACGGGGCGACCCGCTGGATCCCGCTGGGCATGTTCAACCTGCAGGTGGCGGAGCTGGTGAAACTGCTGGTGGTGATGTACCTCGCCGGCTACATCGTGCGCCACTACTCGACGCTGCGCCTGCATTTCCTCGGCTTCATCCGTCCGCTGATCGTGCTCGGGGTGGGCACCATCCTGATGCTGCTGCAGCCCGACTTCGGGGGGGCGGCGATCATGCTGGCGATCGGCATGGGCATGCTGTTCCTCGCCGGTGCCAAGCTGTGGCAGTTCGCCGCGTTGGGGGTCACGATCGGCGCCGGCATGGCGGTGGTGGCGGTCGCGGCACCCTACCGCGTGGCGCGCCTGACGGCCTTCCTCGACCCCTGGCAGGACCCGTTCGCCACTGGCTTCCAGTTGACCCAGTCGCTGATCGCGATCGGCTCCGGCGGCTGGTTCGGGGCCGGGCTGGGCAATAGCGTGCAGAAGCTGTTCTACCTGCCGGAGGCGCACAACGACTTCCTGTTTGCGGTCTTTGCCGAGGAATTTGGCTTCGTCGGCGTGATTGCCCTGATCGCGCTGTTCGGGGTGCTGGTCTGGCGCTCCATCCGTATCGGCCTGTATGCCGAGCGCGCCGGCCATGCCTTCGCTTCCCATCTGGCGTTCGGCGTGGCGATCTGGATGGGCCTGCAGGCCTTCCTGAATCTGGCGGTGAACATGGGACTGCTCCCGACCAAGGGGCTGACCCTGCCGTTTCTCAGTTACGGCGGCAGTTCGCTGATCGTCTCCCTGGCGGCCATCGGCCTGGTGATGCGGGTATACCGCGAGGCGCAGGTGCCGGCCCCGCGGGTGGCACCCCCGGCGCGGCGCCGACGGGGAGGTGCGGCATGAAGGCCCCGCGCATCCTGATCATGGCCGGCGGCACCGGAGGCCACGTGTTCCCCGGGCTGGCGGTGGCCGAGGAGCTGCGTGCCCGTGGTGCCGAGGTGCGCTGGCTGGGCACGGCTCGCGGTATAGAGGCGCGGCTGGTGCCGGAATCCGGGATCGAGCTGACGACCCTCCCCATCGCCGGGATTCGCGGCAAGGGCCTGATCGGCCTGGCGCTGGCCCCGTGGCGGCTCGGGATCTCCCTGTGGGCGGCCCTGGGCCTGATGACCCGTCTGCGTCCGGACGCGGTGATCGGCTTCGGCGGCTTCGCGGCCGGGCCCGGCGGCCTGATGGCGGCGGCCCTGGGGCGTCCGCTGGCGATCCACGAACAGAACGCCGTGGCCGGCCTGACCAATCGCTGGCTGGCGAAGGTGGCCGACCGGGTGTACTCCGGCTTCGAGCACAGTTTTCCCGAGCGGGTGGCGGTCACGGTCGTGGGTAACCCGGTGCGCGCGCGGATCACCGGTCTGCCCGCCCCGGAGGTCCGCTTCGACGAACGCGAAGGCCCACTGAACATCCTGGTCCTGGGGGGCAGCCTGGGGGCGCGCTCTCTTAATCGGACGCTGCCCGCGGGTCTGGCGATGGTGGCGGCGCAACAGCGGCTGAACATCCGCCACCAGGCCGGCGAACGCACGCTGGAGGAGGCCCGGGCGGCCTACGCCGAAGCCGGGCTGGTGGCCGAGATCTCCGCCTTTATCGAGGACATGGCCGCCGCCTACGCCTGGGCGGATCTGGTGATCTGCCGGGCCGGGGCGTTGACCGTGGCCGAGGTGGCCGCCGCCGGGGTGCCGGCGCTCTTCGTTCCCTATCCGCATGCGGTGGATGACCACCAGACCGCGAACGCCGAAGCCCTGGTGCGCGCGGGCGCGGCCTGGCGGATCGCGGATGCCGAACTGACGCCCCAGGCCATCTTTGACCGGGTCGGGCCGCTGGATCGCGAGGCCCTGCGGGCCCGCGCGGTCCTGGCGCGCGAGCAGGCCTGCCCGGACACGGTGCAGCGTCTGGCCGACGCCTGCATGGAGATGGCGGGTGCCCGCCCGGAGGGATCGTCATGAACGCCACGCGCCTGCCGCGTCACGCGATGCGCCGCATCCGCCGTATCCACTGCGTCGGGATCGGGGGTTCCGGCATGAGCGGGATCGCCGAGGTCCTCCACCAGCTGGGCTACCGGGTCTCCGGCTCCGATCTGGGGCAGTCGGCGATGGTCGAGCGCCTGAAGGCAATGGGCATCCCGGTGGTGGCAGCCCATACCGAGGCCAATGTGGCGGAGGCGGACGTACTGGTGGTCTCCAGTGCCATCAATCCGTCCAACCCCGAGGTCCAGGAAGCCCGTCGGCGCGGTATTCCGATCGTGCGCCGCGCGGAGATGCTGGCCGAGCTGATGCGTTTTCGCTACGGCATCGCGGTGGCCGGCACCCACGGCAAGACCACCACCACCAGCCTGGTCGCGAGTGTCCTGGCGGAGGCGGGCATGGACCCGACCTTCGTGATCGGCGGGCGCCTGAACAGCACGGCCAGCCACTCCAACCTCGGGGCCGGGGACTACCTCGTGGCCGAGGCCGACGAGAGCGATGCCTCGTTCCTGCACCTGCAGCCGATGATCAGCATCGTGACCAACATCGATGCCGATCACCTGGGGACCTATGGCAACGACTTCGGCAAGCTGCGCGCCACCTTCCTCGAGTTCCTGCATCACCTGCCGTTCTACGGCATCGCCGTGCTGTGCGCGGACGACCCGCAGGTGCGTGACCTGTACCCGGAACTGGAACGCCCGCGCCTGACCTACGGCATCGAGCAGCCGGCCGACGTGCGCGCACTGAATGTGCGCCAGGAAGGCGTCCGCATGCATTTCGACCTGGCTCTGCCGGGGCAGGCGGCGTTCC
>JBJHBC010000004.1:0-3183 GCA_050485285.1 Thioalkalivibrio sp.
CAAGATAGCGCTGTGCCCGCTGGTAGTTGCCGGTAATGACCTTGTTGCAGGCGCAATAGAAACAGACCGTGTCGCAGAACGGGACATGCACGTACAGCGACAGCGGGCGCGCCGGATCCGCCCCGTTCGTGGCCTGCGCCGCCTCGGCATACGCGCGGTCGTCGAAACCCTCGTGGAACTGGGGTGCCGTGGGATACGAGGTATAGCGAGGGCCGCTCACGTCATAGCGACGCAGGATCTCCGGATCGAATACCAGGCGCTGCTCCATCGGGTCCCCCTCGAGCGTGTGCCGCCCGTTTGCGGCATCGGATCACCACAGGCTACGACCACAACCCGGTTCCCGGCTTGATACAGGTCAACAATCCACCTTCGGGGCAATCTCCCGCCCCTTGCGTCGCCTGTGCTAGCCTTCCCACCCTGTTCGACACCCGCCACGCGAGAGCGCATGTCCCCCGACGAGTATTGCGAGGAGAAGGCCGCACAGAGCGGCTCCAGCTTCTACTACGCGTTTCGCTTTCTGGAACCGGACCGGCGCCGCGCCATCACGGCGCTGTACGCCTTCTGCCGGGAAGTGGACGACATCGTCGACGAGGTGCGCGAGGAGAGCGTCGCCCGGGCCAAGCTGGACTGGTGGCGCCAGGAGATCGAGCGCCTGTTCGCGGGCGAACCGCGTCACCCCATCTCCCAGGCACTGCAGCCCCATATCGCCGCCTTCGATCTGGGCCGCGAATATTTCGACGAGATCATCGACGGCATGCAGATGGATCTCGACTATGACAGCTACCCGGATTTCACCACCCTGTCGCTGTACTGCTATCGCGCCGCCAGCGTCGTCGGCATCCTGTCCGCCCACATCTTCGGCTACAGCGACCGGCGAACACTGAAGTACGCCCACGACCTCGGCATGGCACTGCAGCTGACGAACATCCTGCGCGACGTCCACGAGGATGCCATGCGCGGCCGCGTCTACATCCCGATGGACGCGCTGCACAAGCACGGCGTAAAGCCCGAGGAATTCCAGGTCAACATCACCGCCGACCGCCACCGCGCCCTGTTCGCGGAACAGGCGGAACGGGCCCGGCTCTACTACGACCGTGCCGAGGAGCATCTTCCCGATGCCGATCGCTATGCGCAGCGCCCAGGTCTGATCATGGCGGCGATCTACCGCACCCTGCTCGACGAGATCGAGGACGACGGCTTTCGCGTGCTCGAGCACCGGGTGCGGCTCACCCCGATCCGCAAACTCTGGATCGCCTGGCGCACCGCCCGGCGGCTGAAGCGCGAGCATCGCCGCCGCGCGGCCTGACGCCATGGCCTCCAGCGCGCCCGCGAGCCCTGTCGCCGTGGTCGGCGCGGGCTGGGCCGGCCTGACCGCCGCCCTCGCCCTCGCTCGGGCCGGACAGCCCGTGCACCTGATCGAGGCCGGCAGGATCCCCGGCGGCCGCGCCCGCAGCCTGGAGCTGGACCAAACGCCGCTGGACAACGGCCAGCACATCCTGGTGGGGGCCTGCCAGCAAACCCTGGAGCAGATCCGCGCAGTCGGCATCGACCCCGAGTCGGCCTTTCACGCCGTCCCGTTCGGCCTGCGGATGTTCCATCCCGACGGCCAGACACCCTCCCCGGCCTTCGCCCTCGAGCCGCGCTCGCTCCGGCTTCCGGCGCTCGCCACAGCCCTCTACCGCTCCCTCCCCGGCCACGCGCCCCGCGTCCGGCTGCGCGCTCTGATCGGTGCCGCCGCGATGCTCCACCGCCCCCTGAAGCACGACCTCCCGGTACTCGACTGGCTACGGCGCCGCCATCAGCCAGAAGCCCTGATCCAGCGCCTGTGGGAACCGCTGTGCCTGGCGGTCATGAACACCCCGACCCGTCTGGCCTCCGCCCGCATCTTCCAGAACGTGCTGCGCCGGGCCCTGAATCACGGGCCGGAGGCGGCCCGGCTCCTGATCCCCGCCCGGCCCCTGGGCGAGCTGTTCCCCGAAGCCGCACTCCGCGAGCTGCGGGCCCGCGGTGCGCGCGTGGATCTGGGCCGCCGCATCACGACCCTCGAGCGCGACGCGACACGCCCGGATGCCCCCTATCGGCTGCGCGACCGTCAGGGCGGTACCAGCACGGCTCGCGCGCTGATCCTGGCTACCCCGCCCAACGCCACCGCCAGCCTGCTGCCAGCGGAAGCCGAATGGGACGTCACGCACAAGGGCCTGAAGGCCATGGGTGCGCGCAGCATTTGCACCGTCTATCTACGTTACCCGCGGCCGCTGACGGATCGTCCGCCTCTCCAGGGCCTGCTGGACCAGCATGGCCAGTGGCTGATCCCCCGGCACGTCGCGGGCGCCCCGCACTGGCTGGCCGTGGTGATCTCGGCCGCCGACGACCTCGACCCGTTGACGGCCGACGCTCGATGGCGCACCGTCGCCCGCTCGCTGGCGCGGACCTTTCCCGAACTGGGGGAACCCGAAGCCGGTCACAGCGTCTGCGAACGTCGCGCGACGGTGGACGCTCGGGTGGACCTGGATCAATACCGGCCGCGGCCACGCACACCATGGCCTGACTGCTATCTGGCGGGGGATTACCTGACCCACGCACTGCCGTCGACGCTCGAAGCGGCCGTACAATCTGGACTAGAATCGGCGCACCTGTTCCTGGAGGACCATCCTTGACCGACCTCGACATCCCCCGCCTCCTCGCCCACCGTCCCGAACCGGGCGCCTTTGACCAGCGCGTGATCCTCGTCACCGGGGCCGCCGACGGTATCGGCCGCGCGGTCGCGGAGGCCTGTGCCGCCGCCGGGGCCACGGTCGTCCTGCTGGACAAGGACCTCAAGGGCCTGGAGGCGGTCTACGACCGGATCGAACAGGCCGGCCACCCCCAGCCCGCGATCTACCCGCTGAATCTCGAGGGGGCTACGGTCAAGGATTACGGCGACCTGGCGGAAAACATTCGCGACTCGCTCGGCCGCCTCGACGGGCTGGTGCTGAACGCGGGCTGGGCCGGAGCGCTGATGCCGATGAAGAACTACGACCCGGAGCTGTGGTTCAAGGTCATCAACAGCAACCTGCACGGCCCGTTCTTCCTGACCCAGGCGGTGCTGCCCCTGCTGGAGGCCAGCCCGACCGGGAGCCTGGTGGTCTCGACCCAGAACGCCCGCAAGGCCTTCTGGGGGGCCTTCGGGATGGCCAAGGCGGC
>JBJHBC010000004.1:3283-9895 GCA_050485285.1 Thioalkalivibrio sp.
TCGCGCAACAGCGGCCAGTTGTTCGGATCGTGGTAGCGCAGAAACGCCTTGTGCAGGCGCCGTGCGCGAACCCCGCGGGCCACGGGCACCCGTTCATTGGCCTTGCGCCGGATGCCCCGCAACGGATCGCGCCCGGAATGCCACATGGCCGTGGCCAGTGCCATCGGGCTGGGCAGGAAGGCCTGAACCTGATCGGCACGGAAGTCGTTGCGCTTGAGCCACAGCGCCAGCTGCAGCATGTCCTGATCGGTCGTCCCCGGGTGGGCGGCGATGAAATAGGGGATCAGGTACTGCTCCTTTCCAGCCGCCTTCGAGTATTTCTCGAACATGGCCTTGAACCGGTCATAGGTCCCCATGCCCGGCTTCATCATCCGGGACAAGGGCCCCTTTTCCGTATGTTCCGGCGCAATCTTCAGGTAACCGCCCACATGGTGGGTCACCAGCTCCTTTACGTACTCCGGGGACTCGATCGCAAGGTCGTAGCGCAGCCCCGAGGCGATCAGGATCTTCTTGATCCCCGGTAGCGCGCGCGCCTTGCGGTAGAGACGGATGAGCGGGGCGTGATCGGTATCGAGGTTGCTGCAGATACCCGGGTACACACAGGACAGCCGCCGGCAGCTCTGCTCGATCTTCGGGTCCTTGCAGGCCAGGCGGTACATGTTGGCCGTCGGCCCGCCCAGGTCCGAGATCACCCCAGTGAACCCATCCACCTTGTCGCGGATCTCCTCGATCTCGCGCAGCACACTGTCCTCGGAGCGGCTCTGGATGATCCGGCCCTCGTGTTCCGTGATCGAGCAGAAGGTGCAGCCGCCAAAGCAGCCGCGCATGATGTTCACCGAGAAGCGGATCATCTCCCAGGCGGGGATGCGCGCATCGCCGTAGGCCGGATGCGGGGCCCGCGCATAGGGCAGATCGAACACCGCATCCATCTCGGGTGTCGAGAGCGGGATCGGTGGCGGGTTGAGCCAGACCTCCTTGTCGCCATGGCGCTGCACGATCGCCCGCGCGTTGCCGGGATTGGTCTCCAGGTGGAGCACCCGCGAGGCATGGGCATACAGCACCGCATCCCCCTTCACCTGTTCGAAGGCGGGGATGCGGATCACCGTCTGGTCGCGCGGCGTGCCCCGCGGGATCTGTCGCTGAAAGCGCACGACCTTCGCACCCGGGTCGCCCTGTACCGCCAGGCTGTCCTGCCCTTCGGCATCGGCACAGGTCGCCGGCGAGACCATCGCGTAGGGGTCGGGGTTGGCGTCCACCGGCCCCGGGGTATCGACCTCGCTGGAGTCCAGTTCGACAAAGCCGGCGGGGACCGCATCCCGCAGGAAGGCCGTGCCACGAAGATCCGTGATCTCGCGCGGGTGCTCGCCCGCGGCCACGCGATGCGCCAGCTCCACCAGGGCCCGTTCGGCATTACCGAACAGCAGGATGTCCGCGCGCGAATCCAGCAGCACGGAGCGCCGGACCTTGTCCTGCCAGTAGTCGTAGTGGGCAATGCGGCGCAAGCTGGCCTCGATCCCGCCGGCGACGACCGGCACATCCTTGTACGCCTCGCGGGCACGCTGGGCGTAAACGATGACCGCGCGGTCGGGACGCCTGCCGTGCACATCCCCCGGCGTATAGGCGTCGTTGGAACGGATCTTCCGCTCGGCCGTGTAGTGGTTGACCATCGAATCCATGTTCCCGGCGGTCACGCCGAAAAACAGGTTGGGCCGGCCCAATGCGCGGAATGGCTCGGCCGACGTCCAGTCCGGCTGGGCGAGAATACCCACCCGGAACCCCTGCGCCTCCAGCAGCCGCCCGATGATCGCCATGCCGAAGCTCGGGTGATCGACATAGGCATCGCCGGTGACCAGAACGATGTCACAGCTGTCCCAGCCGAGCGCGTCCATCTCCTCGCGCGTGGTCGGCAGGAACGGTGCCGTGCCAAAGCGCTTGGCCCAGTAGGGCTTGCGGGCAAACAGGGTCTCGGGGGCTGCGGACATCACCAGGCTTCTTCCGGCGGGCGCCGGCAACGGGAAATCCGCGCATTACACGCCCGGGACGCCCCGAGATCAACAGGGCACGGCCGCGGGCGGGGCTTCACCATGGCAGGACCAGCTGAACTGGCCGATCAGCCGGCCCGCGGTTTGATCAGTAGCGCTCGATGAACAGATCGATCGCCGGACTCAACGCCCCGCGCCAACGCTGAGCCAGGGATTCGTCCCAGCGAGGATCCACCTCCCGGGCGGTCTCCACCATGCAGTTCAGCCACACGCCATACAGCTCCGGCGCGACCGGCACCCGGCCATGGCGGCTGTGCACCTCGGCCATCTTTTCCATGGTCGGCGCCACGAAGCTCTCGCCCTCCGCGTAGCTGATCGCGGTGGAGATCGCCTGCCCCAGGGCCCGCTTCTGCTGCGACCAGTTCGTGGTCGCGAAGGCCTTCGCCACTCGCTCGTCCGCCGCGAGAAAGCGCTCGTAGAAACGATCCACGAAGTTGCCGGCCCGCCGGCAACGCCCGTAGCTCTGGTGCACATCGGAGTAGCTCATGGTGCCCTCGGTCCGGAGTTTGGAGCATGCTAGCCAACGCCCGCTCCTCCCGCTCTGATCCAGATCAACTCTCAGCGACGCCACCCCTCCCCGAGCCTGGCGGCCCAAGCAGGTACAACTCCATCAGCATATCCACCACAGGTGCGATCACCGCGCGCCACTTGCTTTCGAGGGCCTCGTTCCAGAGAGGATCCGTTTCACCCAGAGCCCCCAACAGGCTCTCCACCCAGGGCGGATACAACGAAGGGTCGATGGGGACATCACCGTGTTGACTGTGAACCTGAACCAGCCGGTGAATCCCGTCGGCCGCACCCGGTCCGGCCCCCTCATAATGGAGGACCGCAAGGATCGACCGGTCCAGAATGGTCCGCTGGTGCGCCACTGAATAACGCCCCAGCGTCCTGGCCACTCGGATATCCGCGGAAAGGAATCGGGCAAGGAATCTGGGCAGGAAGGCTTCATCCATGCGGCAGCGCTTGTAGCTCTGCAGAACATCAAGGTCATTCAGAGTCGGATCCTCGAAATACGCGGACCAGCCCGCCGACGAATCATACCTCGAACATGACAGATTCCGGGGCGGTCACGAATCGCCGAGGACGCCCGCGTACTGGATGCCGGCCAGGCGCGCCAGATCGCGGTCGAATGTCGTCAGGTCGTTGGGTCCAAAGTCCTCGAGGCTGGCGTGCCCGCACGCCCGTGCCAGAACCTTCATAAGGTCGACCGACCCGTCAAGGAAACGCCCCAGACGCTCGCCTCCCTCTTCTGGATCGAGGCGGCTGCGCAGCTTCGGATCCTGGGTCGCGACCCCACTGGGACACTGATTGGTATGGCATATGCGAGCTCCCACGCAGCCCACCGCCTGGATCGCGGAGTTGGCCAGGGCGATTCCGTCCGCGCCCAGCGCCAGCGCCTTCACGAAATCCGCGGGCGTGCGCAGCCCCCCGGTTACCAGAAGCGTCACCCGCCCCGAGGCCCCGTTCGCATCCAGGAAGCGCCGGGCCCGTGCCAGCGCCGGTATCGTCGGCACGCTGATGTGATCGCGCAAAAGTGCCGGCGCGGCACCAGTACCGCCGCCGCGTCCGTCGAGGATCAGGTAGTCGGCCCCGGCCTCCAGGGCGAAGGCCAGATCCGCCTCGATATGATTGGCCGAGAGCTTGAACCCCACCGGTACACCCCCGGTCTTCTCGCGCACCGCGTCGGCAAACCGGCGGAAATCGGCCGGCGTCTGCAGGTCGGCGCTCGCCGCGGGCGAATGGGCATCCTGGCCGGCCTCGATCCCGCGCACCCGCGCGATCTCGTCGCTCACCTTGCTGCCCGGCAGGACACCCCCGACACCGGTCTTCGCCGCCTGCCCGGCCTTGAAGTGAAACGCCTGGACTTTGTCCAGTACCGCCTCGGAGTAGCCGAACCCGGCGGGACCGAGCTCGAACAGATAGCGGGAATTCTCCTCTTGCTCCGCATCCAGCATGCCGCCCTCGCCGGAGCAGATGCCCGTGCCGGCGCGCTCGGCCCCGCGGGCCAGGGCGATCTTCGCCTCCCGCGACAGCGCGCCGAAACTCATGTCGGACACCAGCAACGGGATCTGCAGCTCCAGCGGCCGCTTCGCCTCGGGCCCGATCACCAGCGACGTCCCGACCTCGGTCTCCTCGCCCAGCGGCCGCGTGGCCAGCTGTGCCGCCAGCAATTGCATCCCGTCCCAGCTCGGCAGCCGGTCGCGCGGGACCCCCATGGCGACCGTAGTCCCGTATCGTCCCACACCCTCCAGCCCATCCCGCGCCAGCGCGTGGATCCACTCGACATGCGGCTCCGTGTCGCTATTGCGCGGGCTGGGTGCCCGATCCCCGGCCTCGGCGTCACGTCCATCACCATCGGTGTCAGCGTCCGTGCCATTCGCCGGCCCGCCGACGGCATCGGCCTCGAACTGCGCATGGGTCCCGTCGCAGTACGGCAGGTTCCCGGACTGCTTGCACTGACACAGGTAGGCCTCGCCATCCTCTTCCGCGGTGAAGACCAGAGGCTCGATGCCCGTCCCCTGGTGCGAACCGTCGCAGAACGGCTGATCCTGCGAACGCCCGCAGCGACAGAAGGCGTACTCCTCGCTCTTTTTCAGCTCCACACCCCGGGGTTCCACTGCGGCGATAATCGGCTCGGCCATCGGATGCTCCTTGCGTTCTGTGATCGTCCCTCAGTGTGACAGCGAAACCGCGACAAATTTCCGAATCCGGCGCGCCACCGTATGATGGTCGCCTCTCGCTCAAGCACGAGGCCCCTGATGACGACCGCCGACCACCGCCACACCCGCCGCGACTACACCCGCGCGGAACTGCGGCGCAGCGACCTGCAGGCGAACCCGCTCGGCCTGCTCAACGACTGGCTGGAGGCCGCGCGCGAGGCCGGCAACCCCGACCCGACCGCCATGATCCTCGCCACCGCCGATGCCGATGGCCAGCCGTCCGCACGCACGGTCCTCCTGAAGCATGTGGATGCCGACGGACTGGCCTGGTACACCGACTCGCGCAGCCGCAAGGGTCAGGACCTCAACGAGAACCCGCGCGCCGCGCTCCTGTTCTACTGGCCGGAGACGGAACGCCAGATCCGCGTCGAGGGGCCCGTCGCCGCCCTGCCCGCCGATCTCGCCGATGAGTATTTTCACCAGCGTCCACGCGGCAGCCAGCTCGCCGCCGCCGCCTCCACCCAGAGCCACCCGGTCGCGAACCGAGACGAACTGGAGCAGCGCGTACGCGTGCTGGAACAGCAATATCCGGATGGCGACATCCCGCGCGACCCCGCCTGGATCGGCTATCGCCTGCAACCGGAGCTGTTCGAGTTCTGGCAGGGGCGCGCCAATCGCCTGCACGACCGGTTCCAGTACCGCCGCGTCGGGAGCGACTGGGAGATCACCCGCCTGATGCCATAGGCATCCTCTGCGGCCGCTACCGCTCGCCTGGCCGAATCTGCTAGGATTCGCTCCGCCGTGGCGGCTCGACCCCGCCCGGTTCAGCAAATACGGAGAGGTGCCGGAGCGGTCGAACGGGGCGGTCTCGAAAACCGTTGTACTCTCGCGAGTACCGAGGGTTCGAATCCCTCCCTCTCCGCCAGATTCAAGCAAAGGGGCCCGAGCGGCCCCTTTTGCATGCTAGCCCCTGCGATTTCAGGATTCGAAGCCGAGGAATCGAAAACGATGGTTCGACTGGCAGCGCACAGCGATGCCAGAACGTCGCCGCAGGTGACGACCCGAAGGGCGAGGCACCTCGTGCCGAGTAATCCCTCCCTCTCCGCCAGATTCAAGCAAGGGGGCCCGAGTGGCCCCTTTCGCATGTCTGACTCCTGAGGTTTGAGGATTCGAACCCGAGGAATCGAAAAACGATGGTTCGACTGGCAGCGCGCAGCGATGCCAGAACGTCACCGCAGGTGATGGTTCAACGCGCCCGGCATGGCAAACCGGGCAACCGTGCCATCCAGGCCGGCGATTCGGCTTTGCCACTTCACAGGCACAAAAAAAGCGGCCCGGTTTCCCGAGGCCGCTTTCCTGTGATCCGAATCTGGTGGGCGGTACTAGGTTCGAACTAGTGACCCCTGCCGTGTGAAGGCAGTGCTCTACCGCTGAGCTAACCGCCCGGAACGCGGACAAGATTAGGGTTCGCGCGCCCGAACGTCAAGCACTACCTGCCGCATTTCCCCGCGATCCTTGGCTCCAGGCGGCGCAGCCGCCGCAGGACGTGGCCGTCAGGCAACGCCCGAAGGGTGAGGCCCGCAGGGCCGAATCCATCCCTCCCTCTCGTGGCCGCCAGGCCACGCAGCGCGTCTACCGGTTGCCAGCCCGAGCCCCGTACCAGACAATGCCCGACCTCGGAGAGGTGGCAGAGCGGTTGATTGCACCGGTCTTGAAAACCGGCAGGGGTGAAAGCCCCTCGAGGGTTCGACAAGGCGGCGCAGCCGCCGCAGGACGTTGCCGCCAGGCAACGCCCGAAGGGTGAGGCCCGCAGGGCCGAATCCATCCCTCCCTCTCGTGGCCGCCAGGCCACGCAGCGCGTCTACCGGTTGCCAGCCCGAGCCCCGTACCAGACAATGCCCGACCTCGGA
>JBJHBC010000004.1:9995-36880 GCA_050485285.1 Thioalkalivibrio sp.
CAGGCAACGCCCGAAGGGTGAGGCCCGCAGGGCCGAATCCATCCCTCCCTCTCGTGGCCGCCAGGCCACGCAGCGCGTCTACCGGTTGCCAGCCCGAGCCCCGTACCAGACAATGCCCGACCTCGGAGAGGTGGCAGAGCGGTTGATTGCACCGGTCTTGAAAACCGGCAGGGGTGAAAGCCCCTCGAGGGTTCGAATCCCTCCCTCTCCGCCATCCCCACACCCCACTCGCCGCACCCTTCACGCACCCCACCCATAGCTCATCTAACATGTTTTACATAGAACAAGTTAGATAGAAGAAAATGACTGATGGCATTATAATCGGCGCCGTTATCCCGCTTGCGCCCGCGAACCTCCAGCGGGCCCAGCTCCGGCTGCCAGTTCTGTGACGACGGCCCTGGCAGGCCCCGGCCCGGACTGCTTCCGGCGCCTTTGCCCCGGTTTCGGCCGTCGTCGTTTCTCACGAACTGGCCAAGCGAGTGACCCGATGAATTCGATCCTGCTGCGAGTGTTTCCCTTTCTCGGCTGGCGGCCGACCAAACAAACCCTCAACGCGGATCTCATCGCCGGGATTTCGGTCGCTCTGGTTCTGATCCCGCAATCCATGGCTTATGCCCAACTGGCGGGGCTCCCACCGGTCTACGGGCTTTACGCCTCGTTGCTGCCCGTCATGGTGGCGGCCCTCTGGGGCTCGTCCAATCAGCTGGCGACCGGGCCGGTTGCGGTCGTCTCGCTACTCACCGCATCGGCTCTTGTACCCCTGGCCGCCGAAGGATCGTCCGAATTCGTCATGCTGGCCATCGCCCTGGCGTTCATCGTTGGGCTGGTGCAGTT
The DNA here is from genome assembly GCA_050485285.1 of Thioalkalivibrio sp. Classification (GTDB taxonomy): domain Bacteria; phylum Pseudomonadota; class Gammaproteobacteria; order Ectothiorhodospirales; family Ectothiorhodospiraceae; genus Thioalkalivibrio. Next base: position 10,830 of record JBJHBC010000004.1, read on the forward strand.
GATGCTGGGGCTCTTCAAGCTGGGGGCGCTGGTCAGCTTCATCTCGCACCCGGTCATCGTCGGCTTTACCAATGCCGCCGCGATCATCATCGCTCTGTCGCAGCTCAACAAGATCCTGGGCGTGCCGATCGATACCAGCGGGCACTTCATGCTGGGACTCTGGGGCGTCATCATGGAGCTCGGCAGTGTCCACTGGCCAACCCTCGCGTTCGGGGTTGGCGCCATCGCGCTGATGGTGGCGATGAAGCGCTTCACGCCAAAAGTTCCCGGCGTGCTCGTAGCGGTGATCGTAACCATCCTGATCAGCTGGGCCGTGGGATACGAGCAGAAAGCCGAGACCTCCATCGAGCAGATCGCCCCGGCCGAGGTACTGACCCTTGCCCAGAACATCGAGCGCGAAAGCGCCCGCCTGGCCGAACTCGACGACCAGATCCGACGCCTGGAGGCCGAACTGCAACAACAGGAAGGCGTCGAGGCCGTCCGCCTGCGCCACGAGGCCGACCAGCTGCGCCTGGAGCGCGAGGAACTGCGCCCCGAGCTGTCCGTCATGCGCGACGAGATCCGCGATCTCACCCTGCGACGGGTGCCCGGCACCGATGACGAACCCGCCCGCTTCATTGCCGACGAACACCTGACCGACGCCGAACGCGAGCGCGCCGGCCGGGCTGCCTGGCGCATCGAGCGTGTGGGCGACGACACCGTGCACCTGAACGGGGGCGGAGCCGTGGTCGGCAATGTGCCTCAGGGCCTTCCCGGCTTCTCGATTCCGGAGATCAGCTTCGGCACGTTCACGACACTCCTGACCACCGCCTTCGTCATTGCCCTGGTGGGCTTTACCGAGGCCATCGCGATTGCCAAGGCCATGGCGGCCCGGACCGGCCAGCGGCTGGACCCCAGCAAGGAACTGATGGGCCAGGGCCTGGCGAATATCGCGGGTGGCTTCACCCAGGGGTACCCGGTCAGTGGCTCGTTCTCCCGCTCGGCCGTGAACCTGAATTCCGGCGCGAAGACCGGACTCTCGTCGGTCTTTACCGCCGTGATCATTGGCCTGGCGCTGCTGTTCCTGACTCCGTTGATCTATCACCTGCCGCAGGCGGTCCTCGCAGCCATTATCATGATGGCGGTGGCCGGCCTGGTGAACTTCAAGGCCATCAAGCACGCATGGGTGGCCAACAAGCACGACGGCGCCGCCGCGATCGTGACCTTCATCGCCACGCTCGCCATGGCCCCGAACCTGGACTACGGCATCCTGACCGGTGCCGGCCTGGCCATCGTGCTCTACCTGTACCGCACCATGCAGCCCCGCGTGTCGGAACTGGCCCGCTACGAGGACGGCACCCTGCGCGAGGCCCAGCGCTATGGCCTGGAGACCAACGAGAAGGTCGGCATGATGCGCTTCGACGGCTCGCTCTACTTCGCCAACGTGCCGTATTTCGAAGACGCAGTGCTCGACCTCGTGGCACGGCACCCGCAGGCCAAGTACCTGATCGTCGTCGGCAAGGGCATCAACGAGATCGATGCCTCCGGCGAAGAGGTCATCCATCAGCTGGTGCATCGCCTCAAGGCGCGCGGGATCACGCTGGTATTCGCCGGGGTGAAGGCGCAGGTCATGGAGGTGATGCAGCGCACCGGGCTGGACGAGATCATCGGCGAGGACAACATCTTCAAGTCCACCGATCACGCCGTGAAGACGATCTCCGAAAAGGTCGGCGAACCCATCAAGTAGGGGAGGCCAGCGCCCGTTGTCCCACGGCCGGACGGATCTCCCGGACCGGCTGTGGAAACACTGCAACCGGGCGCGCTTGTCGCTACACTGTGGCTCATTCGAATCCATTGAGGAGTTGACCCGTGTCCCGAGACCAGATCGTCCGCTCGAGTCGCAACCCGTCCAGCACTGGCTCCATCAGCGAGACCATCTCCACCAACAAGGTGATCCGGCAGACCTACATGCTGCTGTCGCTCACCCTGGCGTTCAGCGCGGTGACCGCGTTCATCGCCATGGCGGTCAATGCGCCGCCGGTGCACTGGATCATCATGCTGGGCGTGCTGATCGGCGGCCCGTTCGCCATCCACGCCGCCCGCAATTCGGCGCTGGGCATCGTGCTGACCTTCGCCTTCACCGGCGTGCTGGGCTTCTTCCTCGGCCCCATCCTGAGCATGTACCTGGGGCTGCCCAACGGGCCGCAGATCGTCGGTAACGCGTTTGCCGCCACGGCCATCGCGTTTGTCACGCTCTCCGGCTACGCCCTCGCCACCAAGAAGGACTTCAGCTTCCTCGGCGGCTTCCTGGTCGTCGGCCTGATCGTGGCCCTGCTAGCCATCGTCGCCAACCTGTTCCTGGCGATCCCGGCACTCTCGCTGGCCATTTCGGCAGCGGTCGTGCTGCTGCTGTCGGCGGCCATCCTGTTCGACACCAGCCGGATGATTCACGATCCCGAGGCCAACTACATCGTGATGACCGTCTCGCTGTACGCCAACCTCTACGTGATGTTCCTGCACCTGCTGAACCTGTTCCACGCCTTCATGGGTGACAACTAAAGGTCCGGCACCAACCGCAGGAACACGTTCAAGGGCCCCGCATGGCGGGGCCCTTTTCATTGGACACCCTTGTCACAGACTCCCGGGGAATTCGGCCCATGACCCAGCTCCAGCGCGGCGTCTTTCTCGACCTGAACACAATCGACCGGGACGACCTCGACCTCACCGAGCTCCGCACCTGCCTGCCTGACTGGACCTTCCACGACCGCACGCGTCCCGACGAGCGCGCTGAACGCATCGCGGACGCCGAGGTGGTGATCACCAACAAGGTCGAGCTGGATGCCGACCTGCTGGCCGCCGTTCCCCGCCTGCGACTGATCTGCGCCGCCGCGACCGGCTTCAACAATATCGACGTGGCCGCCGCCCGCCGACAGGGCATCGTCGTCAGCAACGCGCGCGACTACGCCACCGACTCCGTGGTGCAGCATGTCTTCGCCCTGCTCCTGACGCTGGTCACCCGCCTGGATGCCTACCGCGCCGATGTCCGCGCCGGTCGCTGGAGTGCCTCGGACCAGTTCTGCCTCCTTGACCACCCCATCGGCACCGTGGCCGGGATGCGTCTCGGGATTATCGGCTGGGGCGTGCTCGGCAGAGCGACCGCCCGGGTCGCCGAGGCCTTCGGCATGGAGGTCCTGGTCGCCGAGAGCCAGGACCCCGCTCGCGAGGCGAACGAAGGTCGCGTACCGCTGGAACGCCTGCTCGGCCAGTGCGACGTCATCAGCCTGCACTGCCCTCTCACGCCCGCGACCCGGCACCTGATCGACGACGCCGCCCTCCAGCGCATGCGCCCCGGCAGCCTGCTGCTGAACACCGCCCGCGGCGGGCTGGTCGAGCCCCACGCGCTGGCCCGCCATCTGCGCAGCGGCCATCTCGGCGGTGCCGGTATCGACGTCCTGGAGCCTGAGCCCCCGCCGCCGGATCACCCCCTGCTGGCAAACGACCTCCCGAACCTCGTCCTAACACCCCACACCGCCTGGGCCGCCCGTAGCGCCCGACAGCGCGTAATTGACGAGGTCACGGCCAATATCCGCGGCTTCGCAAGCGGTGCACCCCGCAACGTGGTGGAATGACACACATGGACACCGAAGCCCTGCAACAGCGAATCGAGGACCTGGAGATCCGCCTGGCCCATCAGGAATACACCCAGGAGGAGCAGGCCCGCGTGCAACTGGAACTGCAGCAGGCCAACGCCGAGCTGCGCCAGCAGGTCCAGTGGCTGCGGGATCGTCTGCGCGATCTCGAGGAGCGCGGCGGCGCCCCCGAGGGCGCGGAACCCCCTCCGCCGCACTACTGAACCCATGCCGCTCGAGGTACGGGCCGCACCCGGTCACGAGGCGGTAGCCGAGCGATTGCGCGAGGCACTCGCCGGCTATCGCCACGAAGGTGAGGCCGAACTGGTACTGGAGGCGGGAGACCACGGCCTCCAGCTGATTCGCGCCGACCTCCAGCCGCCACTGCGGCTGCACCTCGACTTTGCTGCCGGGCGCCAGGGCTATCGCCTTGCCCATGCCGGCCATCAGCGCGAAGGGCTGATCCGCGCCTTCGGGAAGCTCCCGCGCGACGGCCACGTACTGGATGGCTCCGCCGGTCTCGGGCGCGACACCCTGCTGCTGGCCGCGCGCGGCTTTCGCGTGACCGCCTGGGAACGTCACCCCGTGGTGTATCGCCTGCTGGCCGATGCCCTGGCGCGCGCTGCAACCCACCCGGATCTGGCCCCCGTCATCCAGCGCATTACCCTGCTCGAGGGCGGCGCCGACCCCTCGGCCGTGAGCCCGCCCCCGATGGCCGCGGTCTTCGACCCCATGTTCCCGGAGCGCGCCAAACGCGCCGCGGTCAAGAAGGACATGCAACTGATCCAGGCGCTGATGGCGGATACGGCCGACCCCGACGCCGAACAGACCCTGGCCACCCTGCGCGGCCACGTGGAGCGCCGCGTGATCGTAAAACGCCCGCTGCACGCCCCGGCACTCGGACCGGACGCGCCACTGGCCAGCGTCAAGGGCAAGAGCGTGCGCTTCGACCTCTATTCAGCCACCGGGCCCGCCGAAGCAACCGCCGCGACCTCCTGATATCGCTCCTCGCTTGTTTCAGGGGCTGCCCAGGATCAACCGGTCCTCCCCCGCGAACCGGTAGTCCGGGATGGGCAGGTTGCGGCGGGCGTTCTGATCCGCGTAGACCCGCCCGGCCCCGTCATAGCGTCCGCCCCGGCAACGATCGACGAACCCGCCACTCCAGCCATCGGCTTCCTCCGGGTGCACCAGGTCCAGCTCGCAGCCCAGGTCCGTCCCCTCGCCGATCACCACCAGCCATTCGGGGCGGAAGCTGCGCAGCGGCAGGTCCAGCCCGTCCGGCTGCTGACCGCGGCGCGCAGCGGGATCGACCAGCTCCTCGTCGCCCGCCAGCGCGCCCTGCCAGGCCGCGTCCCGGTGGACCACCAGGACATGCCGGTTCCCGTGGACAAAGCGCCCCGCCTCGCCCGGCGCGATCTCCGCAAGGTCCACCCGAAGGGTGTCGCCGCGGGTATCCACCGACCCGGAAAACGCGTACCGCAGCATAACCCCCACCAGCAGCAAGGCGGCCCCCAGCACCATCAGTTTCATGAGCGCGCGGATCCGCACCCGCGTCAGTGAATCGTTCCCGGTTTGCACCCTGATCTCCGTTTTTCTCGCCCACCGGCGAAAACGCTTTGCCTGAACGCAAGTCACCCCTACACTATGCGGCATGAGAGGACCCAACCGTTCCAACCGCACCTACGTCGGCCTGTACAACGACATGTACGGCGGCATGACCCCCATCGGCAATTTCATCCGTGATGCCTGGGTATTCGGCATCCTCCCGGAAACCGAAACCTGCGACGGCTGGGATGTCTCGCGCATCCAGATGCTGCACGACCAGGTCAATGCCGAATGGGACAAGTACGACCTGCGTATCAGTAATCTCCCGCCGGAACTGCGCGAACGCCATGAACGCATCCACCAGGAAGCGATCGAGCGCGCCCGGGAACACGGCTGGGTCGCCGGACAGGACATCGACAGCGAGATGGGCGACGACGCCTGATGGTCGCCGGCGAGCCCCTGATTCGCCCCCTGATCGTCATCGCTGGCCTGCTGGGCGGCATTGCGGTCGTCCTCGGTGCCTTCGGGGCCCACGCCCTCCAGGAACGCCTCTCGGAGCACGCGCTGGCGACCTGGCACACTGGCGTTCAGTACCATTTCATCCACGCCCTGGCCCTGCTGCTGGTCGCCGCGCTGTGGGCGCATCTGGCCAACGCCTGGGCCGCGGCCAGCGCGGTGGCCTTCGTGATCGGCATCCTCCTGTTCTCGGGCAGCCTGTACGCCCTCGCACTCGGGGCGCCCCGCATCCTCGGGGCCATCGCGCCACTCGGCGGGACGGCCTTTATCCTCGGCTGGGCGGGGTTGGCCATTGCTGCCTGGCGCGGCTGACCTAGGGAGACGCTGATTGAATCGCACGTCCGCGTTGGTGCCCCCTGTTTTCCGAGACAAGGAGCGTCGTGCAGCGGGTAGTGGTTCTACCCGCAAGCGGCGCAACGCAGGATCGGGCCATATTCATTCAGAATCGGGGGGGGCACCAACCCCACAAGCTATTGAAAAAGCAGGGGCTCGGCCGCCCGTTGTTATCAAGAACGGGCATGCGCACGACGTTGCGGCTCCCTTGTGCAGAATGACTGCACGGCAGTCACCGCGCCTTGTTCGCACGCAAAAGCGACTCGAGCGCGGACGTGCGATTCAATCAGCGTCTCCCTATAATCGCGCCCTGCCAGCCCCCAACTTCACGACCGGATCGAGCGCCCCATGAGCCAGACCTCCTTCGCCGTATTCGCCGAGAAAACCCTGGACGACATCCAGACCCGCCTGAGCGACCAGAGCGCACTGGACGACCTGGACATCGACCTGATCGACGGGGTGATGACCATCGAATTCGACGACGGCGCGCAACTGATCCTGAACCGCCAGGAGGCCGCCGAGCAGATCTGGCTGTCCTCACCCGAGGGTCCGGCCCACTTCGGCTATTCCGAGGAGGAAGGTGCCTGGATCGATGACCGCAACGGCGAAGACCTGCACGCGACCCTGGTGCGCGTGATCGAGCAGAAGCTGGGCGTGCCGGTCGAACTCTGAGGCGCCGCCGCCGGACGATCTAGTCTCGCTTGCCTGACCCCTTGTCCGCATCGTCCTGCCCGGCTGTGGCCCGATCCGTGGTCCGATCCGTGGTCCGATCGGCGGCGGCGGGCGGCTCCTCTTCCAGCGCGCGCAGGTGCGCCTCGACCTCGGCCAGCACCGGGTGCGGCTTGTCTTGTTCCAGCGCCACGTCGATCGCCCGCAGCGCCTCCACCGCCTGCGGATCGCCCCGCAGCGGCATGCGTGCCACCCCCAGCGCCAGCATGCGGAACTGGCGGAACACCAGATAGCTGATGGTCGCCACCACCAGGGCACCCCACATGTTGTCCTGGAACCACAGCCACACCGCTACACCGTAGCCCCCGAAGGTCAGCACGAAGATCCCCAGCGCAACGCGGTGGGCACGGGCCACGATGCCTTCCAGCACCTCGCGGTTGCGGATCACGAAATCACGTTCGAAATGCAAGGGGCAGTTTCCTCGGTTCGGGGTTTCGTCAGGGACGCGCCGGCTGCTGCGCACGCCAGCGCTCGAAGGTCGGATAGTCCTCGTAGCCCCGGGTCAGCACATAGTCCATCACGTTGCGCAGTCGATTCAGGTGCACCACCGAATCGATGCGAATGATCTCCTCGCCCTGCTCGTCGAAAAAGATCAGAGTCGGCGCCCAGTGTACATCCAGTGTCTCGGCCCACTCCTTCGCATTCGTGCGCTCGCCATCCGGCGTCAGGACCGGCGTGTCCGCGTCATCGGCATCCAGTTGTACGGCATCCAGCAACGCGATCCGCTCGAGTACGGCGTCATCCTGCAAAGGCTCGGAGTGCAGGATATCGCAGGCGTGGCAGGCCTCGCGCTCGAAGAACACCACCAGTGGACGATCGGCCGGGATCCGGCTGCGATCCAGCGCGTACGGCGCCGACACGAAAAAGTCGCGCTCGTTGATGTCGTCCATGTCGAATTTGGGCGGGGGGCTGGCGCGTTCCAGGTACTCGCGGAAGCTCATCTCCCGGTCATGGCGATCGATCACGTACTCCAGCAGCGCACGGAACCGGTACGGCGGGTAGTAGCCACGCATCTGGTGGATACGCTCGCCGTCCTCGTCATAAAAGGCGATCGACGGGGTGAAGTTCAGCCGCTGTTCGGCGGCGTAGCGCCGCTCGATCCACGTTTCCCCGTCGAGGTCCGTCAGCTCGCGCGAGCCCAGGGCATCGATCGCCACCACGTTGAAATGCGAGGCGAGGTACTCGCGAATATCGTCGCGGGCGAAATTGTTGTCGAACAGGGCCTCGCAATAGGGGCAGTCATCCATGCCGAAATAGACCGCCAGCCCCATCTTTCCCTCCGCCACCGCGTCATCCAGGTCCTCGGGCAGGTTCAGAAAACTCAGTTCGAACCAGTCGGGCGTGTGCAGGCCGATGGCCCGCGGGGTGTCGTCGAAGACCAGGCCCTCCTCGAGCTCCAGGGGCTCCCCGGCGAACGCCGGAGCCGGCAACAGTAGCAGCGACAGGCAGACCAGCCATGCCAGGGGATACCAGCGAAAGGGACGAGAGTAGCGGATAGCGTTCACGCGGCGCGCCGAATGGAAAGGGCCTGTTACTCGGACGGCGGCTCCAGCACCGAGGTTCCCCCGAGATACGGACGCAGCTTTTCCGGGATCCGGATGGAGCCATCCGCCTGCTGATGATTCTCCAGCAACGCGACCAGTGCGCGCCCCACCGCCACCCCCGAGCCATTGATGGTATGCACCAGTTCCGGACGCTCACCCGCCTTCGGCCGGAAGCGCGCCTGCATACGCCGGGCCTGGAAGGCCTCGAAGTTCGAGCACGACGAGATCTCGCGGTACGCATCCTGCGCCGGCAACCAGACCTCGAGGTCATAGGTGCGCGCCGCGGCGAAGCCCATGTCACCAGCGCTCAGGAGCATGACGCGATAGGGCAGTTCCAGCGCCTGCAGCACGGCCTCGGCGTGCCCCAGCAGGCTCTCCAGCGCCGCATCGGAGTCTTCGGGACGAACGATCTGCACCAGCTCCACCTTCTCGAACTGGTGCTGCCGGATCAGGCCGCGCACGTCACGGCCGTAGCTGCCCGCCTCGGAGCGGAAACACGGGGTATGGGCCACCATCCGCAACGGCAGCTCGTCGGCCTCCAGGATCTGGTCCCGCACCAGGTTGGTCACCGTGACCTCGGCCGTGGGGATCAGGCGGTAGCGCTGATCACAGTCCACCGAGAACAGATCCGCGTCGAATTTCGGCAACTGGCCGGTGCCCTCCAGCGACTCGGGGTTCGCCAGGTAGGGCACATAGGTCTCCTGGTAGCCGTGCGAGCCGGTGTGCAGGTCCAGCATGAACTGGGTCAGCGCCCGGTGCAGCCGGGCCATCTCCCCGCGCATCACCACGAACCTTGACCCGGCAACACGAACGGCCGCCTCGAAATCCAGCCAGCCGCCCGGCAGGCCCAGATCCACGTGATCCCGTGGCGTGAAGTCGAAATCCGCCGGCGTACCCTCGCGCCGGATTTCCACGTTGGACTTCTCGTCCAGACCGTCCGGCACATCCGCCTGCGGCAGGTTGGGGATCCACATCAACAGCGCGTCGAGTTCCTCCTGCACCCTATGCAGGTCGGTCTCGCACTGCTTGAGCTCGTCGCCCAGACGCCCGACCTCGGCCTTCAGCGGTTCGATGTCCTCCCCCCGGGCCTTGGCCTGACCAATGCCCTTGGAACGGGTATTGCGCTCGGCCTGCAGCTCCTGGGTGCGCACCTGCAACGCCTTGCGCCGGGCTTCCAGGGCCTCGAAACGTTCGCGGTCCAGGGTGTACCCCCGACGCTCGAGCGCGGTGGCGGTCGCGTCCAGATCCTGACGCAGGCTGCGGATATCAAGCATGACGGCTTTCCAGTACGGGGTTGCGGGAACGACGGGGAAGTCTACGGTTGCGGCCCCGTGGCGTCCACGGGCACCACCCGGTCGCTCACGAAGCCATCGCCCCCGGGGACGCACACCCCGCACAGCCCGGCGGCCGCGGCCACACCGGAACCCCGCCCCATCCCCATCCCATGCGCGGTTCGCGGAAAAGACCTACAGTTTATGCGAGCACATCGCGTGCACCCAGCAGGCCCCTACCATCGAAGCCATGAGCGCACATCCGTCCATCGACCCGACCGAGACCGCCACGCAGGCACTGGCCACGGTCATCAACACCCTGGCGACCGCGCTGCCCGCCGATGCCCTGGTGACCGAGACCGCGGAACGCCGCGCCTACGAGTGCGACGGCCTCTCTGCCTACCGCCAGATCCCAGGGGCGGTCGCCCTCCCGCGCACGCGGGAAGAACTCCTGACCTGCCTGCAGGTCTGCCGCGAACACGGGGTGCCGATCATCCCGCGCGGCGCCGGCACGGGGCTGTCCGGCGGCGCACTGCCGAGCGAGACCGGGCTGCTGCTGTCCATGGCACGCTTCAACCGCATTCTCGAGATCGACGCGGACAATCGCTGTGCAGTGGTGCAGCCGGGGGTGCGCAACCTGGCGATCTCCGAAGCCGCGGCGCCGCAAGGGCTCTACTACGCCCCCGACCCCTCCTCGCAGATCGCCTGCTCCATCGGCGGCAACGTCGCCGAGAACGCGGGGGGCGTGCATTGCCTCAAGTACGGGCTGACCGTGCACAACGTCATCGGGCTGGAGATCGTCACCCTCGACGGCGAGACCATCCGGCTGGGCGGCAAGACCCTGGATACCGCCGGCCTGGACCTCCTCGCCTTCATGGTCGGTTCCGAGGGCATGCTGGGGATTGTCACCGAGGTTACCGTCCGGCTGCTGCCACGCCCGGAACGCACCCAGGTTCTGCTCGCCAGCTTTGCCGACGTGGAATCGGCCGGGCGCGCCGTGGCCGGGATCATCGCCGCCGGCCTGATCCCGGCCGGGCTCGAGATGATGGACAACGCCGCCATCCGCGCCGCGGAGGACTTCGTCCACGCCGACTATCCGACCGACGCGGCGGCCATCCTCCTGTGCGAGCTCGACGGGACCAATGCCGAGGTCTCGGAGGACATCATGGTCGTGCGCAAGAAGCTGCTGGACCTGGGCGCCACCGAAGTGCGCACCGCCCGCGACGATGCCGAGCGCGCCCGCTTCTGGGCCGGGCGCAAGGCGGCGTTCCCCGCCGCCGGCCGCATCTCGCCGGACTACTACTGCATGGACGGCACCATCCCGCGCCACCAGCTTGGCACCGTTCTGGAACGCATCAACCGGCTGTCACAAGAGCACGGCCTGGGGGTGTGCAACGTGTTCCACGCCGGCGACGGCAACCTGCACCCACTGATCCTGTACGACGCCAATCAGCCCGGACAACTGGAGACCGCGGAGACCTTCGGTCAGCAGATCCTCGAGCTGTGCGTAGAGGTCGGCGGCACCGTCACCGGGGAACACGGCGTCGGCGTGGAGAAGCTGGACGGGATGTGCGTGCAGTTTGCCGCCCCGGAGCTGGAACAGTTTCACCACCTGCGCCGTGCGTTCGACCCGCTGGGCCTGCTCAATCCCGGCAAGGCCGTCCCCACCCTGGCGCGCTGTGCCGAGTTCGGGCGCCAGCATGTGCACGGCGGCCAGGTGTCGCATCCCGATCTGCCGCGTCTGTAGGATGACAGCCTCGAACCCACCGCACGCGACCGCGACCATGTCCGCCACGACGCTGGCCACCCCGCTGGCCGACGAGTTCTCCGGGGCCGTCGATGCCACCCTGAACGCGCTGCAGGCGCTGGTCCCACTGGACATCTGGATGCTGACGCGAGTCGAAGCCGACGACTGGATCGTCCTGCACACACGCGGGCGGGCCCCACGCTTCCGTCCGGGTGCCGCGTTCAGCTGGCAGCACTCCTACTGTGTCCACATGCACGCCGGCGAGGGGCCCAACGTGGCCGCAGACGCGCGCAGCGTGCCCGCCTACGCCAGTGCCCCAATCAATGACATCGCGACGATCGGCTGCTACATCGGCTTCCCCCTGCACGACGCCGAAGGCCAGCTGTTCGGCACGCTGTGCGGTCTCCACCCCGAGCCCGTGGATCCCGCCATCGAACGCCACGAACCGGTCATCCGCGCCCTGGCCGAATCCCTGAGCCACCTGCTGCGCCTGAGCCAGCGCGCCGAGGAATTGGACCGCCTGCGCCAGCACACGGCCCTGTCCGTGCACAGCGACCCGCTCACGGGGGTCCTCAATCGCCATGGCTGGGAACTCGCGCTGGAGGCCGAAGAGACCCGATGCCAGCGGATCGGGCAACCCGCCGGCATCATCGCGCTGGATTTCTCCCCGGAGGGCCTGCCCTCCGACGACGCCGAGGGCCACGATGACACCGAACTGGTGCGGGCGATCCTCGCCCTTCAGGAGCGAGCACACCCCACCGATCGGATCGGACGCCTGGGTGGCGGTCGCTTCGCCCTGCTCGCGAGCGAGATGAAGAACCCATCGCTCGCGGAACGCGCCCGATCGCTGCAACAATACCTGGCGGATCAGGGCATCCCGGCCAGCGTCGGGTACGCGGCGCGCGAACCGGGCGCCGGCAGCCTCGCAAGCGCCCTGCAAAACGCCGCACGCGGAAAGCGCAACGCGCCACAACCCGCGTCCTCCTGACCGCCCGTCCAGCCGCCGCGCGTACTGCTCGACAGGACACATCATGGCCCGGACCTTCGACCCAGCCGACCCTTCGCACACGCCGTTCAATCTCGGGGTCGATCACACCCTGAAGCTGCTCCACCGCCTCGCGCCGCTGGATGTCTGGATGCTGACCCGCATCGAGGACAACGAGCAGATCGTGGTACGCGCCGACGACCACGGCTACGGGATCGAACCGGGCACCGCCTTTGACTGGGGCAACTCCTTCTGCATCCGCATGCTGGCCGAGCGCGGCCCGCGAATCGCTCCGGACGTGACACAGGTTCCCGCCTACCAGGAAGCACTCGCCGCGCAGACGGATCCACCCGCCATCGGCAGCTACATCGGGTTTCCGGTCCACGACCGCGAGTACGGAATGTATGGCGTGCTCTGTGCGATGCACCCCGAGCCCGTAGTCGCGGACGTCGAATCCCATACCGGGGCGATCGAATCCGCGGTCCAGGTGATCGAGGCACTGCTGCGACAACGCCGCCACATCGACGAACTCGAACGCGAGCGCGAGGCGCTGATCCTGGAGGCCTACAACGACAGCCTGACCGGTGCCCGCAACCGCCGCGGCTGGCAGATCGCGCTCGATGCCGAGGAGCAGCGCTGCGAGGACCACAGCCTTCCGGCGGGCATCATCGCCCTGGATCTCGACCACCTGAAGGCGGTCAACGACCGCGAGGGGCACGACGCCGGTGACCGGATGATCCAGGCGGCAGGCCAGGCCCTGCGGGGCGCCAGCCGCGAGATCGACGTGGTCGCGCGCCTGGGCGGCGACGAGTTCGGCGTGCTCCTGCCGGAAACCCCCGCCGACTACCTGCCCGAGATCGCCGACCGACTGCGGGCGGCGCTTCTGGCGGCAGGTGTCGAGGCCTCCATTGGCTACGCCTGCCGCACCGTCAGCGGCTCGCTGGCCACCGCCCAGACCAACGCCGACGCCGCCATGTACGCCGACAAGCGCCAGCGCCGCGGCCCATCCGCCCGCTGATCGCCGCAGACCTGGGGAAACACTGATCCATCGGGGCACCCGCGGTGCACACCGCCTGCACCCCGCAGTCGCGCAGGCGCCGCGCGACGGGTGTCCAGAACCGGCTGTCCGTCCCGCTCCACCCCGCCCGAAACCCGCTGCCGCAGGCCCGCCTTTGGTTTACCATTGGGGTCTTCGCATCCGGGCGACCCCAAATTCCACGAGGCCGTTTCATGAGCAAAACCGTCACGCTGACCGACAACACCACCGGCAAGAGCATCGAGCTGCCGATCCAGGAGGGCTCGCACGGCCCCAACTGCCTGGATATCCGGGCCCTGTACAAGGAGCTTGGCTACTTCACCTACGACCCGGGATTCATGTCCACGGCCAGCTGTCGTTCGGACGTCACCTTCATCGACGGCGACGAAGGCACCCTGCTCTACCGCGGCTACCCCATCGAGCAACTCGCCTCCGAGAGCACCTACCTCGAGGTCTGCTACCTGCTGCTGAACGGCGAACTGCCCTCCTCCGATGATCTTCACGACTTCTCGCGCATCATCAAGGAACATTCGATGCTGCACGAGGCGGTGCGCCGTTTCTTCGACGGCTTCCGCCACGATGCGCACCCGATGGCGATCATGGTCGGCGTGGTCGGCGCCCTGTCGGCCTTCTATCACGACAACGTCGACGTCCATAACCCGGAGCACCGCCGCATCGCCGCGCACCGGCTGATCTCCAAGATGCCGACCATCGCCGCCTGGTCGTACAAGTACGCCCACGGCCAGCCATTCATGTACCCGGACAACAACCTGTCCTACACGGCCAACTTCCTGTCGATGATGTTCGGGGTCCCCAGCGAGCCGTACCAGCCGAACCCGGTGTTCGTGCGCGCGCTGGACCTGATCCTGATCCTGCACGCCGACCACGAACAGAACGCCTCGACCTCCACCGTGCGTCTGTCCGGCTCCTCGGAGGCCAACCCGTTCGCGGCCATCTCCGCCGGTATTGCCTCGCTGTGGGGTCCGCTCCACGGCGGTGCGAACGAGAAGGTCATCCGCATGCTCGAGGAGATCGTGAACTCCGACAAGAGCGTCGAGGACTTTGTCGCCCGGGCCAAGGACAAGAACGATTCCTTCCGCCTGATGGGCTTCGGCCATCGCGTCTACAAGAACTACGACCCGCGCGCCAAGATCATCCGCAAGATGTGCCACGAACTGCTCGCGGAAATGGGCGACATGGGCGCCGACAACCAGCCGCTGTTCGACGTGGCCATGGAGCTCGAACGCATCGCGATGGAGGACGACTACTTCATCGAGCGCAAGCTCTACCCGAACGTCGACTTCTATTCCGGCATCATCCTGCGCGCGATGGGCATCCCGCTGAACATGTTCACCGTGATCTTCGCCCTCGCCCGCACCGTCGGCTGGATCTCGCACTGGAACGAGATGATGATGGACCCCGAATCCCGCATCGGCCGTCCGCGCCAGCTCTACACCGGCTACCCCTCCCGCGAATACGTCGCCATCGAGCAGCGCTGACCGGGACTGCAAATAAAACCGGCCCGGCCCGCAGGGCCGTACCGGCCAAAGACCAACCGACAGGCTCCTAGCGTCGGGCGCGAAAGAAGCGGCGCAGCTGCTCGGCGGCTTCCTCCCCGAGAATCCCGCCGGTCACCTCGACGCGATGGTTGTGCGCCGGATGCTCGATCAGATCCAGCGCGCTCCCTGCGGCGCCGGTTCGCGGGTCGGTCGCGCCATATACCAGGCGGGCTACCCGGGCGTGGATCATGGCGCCGGCACACATGCTGCATGGCTCCAGGGTCACGTAAAGGGTGGTGCCCGGCAGCCGATAGTTCTGCAAGCGTTCGCCGGCTTCGCGCAGCGCCCGGATCTCGGCATGCGCCGTCGGGTCGTGGAGCGCGATGGGTGCATTGTGGCAGGCGGCCAGGCAGGTGCCATCGGCGTCCACCAGGACTGCGCCGACCGGGACCTCGCCGGCTGCGGCCGCCCGATCCGCCAGGGACAGGGCGCGCTCCATCCAGTAGTCCGCCGCGCCCGGGGCGTCGGGAGCCGGACCGGTCTCGCCCGGCGCCACGCTACGCGCCACTGGTGGGCCCCGGGGGCGGCTCGTCCAGCGCCGCCTCGATCGCCCGGACCAGCTCCGACGGCTTCTTCTGCGGCGCGAACCGCCGGATCACCCGGCCGTCGCGACCGACCAGGAACTTGGTGAAGTTCCACTTGATGCCCTGTGTGCCCAGGGCCCCCGGCGCCTGTTCCTTGAGGTATCGAAACAGCGGATGGGCCTCGGCACCGTTCACCTCGACCTTCGCGAATACCGGAAACGACACCCCGAAGCGCGTGCCGCAGGCGCGGATCTGCCCGGCGTCCCCCGGTTCCTGACCTCCGAACTGGTTGCACGGAAAGCCCAGCACGCGGAACCCCCGTTCACCGTAGCGTTCGGCCAGGGCCTGCAGACCCTCGTACTGCGGCGTGAAACCGCACTCGCTGGCCACATTCACGATCAGCAGGACATCCCCCCGCCAGGCGGCCAGCGGCTGCTCGTCGCCGTCGAGTAGCGGGGCGGAAAAATCGAAGACGTCGGTCATTCGCGCATCCCGTGCCCGGACTCCCGCAGCGCTTCGTCTTCCAGCTCCGCCAGCACGTCGGCAGTGGCTTGTGAGAGTGCGGCCACCAGGCGTGAGGCCGACCGCCGGTCGATCGTGTGGGCCGCCTCCAGGTGCACCAGGCGCGCATGCGTATCCGTGCGCAGCTGGGCCCGCAGTCCGACGCGGCCCGTGCCCTGTACGGCCTCACCGGCATCTACAGCGCTTCGTTCCTCCAGATGGGCGGCATCCAGATCGCCGTACAACGCCGTGACGAGGATGTGCAACTGCACCGCCGGTCGCCCCTCGGCCCAGGCGTCCGCCGCGTTATCCACCAGTTCGATGGCGGTATCGTTGCGGGTCCACCGTTCCCGCAGCAGCTGCTCGAACTGCTCGGCCGGCCGCAGGAACCACTCGTTGTAGTAGTCCGACTCGTAGCGGTGATCCCCCAGGCGATAGACCAGTCCCTTGCCCGAATAGGCCGGCGCCACGCGCAACGAACCCAGTTCGACCGCCAGGGGTTCGGTCTTTTCGGCCATGCGCGGCGCCGGCTCGGCGGGCAACTCCAGCAGGAACCACGCGCGGTCAACGGCCTCGCGTTCGGGGATCAGCGTGCAGCCGCCCAGCGTCCAGGCGATCAGCAGCAGTGCGGCAACGCTCCATCGGGTCATCCATCTACTCCTTGTCCATGGTGCTGCGGGGCGGCGGGGCACCGAACAGCGCGCCCCCCGGGTTGCGGCGTACGTCATCGGACAGGCTGCGCAGGCCGGCAATCGCGGCCTGCAGTTCGTCCAGGGTCTCCAGCAGTTTGGCCTCGCTTACATCCATGCCCCGATCGAGGCGTTCCACCATCGAATCCATCCGGTCGACCAGCCGTCCGACATCCGCCGCTTCGGCCGTCTCGCGCAGTTCCCGCAGCGCGGCCCGCGTCTCGCTGGGCAATGCCTGGGTATCCGGGTGCTCGATCAGGCGCTCGACCGACTCCATCACTCGGTTGGCCGTGCGGGTTGTCGTCTGCAGTTCCTCGATCATTTGATCCGCCTGGTCCGCCAGGCGGGCCGTATCGAGTTCCGCGATCGTGGTCTCCACCGTGACCAGCAGGCTCGTCAGGTTGTCCACCACACCCTCGATATCCAGCTCGTCGATACGCTTGAGGAGGTTTTCGGCATACTCCAGGAACTGCATGGCGGTACTTGGCGAGGACGGGATATAGATCCCCTCCGGGTCCCAGTCATGCGCCAGTGGCGGATGGACCTCGGGGTCCGCGAAGTCCGCTTCCAGATAGTTCATGCCGGTAATCCCCTGAGCGGCCATGCGGACCCGAAGCCCGGCATCGATCAGGTTCTTGAAGACCTCCACACGGAACTCGCCCTCCTGCGCACTGGCCGCGAAGCGATCCGGGTACAGCCGCGCCCGCACCATCACGTAGCGTTTGCGATCGCGCGGCGGGATATCCGCCTCGTACACCACCGAGGTAAACGTCATGTCGGTCACCTCGCCGATGGTCACCCCGCGGAACTTCACCGGCGCCCCCACCTCCAGGCCCTGGATCGACGCGTCCATGTAGGTCTCGATCTGGATCGACGGGCGCAGCAGATTGCCCGCCGTCAGGATCAGCAGCGCCGCGACCAGCGCGGCCAGCCCCCCGAGGATGAACAGCCCCAGCCGGAAATGATGTCGGGCACTCATGCGGGCCTCTCCTCGTCGGAATCCGTCCGCCGCAGGAAACGCTGTACCCACGGGTGGTTCGAAGTATCGCGCAGGGTGGCCGGGTCGCCCTCGGCCGCAATCCCCTGACTCTCCTTGTCGAGCATAATCACCCGGTCCGCGATCGCAAAAATACTGGCCAGTTCGTGACTGACGATCACGATCGTCATGTCCAGGGTCCGCGCCAGACGCTGGATCAGGCGGTCCAGATCGGCCGAGGTAATCGGATCGAGCCCGGCCGACGGCTCATCCAGGAACAGGACCTCCGGGTCCAGCACCATGGCCCGCGCAATCGCAGCGCGCTTCTGCATCCCCCCGCTGATCTCGGAGGGCATGAAATCGGCAAATGCCCCCAGCCCCACCAGTTGCAGACGCGCACGCGCGATCGCATCCATCGCCTCGCGCGGCAGATCGGTATGCACCTCCAGCGGCAGGCGCACATTCTCCAGCAGGGTCATCGAGCCGAACAGCGCGCCCATCTGGTACATCACCCCCACACGGCGCAGGATCGCCTCCCGCTGGGCCTCGTCGGCCTCGGCGATATCCGCGCCGGCCACCCAGATATGCCCGGCCAGCGGCTGGTAGAGCCCGATCATGTGCTTGAGCAGCGTGCTCTTGCCACTGCCGGAGCCGCCCAGGATCACGAAGATCTCGCCCCGACGCACGTCGAAGTCGAGATCACGCATCAGCACCAGATCGTCGAACCCCATGGTCAGACCACGGACGCGGATCACCACGTCACGGTCATCAGGGTCCGCCATGTTCGTGTGTGCCGGGTTCATGCGTCAGACCCCGAGATGGTAGAACAGCACGGCAAACACGCCGTCCAGCACCACGATCAGGATGATGGACGTCACCACCGCGCTGGTGGTGGACAGCCCCACCGAGGCCGCCCCGCTGCCGGTTTGCAGCCCGCGCAGGCACCCCACGCCGGCCACCACCAGGCCGAACACCACAGCCTTGGCCAGCCCGGAAAACAGATCCGACGGGCTCAATGCGGATGTCACCTGGTTAAAGTACGCCACCCAGGGGATGCCAAAGCCCTGCATCACCACCGCGCCACCGATCAGCCCGATCATGTTGGCGTACAGCGCGAGCAGGGGCGCCACCAGCAAACCGGCCAGCACCTTCGGCAACACGAGAAAGTGCACCGGGTCCAGGCCCATCGTCTTCAGGGCGTTGACCTCCTCGTTCACCTTCATGGTCCCGATCTCGGCCGCGAATGCCGCCCCGGAACGGCCGGCGAGCAGAATGGCCATCATCAACGGCCCCAGTTCGCGGAACAGCGAAACCGCCACCAGGTTCGCCACGAAAATCTCGCCGCCGAACTGGCGCATGGCGATCGCCGACTGAAACGCCAGGATCACCCCCAGCAGGAACGCAATCAGCGAGACAATGGGCAATGCCTGAAAGCCCGCGGCCTCCGCCACGCGCAGGGTGTCGCCCCAGCGGACCTGGCGCGGGCGCCGCAGGGAGCTGCCGATGGCCCGGGCCAGCTCGCCCACGAAGGTGAACTGCGAGTGGGCGGCGCGCCCCACTCGGTCCACCCCGTCCAGCAACCCCGGCCACCAGCCACGCCCCCGGGCGGCCCGCGCCGGCTCGACCGTCTCCAGCTCGCGGTATGGCGCCAGCTGGTCCCGGACCATCGACCCCATCCCTTCGAACCGGACCTCGGCCCCCGCCCTTGCGAGGTCCTGCTCCAGCGCGTGCAGCAGTGCGGCCCCCGCACCATCGCAGTACTCGACGCCCTCCATGTCGACCACCACGCCCCGCGCCCCCGGCTGCTGCGCCAGATCGCGCGCGCGGCGCCGCAGTGCACCCCAGTGATGTTCCACTGCACGCACATCCAGCCGCCCGGTCAGGCGCAGGCGGGGCGCCGGGTCGGCTGTGGCATCATATTCAAACGACTGTCGCCCACCGGCGGCCGTGGAATCCATCGCGGAACTCGCGTAGAACGTGCGGCCATGGTAGCCGCAACACGGCCCCGGGAACCATTCGCCTACCCGAAACACTCCAAGGCCTCTCCGCCATCAGCAACCACGAGGCACGCATGCCATCGGCTCAGGAAGCCCTGCAACAGATTGAACACGCACTCAACGAGGTGCTCCTCGGCAAGCCCGAGCCGGTGCGACTGGCCCTGGCCTGTCTGCTGGCCAACGGGCACCTGCTGATCGAGGATCAGCCCGGCGTCGGCAAGACGACCCTGGCCCACGCCCTTGCCCGGGCGATGGCCCTCGACTACCAGCGGGTACAGTTCACCAGCGACCTGTTGCCCGGCGACGTCCTGGGCGTCTCCATCTTCGAACAGGGGAGCGGCGAGTTTCGCTTCCATCCCGGCCCCGTCTTCACCCAGGTGCTCCTGGCGGACGAGATCAACCGTGCGCCTCCCAAGACGCAAAGCGCATTGCTGGAGGCCATGGAGGAGCGCCAGGCCAGTGTCGAGGGCGCGACCCGCGCCTTGCCGGTGCCGTTCTTCGTGATCGCCACCCAGAACCCGGAGGAGCAGGTCGGCACGCACCCGCTGCCGGAGTCCCAGCTCGACCGCTTCCTGATGCGCATCCAGCTGGGCTACCCGGATGCCGGAGCCGAACGGGCCCTGCTGGAGCGCAGCGGCCCGGCCCCGACGGCCGCGCCGGTCGCCGAGACCCACCCGACACCCCCCAGCCTGGCGGCCCCGCATCAGCTGCGCGAATGGCAGGACCAGGTGGCCGGCGTCCACGCGGATGCCGCAGTCCTCGATTACCTGCAGGGCCTGTTGAGTGCGAGCCGCGATCGGGCCCGCTTCGCCCACGGGCTGTCGCCCCGCGCCGGGCTGGGACTCCTGCGCGCGGCCCGGGCCCATGCCTTTCTCGACGGCCGCGACTACACCACGCCCGACGACGTCGTCCGTGTACTGCCCTCGGTCGCCGGCCACCGAGTGCGGTCGCGCGAGCCGGAGAGCCCCGAACACACGGTCGTACGCCTGATGGAATGCGTCCCGACTCCATGACCCGTTCTCCCCGCGCGCGAGGCCGCATGGCGCGAGTGCGGGACGACGCGATCCGCTGGATCACCCGCCGCCACGCGCACGACGGCCAGGCGGCCCGCCTGGGCCGTGACCGCATCTACATCCTGCCCACGCGGGCCGGCTACACCCTGCTCGGGATCCTCCTGGTGATGCTCCTGGGGTCGATCAACTACTCCAACAACATGGCGTTCCTGCTGACCTTCCTGCTGGTCGGCATCGGCCACAACGCCATGTGGTACACCCACCGCAACCTGCTCGGCCTGCAGGTGGCCACCCTGCCCGTGCCTCCGGTCTTTGCGGGCCAGCCACTCGGGATCCCGCTGCGCCTCAGCGAGACAGACGGGCGCGACCGCGAGGCCCTGGTGCTGCGCGTCGGCAACCGGACAACGGACCCGTTTCCGGTGCCGGCCCGGGGCGCCGAAACCGCCCGCCTGGACCTGTCCGGCCAGCCGCGGGGGCTCTACCGGCTGCCGCGCCAGCGCCTCGACACCCGCTACCCGCTGGGCATCCTCGAGGCCTGGACCTGGCTGACGCTGACCCCGGAGATCGTGGTCTATCCAGCCCCCATCGACCCGGGCGCCACACTCGGCGGGACCGGGGAAGACGAGGCACCCGCCTCCACCGGCCACGCGGGGGAGGCCCCGGACCAGATTCGCCCCTACCGGCCCGGGGACCCGCCCGGACGCATCATCTGGAAGGCCTTTGCCCGCAGCGGAAAACTCCACGTGCGCGAGGCCGCCAGTGGCCAGGGTGATCGCCTGTGGCTGGAGTGGGATGCGATGCCCGCCCCGGATACCGAGACGCGCCTGTCCATGCTGTGCCATCAGGTGCTGGCGGCCCATGCCGAGGGTCGTTTCTTCGGTCTGCGCCTGCCCGACCAGACCCTGGAACCGGGCCAGGGTGTCAGCCACCGGGATGCCTGCCTCCGGGCACTTGCCGGGTTCCGAACCGAGCCCATCGAACTCGACCCGGAGCCCCGCTCATGACACCCGCTCCCATCCCGGCGGACCCGCGGGGCGCGCTGCGCGGCCTGGACCTGGCCCTTGTCGCGTTGCCGGTGGCCGCCCTGCCGCACGTCTGGCATCAGCCCCCGTGGATCACCGCGCTGGTGGTGCTCGCCATCGCCACCCGGGCGTGGCTGCTGGCGACCGGACGCGCCGCCCCCTCGCTGGCCGTCATGAGCGTGCTGGCCGTGATCGCCGGCGCACTGACCTTTGCCCAGTTCGGCACCGTGTTCGGGCAGGAGGCCGGCACCGCCCTGCTGCTCGTCATGATCGCCTTCAAGCTGCTGGAGACCCGCAACCGACGCGACATCGTGATCGCGCTGTTCCTCGGCTATTTCGTGGTGGTCACCACCTATTTCTTCGACCAGTCCATCCTGATCGCCGGCTACTCGCTCCTCGCGACCGCCCTGCTCACCGCCGCGCTGATCCAGGTCCACGCCGGGCGTCCACTCCCGCGGCGGCAACTGGCACGCCAGGCCGGGACCATGCTGCTGCATGCCCTGCCCTTCATGCTGATCCTGTTCTTCGTCTTCCCTCGCGTGGAAGGTCCGCTCTGGGGGGACCCGCAGCGCGAGGAGAGCGCCCGCACCGGGTTGTCGGGCGAGCTCAATCCAGGCGACATCGCCAGTCTGCTGCAGGACGATTCCACCGCCCTGCGGGTCGAATTCGCCGACGCGGTGCCCCCTCCGCGTGCGCAGTACTGGCGCGCCCTGGTGATGACCGATTTCGACGGACGGCGCTGGTCCGCCGACGAAAACCGGTCCGTGGTCGAGGCCCCCGCACCGGGTGATGACGAGCGTGTCACCCGCTACACCGCCACCCTCGAGCCGACCCGCGCCCGCTATCTCCCGGTGCTGGACTACCCCGTCGCCCTGCCGGAGGACGCCGAACTGCGCGCGAACCACCAGGTCCTGCGCGATCGCCGCATCACCAGCCGCATTCAGTACAGCGCCGGGGCGGATCTGGTCACCCCGCCCGGCGCCGGCGAGGCATCACTGGATCCACAGGAACGTGCCCGCGCCCTGCACCTGCCCCCCTCCGCCGCGCCCCGCTCGCGAGCCGAGGTCGCGCTGTGGCGCGCGACCCACGGCGACGACGACCGCGCGATCATCCAGGAGGCGCTACGCCGCTTCGCCGGCGAACCCTATCGCTACACCCTCCAGCCCCCGCGCCTGCAGGACGACACCACCGACCAGTTCCTGTTCGAGACCCAGGCTGGCTACTGCGAGCACTACGCCTCCGCATTCGCCGTGCTGATGCGGGCGGCCGGCATCCCCACCCGCGTCGTCACGGGGTATCAGGGGGGTACCTGGCAGACGCGCGGGGAATACCTGCGCCTGCGCAATGCCGACGCCCATGCCTGGAACGAGGTGTGGCTGGATGGCGAAGGCTGGGTGCGCATCGACCCCACCGCCGCCATCGCGCCCGAGCGGATCGAGCAGGGGCTCACCGGCCTCGCCCGCGACACCGGGGAGGAAATACCGGGCTTTCTCCTGCGCGGAGAGGGACTGTCGTGGCTGCAGCGGGCGCGCTTCGGTCTCGAGGATTGGGGCGATTTCGTGCGCTTTCGCTGGGAGAGCTGGGTGCTGGCGTTCGACCCCGAGCGCCAGCGCGAGCTCTTCGCCCGCCTCGGGCTGGATCCGCGGGACTGGCGCTCGGTCCTGATGGCACTGGGCGTCGGATTCGGCAGCCTGGCACTGATCACCCTGATCTGGGTCTGGCTGCGCCGTCCGCGCCACCGGCACTCCCCGGCCGATCGTCTGCTGCAGCGGCTGTCCGACCGAATCGCACGGCATGACCACAGCCTGGCGCGCCCGGCACACGAACCGGTGGATGCGTGGACCCGGCGCGTCGGCCGGGCGCGCCCGGACCTCGCGCAGTCGCTGACAACCTTCGCCCGCGTCTACAACCGCAAGCGCTTCGCGCCGCTGACCCCGGAGCAGCGCAAGGACCACCTTGATCACCTGCGCGACCTGCTGCGACAGGTTCCACGCGGAAAGCCCGCCGTGCCGCCAGCCCAGGAGCACACATAACCGTCGCGCTCACTCCCAAGGGGGGCGCCAAAAAAACGGGGCCGACCGGTGCAGTTGGACCGGTCAGCCCCGTTGGCCGTTCGCGACCCGTGTCACCGGGTCGCTCCGCGTGGCGCGTTATGCCGCGTCGTTGCGGAAGATGAAGTGGTGCCGGGCACCGCGGCGCTCGTCCTGGCGACGCGCCACCTTCTGCACCTCCGGACGGTTGGCGAACTGCGCCAGGGTAATCCCGTCCAGGAAGTCGTACAGTTGCTGGCTCAGATCATCCCACAGCTCGTGGGTCAGGCAGCGGTCGCCGTCCTGGCAGTCCTTGTGACCCTTGCAGCGCGTGACATCCACTGATTCGTCCACCGCGGTAATGATATTCGCGATGCTGATCTGGTCGGCACGCTTGGCCAGGCGATACCCACCGCCCGGGCCACGCACACCTTCCACCAGGTCGGCCTTGCGCAGCTTGGCGAACAGCTGTTCCAGGTAGGACAGCGAAATGCCCTGGCACTGCGAGATGTCGGCAAGCGTCACGGGCCCGATCCGGTCGTGAATCGCCAGATCCATCATGGCCGTCACCGCGTAGCGGCCCTTGGTTGAGAGTTTCATGATTTCTGCCTCCGAATAACCTTGAGTATGTGTCCTGCTCGACATCCGTTCGCAGGCTTGCATCCGTTCTTAATTCCTGACCGTGTTAGTCAAGAATAATTCCCGTCTTACCTGACAGCAACAGTCGGGAATAATTCCCTTATTCTAGCAGGCGAATGAACAAAGATCACGGAATGCTAACGTAGGTATTCAGAACCCCCCGGGGCGCGGGAGTTCCCGGGGAGGATGCCGGGGACGAACGTACTTGGGTTAACCGGACGCGGCGGGGTTGCGGAGAGCGGTGCCGCAGGCCAGCACAGGACAGACCTGCACGGGGACGACGCGGCGCGCCGCGAAGGTTCTACCCGAGGCGAGGAACCTCGGGGCCGTCCAGGATCATGACCAGCGTTCCCGTGGGCAGGCGAGGAAACAATTCGATGACTTCATCGTTGCGCATGCGCACGCAGCCTTCCGAGGCCGGCTCGCCAATGCGCCCCTCCTCGTCGGTGCCATGGATGTAGATGTATCGGCGCAGCGAATCGACATTACCGCCCCGGTTGATCCCCGGCTCCAGGCCCTCCAGCCACAGGATGCGCGAGGTGATGTTGTCGCGCGGGCTGCGGGCACCCGGTTCGGTCAGGATGTCGGCGATCTGGCCGGTGTTGCCCCGAGCCCGGAAGATTGTCCCGCGCGGCGCGCCCTCGCCAAACCGCTCGGCGATCCGATGCAGCCCCAGCGGTGTGGTGTAGGTTCCCTCCTCGAACCCCACCCCGCGCGCGGACGTGGACACGTCGAAGATGTCGGTGACCCGGTCGCCCTCCCAGACGTAAAGGCGTTGCTGGTCCGCCCGCACCACCACGACGGGCACAGCGCCGGCATCCGGGGCCCGTTCCCGGGCATCCCGTACCACGGGTTCGATCCAGCGGAGACTCGGCACAAGCACCTCGCGTCTACTTCTTATTGGCGAGATCCAGTACCTCGCCCGCCACCGGCGTGTTCACCAGCCCGTCGCCGCGCAGGGCCGCCAGGTGCTCCAGATAGTCCGGGGGCAACCCGGTCACGTACTCCCCGGTAAACACCGAACAATCGAACGCCTCGATATTCCGGTTACCCCGGCGCACGGCCTTTTGCAGATCTTCCAGGTCCTGGTAGATCAGGCGGTCGGCCGCGATCGCCTCGCACACCTGCTCTTCGTCGCGGCCGTGGGCGATCAGCTCCTCGGCCGCCGGCATGTCGATCCCGTACACATTGGGATAGCGCACCGGTGGCGCGGCCGAGGCGAAATAGACCTTCTTCGCACCCGCCTCGCGGGCCATCATCACGATCTCGCGCGACGTGGTGCCACGCACAATCGAGTCGTCCACCAGCATCACGTTCTTGCCCCGGAACTCCAGCGAGATCGCGTTCAGCTTCTGGCGCACGGATTTCCGCCGCTTGGTCTGGCCCGGCATGATGAACGTGCGCCCGATATAGCGATTCTTGATGAAGCCCTCGCGGTACTTGATATTCAGCTCGTGCGCCATCTCCAGCGCAACCGTGCGGCCCGTGTCCGGAATCGGCACGATCACGTCGATGTCGTGGTCCGGCCAGATGCGCCGGATCTTCTCGCCCAGGGCGGTGCCCATGCGCATGCGCGCGCGGTGCACGAACACATTGTCGATCACCGAGTCCGGGCGGGCGAAGTACACGTGCTCGAAGATGCAGGGATTCAGGCGGGTCTCGGCGGCACATACCCGCGTGCTGACCTCACCCTCGGGCGTGATGAACACAGCCTCGCCCGGCGCCAGATCGCGCTCCAGATCGAAGCCCTGGGACTCCAGTGCCGCGCTTTCCGAGGCGACCATCCA
>JBJHBC010000005.1:0-17416 GCA_050485285.1 Thioalkalivibrio sp.
CCCGCCTGGATCCTGCTGGTGCTGGTCGTGTTCCTCGCCCTGCCGCTGGGCCGCACGCTGAACGTACTCGCGCGCGGCCCGATGCAGGCCGCCGCGCTCGGGGTGGCGGTGCGCCCGGTGGAATGGAGCATCTATGTCGCCGCCGCGCTGATCACCGCGACCGCGGTCATGCAGGTCGGCGCGGTCGGCTTTGTCGGGCTGATCGTGCCGCACATGCTGCGCCTGGTCTTCGGCAACGACCAGCGCGTGATCCTGCCGGCCTCCGCGCTGGGCGGCGGCATCCTGCTGACCCTGGCCGACACCCTCGCCCGCACCATGATCGCCCCGGAGCAGTTGCCGGTCGGCGTAATCACCGCGATGCTGGGGGTCCCCGTGTTCCTGTTCCTGCTGTACCGGAGCCGCTGATGGCACCCCGTCCACCCATCGCCCCCGCCCACAGCCGGCCGCATGAAGCCCCGGGCCTGGGTGCACGCAGCGTCCACCAGAAGCCGGGCCCGGATACGCTGCTGGCCACCCGCGACCTGGTGATCGACATCCCGGGGCGCGCACCCGGCGCCCCGCTGGAGCTGACCGTGGATCCCGGCCAATGCTGGGGCATCCTGGGCCCCAACGGCGCGGGCAAGAGCACTCTGCTGCAAACGCTCGCCGGCCTGCGGACCGCACGCACCGGAACCATCGAGGTCCGTGGCCAGGCGATCAGCCGCCTGCCCCGCGCGGAACTGGCGCGGCGCATCGGCCTGGTCTTCCAGACCCACCACGACGGCTTCCCCGCGACGGTGCTCGAGACCGCGCTGATCGGCCGGCACCCCTACCTGCGCCCCTGGGACATCGAGACCTCCGAGGATTACGCGCGTGCGCGCGCCGCCCTTGCCGAGATGGACCTCTCCGACCTGGAGCACCGCATGGTGGACACACTCTCCGGCGGCGAGCGCCAGCGCCTGGCCATCGCCACCGTGCTGACCCAGGACCCCAGCCTGCTCCTGCTGGACGAGCCCACCAGTCAGCTGGACCTGCATCATCAGGTCGCCGTGCTGAACCGCGTGCAGGGCATTGTTACCCAGGCGCACCGGGCCGCCGTGCTGGTCCTGCACGACGTCAACCTGGCCGCACGCTACTGCGACCATCTGCTCCTGCTGTTCCCCGACGGCCAGGCATGCTGGGGCCCGACCGCCACCATGCTGGTCCCCAGTGCCCTGGAACGCCTCTACAACCAACGCCTGAGCGTCGGCGAGGTGGACGGCCTGCCCGTCTTCCTGCCGCGCAACGAGTGACCCGCCATGGAATTCTTTCGCCACCTGCCCGCGACCCTGGATGCCGAAACCTTGCAACGGCGGCTGAACGTCCCCGCCCTGCCCGCTCACAGTGATGCCATCGACACGCTGATCCAGGACGACGGTCCCGATGCCGGCGTGGTCTACTGCCTCTGGGGCGAGTTCCGCGTCCGGCGGGAGGTCATCAACGGTGGCGTGCGCCTGACCCTGCCCGACTGCCCCAACGGGCTGGCCTGGACGCTGACCACCGGGCACCCGCCCGACCCGCAGGCCGTCGTCCTGCACCTGACCATCAACCGTCAGGAACACGATCCCGATTTCATCGAGAGCCTGGAGGCGTTTGCCGATTCCTGGGATCTGTCCACCGCCTGACAAAAGGCCCCATGACGGGACACGATGCAATTTTCTTTTCGTTTCATGGTCGGTATGGTGCAGACCTGTTGCGAAGGAGAACGCCATGAACCCGACACCGCCGGACAGCGTGAAGACCTCCCATCCCACCCAGGACGGGGCCGGGGTGAAGATTCGGCGCATCCATGACTTTCGTGGCGGGCTGGACCCCTTCCTGATGCTGGACGAACTCAAGGCCAGCGCGCGCGAGGACTACATCGGCGGCTTTCCCGCCCACCCGCATCGCGGCTTCGAGACCCTGACCTATCTGGTCCATGGCGGCCTGACGCACGAGGACTCCATGGGCAACCAGGGCCGCGTGGAGGCCGGCGAGGCCCAGTGGATGAGCGCCGGCCGCGGCGTGATCCACTCCGAGATGCCCCTGCTCGACAGCGAGGGCCTGCACGGCTTCCAGTTGTGGGTGAACCTGCCCGCCCGGCGCAAGATGGACCCGCCGCGTTATCGCGACGTGCACGCCGACGCGATGCGCCACCTGCCGGAAGACGACGACCCGCTGCGCTTCAAGGCCATTGCCGGATCCTGGCAGACCAGTGCCGGGGATACCGAAGGCCCGCTGGCGCAGATTGGCGAAGGCGCCGCGATGGCCGACCTGACGCTGCCCGCCGGCTATCGCCTGTCGCTCGCCGTGCAGCTGGAGGACCGCGTGCTGGCCTACGTGTTCGACGGCGAGCTCATCGGCCTGCAGACCGGCCAGATGGGCGTGTGGAGCGGCCAGACCCAGATCCACCTGATCGCCCAGCAGGATGCCCGCGTGCTGCTGTTCAAGGGGCGGCCGCTGGGCGAACCGATCGCGCATTACGGCCCCTTCGTGATGAACACCTCCGACGAGATCGAGCAGGCTATCAGCGACTACCAGTCCGGCCAGCTCGCCGCCGAGCCGGCCAGCATGGACTGAATCCCGGACTCCATCCGGGCCTGGCAGGGGCTTCGCGGGCAAGCCCGCCCCCACAGGCATATGGACCGGGCTGCCTGTCGCAGCCATCGCTCGATCTGCAGCCCCCTGTGGGAGCCGCCTTGGCGGCGAAGCCCCTGCCCGCGTCGGCAAGCCCCCAGACCATCACCCGCTACGGCGTCGAGTCGCTGTCGTCCACGCGCGCCCAGCCCATCGTACGCTTCACGGCCTTCTTCCAGCCGCGGTAGTAGCGATCGCGCGTGGCCGCCTCCATCTGCGGCTCGAACACCCGGTCCAGGGCGCCCTTCTGCGCCAGTTCGTCACGGGTCCAGAAGCCGACCCCCAGCCCCGCCAGCCAGGCGGCCCCCAGCGCGGTCGATTCGGTCACCGCCGGGCGCTCGACCCGCACGCCGAGCATGTCGGCCTGAAACTGCATCATCACGTTGTTGGCCACGGCCCCGCCGTCAACCCGCAGGGCCTTCAGCCCGATCCCGGCATCCTGCGCCATGGCATCGATCACATCGCGTGTCTGATAGGCCAGCGCATCCAGCGTGGCGCGGGTGATGTGTTCCTTGCGCGTACCACGGGTCAGGCCGAAGATGGCGCCGCGCGCGTACATGTCCCAGTACGGGGCCCCCAGCCCGGCGAACGCGGGCACCACGTAGACCCCGTCGGCGTCCGCCACCTTGCCCGCGTAGTACTCGGAATCCTCGGCCGCGTCGATCAGGTGAAGCTCGTCGCGCAGCCACTGGATCGCGGCCCCGGCGATGAAGATCGAACCCTCCAGCGCGTATTCCACCCGGCCGTCCAGCGACCAGGCGATGGTGGTCAGCAGCCCGGAGTCGCTTGCCACCGGCTCGGTGCCCGTGTTCATCAGGAGAAAGCAGCCGGTCCCGTAGGTGTTCTTGGCCATGCCGGGCTCGAAACAGCCCTGGCCGAACAGGGCCGCATGCTGGTCCCCCGCCACCCCGGCGATCGGGACCTCCGCACCACCAAACATCTCGGCGCCGGTCACGCCCAGCACGCCACTGGAGTCCACCACCTCGGGCAGCATCGCGCGCGGGATCCCGAACCGCTCCAGCAGCTCGGAATCCCATTCCAGGGTGTGAATGTTGAACAGCTGGGTGCGCGCGGCATTCGTCACGTCGGTCACGTGGCGCTCCCCACGGGTGAGGTTCCAGATCAGCCAGCTGTCCACGGTCCCAAAGGCGAGTTCGCCCCGTTCCGCGCGCTCGCGCGCCCCGTCCACGTGATCCAGGAGCCAGCGCAGCTTGCTGGCCGAGAAATAGGCATCCACGACCAGGCCGGTACGTTCGCGCAGCAGGCCCTCGAGGCCCTGCGCCTTCAGTTCGTCGCAGAACCCGGCGGTACGCCGGTCCTGCCACACGATCGCATTGGCGATCGGCTCACCCGTGGCGCGGTCCCATACCACCGTGGTCTCGCGCTGGTTGGTGATGCCGATCGCCGCCAGCCGGGAGGGCTTGATGCCGCGCGTCTCCAGTACTTCGCGCGCCACGCCGATCTGGGTGCCCCAGATCTCCATCGGGTCGTGTTCCACCCAGCCGGGTTGGGGATAGATCTGGCCGAAATCCTTCTGCGCCACGCCGACGATCGTGCCCGCGCGGTCGAACAGGATGGCCCGGCAGCTGGTGGTGCCCTGGTCCAGGGCGAGGATGTAGCGCGCGTCGCTCATGAGGGGACTCTCCCTGGACGATTCAGGCTCCGTCCTCGATCAACTCGATGGCGTTGCCGTCGGGATCCCGCACGAATGCCGCGGGGCGGCCGGAGCGGCTGTGTTCCACCGCGAAGCCCGCGGCCTCCAGCCGCGCCGCGAAGGTTTCCAGGTCCTCCACGCGCAGCGCCAGGTGACGGTCCTGCCCGCACCGTACCGCCCGCTCGGTCGGGTCCGGGTTCGGCACCCGCAGCAGGTGCAGGGCCTGGCCGTTGCCGAGGTCGTACCACAGCCCCGGAAACCCGAGTTCGGGCCGCTCCAGCGGCGCCAGTCCAAGGTGGTGCCCGTAGAACTCGCGCGCGGCCTGAATGTCCGCGATGACCAGGCTGGCGTGATGCAGGCCCAGGACTCCCGCATTCCCGCGCCCGGCCCCGGTCATACCCGCAGCATCCCCGAGGCCGGTTCCAGCAGCACGATTGCCTGCGCCGCCACCCCCTCCTTGCGCCCGGTGAACCCGAGATGTTCGGTCGTCGTGGCCTTCACGCTGACCGCCTCGGGTACCAGGCCGGTATCCGCGGCGATATGATCGCGCATGGCGGGGACGTGCGGCGCCAGCTTCGGCGCCTGCGCGATCACGGTGGAGTCGATGTTGACCGGGCGCCAGCCGGCCCCCGCGACGCGTTGGAGGACCTCCCGCAGCAGGGCGCGGCTGTCCGCGCCGCGGAACGCGGGGTCGGTATCCGGAAAGTGCTGGCCGATATCGCCCAGCGCGGCGGCGCCGAGCAGGGCATCGCAGACCGCATGCAGGAGCACGTCGCCGTCCGAATGCGCGACGAAGCCACGCTCGAACGGGATATGCACGCCGCCGAGGACCAGGTGATCCCCCTCGCCGAAGGCGTGCACGTCGAAGCCCTGGCCGATCCGCAACCCGCTCATGCGCTGAACCGTCCTTCCAGTCGGCCCTGCTGCATCAGGTAGAGACGGGCCAGCTCCAGATCGTCCGCCCGGGTGATCTTGATATTCATTGCCGAACCCTCGATCAGCCGCGGGGCCTGCCCCAGAAATTCGATGGCACTGGCCTCGTCGGTCACCGCATGACCCGCATCGCGCGCCCGCGCGTTGGCCTCCCGCAACATGCCCAGTCGGAACATCTGGGGGGTCAGTGCGCGCCAGACGCGTTCCCGGTCCAGCGTCCGCTCGACGTGTCCGGCGCCATCGCTCCACTTGATGGTGTCGGTACTGGGGCTGGCCAGCAACCCGCCCACCGCGTCATCCCGCAGCTCGCGCAGCAGGCGATCCACATCCGCCTGCGGCAGACAGGGACGGGCCGCATCATGAACCAGTACCCAGTCGTCCGCGTGCGCCCGCTCGGCCAGGAAGTCCAGGCCGTTCTGGACGGAATCCACCCGCTCCGCTCCACCGGCGGCACGGAACAGCCGCCCTCCGGCCAGCGGCAGGTCCAGGGCGTCGGGATCCACGTCGGGCCCCAGTACCAGCACCACGCCGCGAATGCGCGGGTGTTCCAGGAAGATCGAGAGGGTATGCGACAGGATCGTCCGCGAACCCAGCGTCAGGTACTGCTTGGGACGGTCGGAGCCCATGCGCCGACCGATGCCGGCCGCCGGGATCAGGGCCCAGAAGGCCGGTTCGCGCCCGCCCGCGCTCCCCGTGTCAGCCATCAAAGGGATCCTCCGGTGGCAGGGTGTCGGTGGCCGGCTCGGCCTCCTCGGGCACCCGCGAGTCGGGACCGGGTTCGGTCTGCCCGGCCGATCCGGGGAGCGGCTCGATGTCCAGCGTGGCGGGTTCGTCCTCGCCCACCACGAAGAAGAAGACCTCGTCCTCGCGGATCATCCCCAGGTCGCGCCGGGCCCGTTCTTCCACCGCCTCGGTTCCGCCGCGCAGGTCGCCGACCTCGGCCTCCAGGGCCTGATTGCGCTGCTCCAGTTCGGCGTTCGCAGCCTGCTGGCGCTCGACCTGCTCGCGCAGGTCGCGCACGTCGCGCCAGCTCCCCTCGCCCAGCCACAGGGGCCATTGCAACGCCAGCAGCACAAGCGCCAGCCCGATCAGCAGGCCGCGCATCACCCGCACTCCATCGACTTGAACCCAAAGAAAAGCCCTCGCCCGCGCACCGCGCCGAGCGCGGGTACAACGGAACGAGGGCTTTTACGAATGGCCGGCATGCCCGGCATTCTACGAGGCCCGGACGTCCCGGGACAGGAACCGCGCCGCAGGCTGCGGACTGCATCCTCGACACGGCCGCCCCGCAACCGCCTCAGCGCCCGAAGGTGAACGCCGACATACCCGGGTAGCGGGCCCGGCTCCCCAGGTGTTCCTCGATCCGGATCAGCTGGTTGTACTTGGCCACCCGGTCGGAACGCGACAGCGAACCGGTCTTGATCTGGCCGGCTCGCGTGGCGACTGCGAGGTCCGCGATGGTGACGTCCTCGGTCTCGCCCGAGCGATGCGAGATCACCGCCGTGTAGTTGGCCTTGCGCGCCAGTTCGATCGCTTCCAGCGTCTCGGTGACGGTCCCGATCTGATTGAGCTTGATCAGGATGGAGTTCGCGATGTCCTTGTCGATGCCTTCCTGCAGGATGCGCGTATTGGTGACGAACAGGTCATCGCCCACCAGCTGCACGCGCTGGCCCAGGCGCTCGGTCAGGGTCTTCCAGCCCTCCCAGTCATCCTCCGCCATCCCGTCTTCGATGGTCAGAATCGGGTACTGGTCCACCCAGTGGGCGAGGTAGTCGGAGAATTCGTCCGCCGAGAAGGCCTTGCCCTCGGAGTCCAGGTGGTAGCGGCCGTCGCGGTAGAACTCGGAGCTGGCGCAGTCGAGGCCGATCCAGATGTCCTCGCCGGCCTTGAAGCCGGCATTGTGGATGGCCTCCAGGATCACCTCGATCGCCGCGGAATTGGACGGCAGATCGGGGGCGAAGCCACCCTCGTCGCCCACCGCCGTGGCCAGGCCGCGCTTGCCCAGGACCTTCTTCAGCGCATGGAAGACCTCGGCACCGTAGCGCACCGCCTCGCGCACCGAGTCCGCGCCCACCGGCAGGATCATGAACTCCTGCATATCCACGCTGTTGTCCGCGTGGGCGCCGCCATTGATGATGTTCATCATCGGCACCGGCAGCAGTGTGGCGTCTTCCCCGCCCAGCGTCTCGAACAGGGGCTGCTCACGATCGGCCGCGAGGGCATGCGAGGTCGCCATGGAGACGGCCAGCAGGGCGTTCGCTCCCAGGCGCGACTTGTTCTCGGTGCCGTCCAGTTCCAGCATGCGGCGATCCACCGCGGTCTGGTCGAGTTCCATGCCGCGCAGCGCGTCGCGGATCTCGCCGTTCACGTGGCTCACCGCCTTCAGTACGCCCTTGCCCCCGTAGCGCTTCTCGTCATCGCGCAGCTCCAGGGCCTCGCGGGCCCCCGTGGAGGCACCGGACGGGACCGCCGCGCGCCCCATGGCGCCGGAATCCAGGACAACATCGGCCTCGACCGTCGGGTTGCCCCGGGAGTCGATGATCTCGCGGGCGTGAATCTCCGCAATCTGGGACATGCTCTCTCCTTGAAAAGTACCCGTCCGGACGGAGCCGCCCGGTACGCATTATCGAAAAATCGGGGGTCAGGGAAACACGGATCTCAGTGTTTCCCTAGCCCAGGCCGTAGTCCGCCTCCGCGAACGGCTGCGCCTTGGTCGCGGCGTCCAGCGCCTTCAGCGTCTGCAGCAGTTCGGCCATCTTGGGCAGCGGCCAGGCATTGGGGCCATCCGACAGGGCCTTCTCGGGGTCCGGGTGGGTCTCCATGAACAGCCCGGAGACACCGGCCGCCACCGCGGCGCGCGCGAGTACCGGTACGAACTCGCGCTGGCCACCGGAGGAGGCACCCTGTCCGCCCGGCTGCTGCACCGAATGGGTCGCGTCGAAGACCACCGGGCAGCCGGTCTGGCGCATCTGAGCCAGGCCGCGCATGTCGGAGATCAGGGTGTTGTAGCCAAACGAGACCCCGCGCTCGCAGACCATGATCTGATCATTGCCCGCCTCGCGCGCCTTGTCGACGACATTGCCCATGTCCCAGGGCGCGAGGAATTGGCCCTTCTTGATATTCACCGGACGCCCCTGGCGCGCGACATTCTGGATGAAGTTGGTCTGACGGCAGAGGAACGCCGGCGTTTGCAACACATCCACTACGCTGGCCACCTCGTCCAGCGCCGTGTCCTCGTGCACGTCGGTCAGTACCGGCACGCCGATCTCCGATTTCACCTTGTCGAGGATGCGCAGGCCCTCGGCCATGCCCAGGCCGCGGAAGCTCCGGGTCGACGACCGGTTGGCCTTGTCGAACGACGACTTGTAGATGAACGGGATGCCCAGGTCATCCGCCATCGCCTTCAGGGCCCCGGCCGTCTCCAGCGCCATGGCCTCGGACTCGATGACGCAGGGTCCGGCAATCAGGAAAAAGGGCCGGTCGAGGCCGACTTCAAAACCACAAAGCTGCATGTCCTGTCCTGTACGGCGGCCGCCACCCTCCGGGCGCGGCCGCGAAAAAACGTGTATCGGCGCCCTATTCCGTCAACGCCGTGGTGGTTTCGGGTTCGCGCGCTTCCTGGTAGTCCCGGGCGGCGCGCACGAAACCGGTGAACAGCGGGTGGCCGTCACGCGGCGTGGAGGTGAACTCCGGGTGGAACTGGCAGCCGACAAACCAGGGATGTTCGGCCAGTTCCACGGCCTCCACCAGTTCGCCGGACTCCGACACGCCCGAGATGCGCAGTCCGGCCGCCTCCAGCCGTTCGCGGTAGGCGTTGTTGAATTCAAAGCGATGGCGGTGGCGTTCTTCCACCTTTTCACGGCCGTAGGCCTCGGCAATGCGCGAACCGGGCGACAGCCGCGCACTCTGGGCCCCCAGGCGCATGGTGCCGCCCAGGTCGCTATCGGCATCGCGCCGCTCGATTCGGCCTTCCTGATCCTGCCACTCGGTAATGAGCGCGATCACTGGATGCGGGGTGTCCGGCGCGAATTCGGTGCTGTGCGCGCCTTCCAGGCCCGCAACATCGCGCGCGAACTCGATCACCGCGACCTGCATGCCGAGGCAGATCCCGAGATAGGGCACGTCGTGTTCGCGTGCGTAGCGCACCGCGGCGATCTTGCCCTCCACGCCGCGCTCGCCAAAGCCACCCGGAACCAGGATGGCATCCAGGCCCTCGAGTTCCCGTGCGGCCTCGTTCTCGGCGCCTTCCAGTTTCTCCGAGTCGAGATAGCGGATCCGGACCCGAGTCCCGACCTGTACCCCGGCGTGGGTCAGGGCCTCGTTCACGGACTTGTAGGATTCGGTCAGGTCCACGTACTTGCCGATCATGCCGACGGTGATCTCCGACTCCGGGAACTCCATGGCATTGACCACGTGCTTCCAGTCCGAGAGGTCCGCCTGCGGCGCGTCGATATGCAGCTTGCGCAGCACGATCTCGTCGAGCTTCTGCGAATGCAGCCAGAGCGGGATCTTGTAGATGTTGTCCACGTCCACCGCCGAGATGACCGCCTTCTCCTCGACGTTGGTGAACAGCGCGATCTTGCGCCGCTCGCCGTCCGGGATCGCCTGGGTCGAGCGGCACAGCAGGATATCCGGCTGGATCCCGATGGAACGCAGTTCCTTGACCGAGTGCTGGGTCGGCTTGGTCTTGATCTCGCCCGCGGCCTCGATATACGGGACCAGCGTCAGGTGCATGAACAGGGCGTTCTCGTGCCCGAGTTCCACGCCCATCTGACGAATGGCCTCGAGAAACGGCAGGGACTCGATGTCGCCCACGGTGCCGCCAATCTCGATCAGCGCGATGTCGGCATCGCCCGCCCCTTCGTGGATCGAGCGCTTGATCTCGTCGGTGATATGCGGGATCACCTGCACGGTGCCACCGAGGTAGTCCCCGCGGCGTTCCTTGCGGATCACGTTCTCGTAGATCTGGCCGGTCGTGAAGTTGTTGCGCCGCGAGGTACGGATGCGCACGAAGCGCTCGTAATGCCCCAGGTCGAGGTCGGTCTCGGCGCCGTCGTCGGTGACGAATACCTCGCCGTGCTGAAACGGGCTCATCGTGCCCGGATCGACGTTGATATACGGATCCAGCTTGAGCAGGGTCACCTTGAGCCCGCGGGCCTCGAGGATCGCCCCCAGCGAGGCGGATGCAATACCTTTGCCCAGAGACGAGACCACGCCTCCGGTGATGAAAACAAAACGCGTCATGCGGGAAACCTGGCTGGGAGCTGACAAGCGCCCCGTCCCGGCGCGAACCTGGCACGCGGGGTGGGCGGAAAACGCCTGAAAGAGTACCAGAGCACCCGCCCCTGCTCAATCGGAAGGCGGGGGCAACTCCTCGTTCCGGGAACCCCGTGCCAGCGGGCGGAAGGCCACCAGGGTCATGTCGTCGCGCCGGGGTTCTCCGTCGCGATAATCCTCCAGCACGCGCACGACCGCGTCGATCTTGGCGGACAGATCGCGGCCACTCTTCTCGGCCAGGACCTGGCGCAGCCGACGGCGCCCGAACAAGCGTGGCGGCTCGCCCCCGACATGATCATGCGCACCGTCCGTGATCAGGAAGAATTCGGTTCCCGGCTCCACTGGCACCTCGTGGTCGACCGGCTGCGCGGGCTCCAGGCTGCGGTAGCCGAGCCCCCCGCGCACGCCGCGAATTTCCTCGATCTCGCCGCCGCGTTCGATCATCAGAGGCAGCCCGACCCCGGCGAAGGCCAGCATGCGGTCTTCCGGCCGATAGACGCATACCGCGGCCTCCAGCCCATCATCCGAATCCGAATCCTGGCCGTCCTGCCGCAGCCGCGAACGCACCAGACGGTCCATCTCGCGCAGGATCGCGGAGGGTTCCAGCAGACGGTGTTCGTGCAGGATGCGGTCCAGCGCCGACGCCACCACCAGCGTGATGAACGCCCCTGGGACGCCATGCCCGGTACAGTCCGCCACCACCAGGATGCTGTGGCCGTCGATGGCCTCGACCCAGAAATAGTCCCCGCCGACCAGGTGCAGCGGCTCCCAGTAGATCTGAACTTCGTCCAGATGTCCGTCCAGGGCGTGCTTGTCCGGCAGCATCGCGGTCTGGATGCGCCGGGCATAACGAATGCTCTCCACCACCAGACGGTTACTGCGTTCCAGTTCCCGGTTGGCCTCGTCCACCTGAGCCATCGCCCGTTCCGTCTCGGCCTTTTCGTCTTCCAGCTGCCGGGTGCGCTCCTCCACGCGGCGCTCCAGATCGGCGTTCAGCGCCTTCAGCTCTCCGCGGGCCCCGTCGCGCGCATCCAGCCCCTCCTGGAAGGCGCGCAGCAAACGGTCCAGCGAGCGCCCCAGGGCCCCCAGCTCGTCATTCTCGTGATGCCCCAGGCGGGGCATGGGCCAATGGGCTGGCTGGTCCGGGTCGGTATCCGCCACGGCGCGGGAGATCTTCAGCATCGGACGCAGCATGAGGAAGTAGAACAGCACCACGACCACCAGCGAGACGATCACCGCCTGGGTCACACTGGTCACGACCCCGGTCTGCAGGCGCGCCACGAAGATCCGCCCCAGGACACCGGGGTCCAGCTCCATGTGCAACTGCCCCACGCCCTGAACGTTGCCCCGGGTCCCCGGATGCGTGAGTTCAAGCTCGTGTGCCCGCAGGTCGCCAAAAAGCCACTGCGCCCAGTCCCCGGACGCGGCCTCCGCCGGCCGTTCGTCCTCGGCCAGGGTATTGCCAAAATCGTCGAGGATCTCCACCCGCCGGATCTCGTCGAAGACGAGCAGGCCCTGGACCAGCGAGTCGGCCTGATCGGCGCTCAGTTGGAAGGCGGCCTCCGCCGCGGGCGGCTCGACCAGGCGCTGCAGCCGATCGACCTGGGCCTGGGTCTCGGCCCGGAAGGCATTCCAGTCGGAGGCAATGACGTAGGCACTACTGAGCAGGCTGAGCGCAAGCGCGGCCAGCAGCGTGGCGACCGCCAGCTTGGCAACGAGGCTCCGGTTGCGGCGCCGGGTCTCCGGCATCATCCGTGGTCGCCGTGCGTCTGCACGATGACACGGTTGCGCCCCTCGTTCTTGGCGCGATACAGCAGGTCGTCGGCGAGCGCGACCAGTTCGCCGGCATCCGGCCAGGGGTTCGTGGTCACCACCAGACCGATCGACACCGCCAGGGACAGCGGCTCGTCCTTCCAGTGCAGGCGGGCGTTCTCCACCGCCGAGCGGATCCGTTCCGCCAGGGCCAGGGCGGCCTCGACGTCCAGGTCCGCGGCCACGACGAGGAATTCCTCCCCGCCCATGCGCCCGGCGTACTGTTCCGCCCCCAGTTCGCCGCGCAGGATCTCGGCGAAGCTTTCCAGCGCGAAGTCCCCGGCGGCATGGCCATGGGTATCGTTAAGGGTCTTGAAGTCGTCGAGATCCAGCATCATCACCGCGAGCGAGTGCGACGCGTCGCCCACGCTGTCGGCCATGCCCTCGACACAGTCGATCACCCGACGCCGCGAGAACAGGCCGGTCAGGGCGTCCTCCAGCGCCAGGCGCTCCAGCTCGGCCGTCAGGCGCTCGCGTTCGCGGACCTCGTCGGACAGGGCATTGTTGAGCTGGGCCAGGTGTTCGGCCTGTTCGCGCAGCTGGCGGTTGGCATCCTGGAGATCCGCCTGCATGCGATCGCTCATGCGCATCATGCGCCGCTGCGCGCGGTAGCTCTCGGAATAGGCCTTGGCGAGCACCTTCACCCCGTCGGCCACCGCGTCCAGCGCCTCCAGCATCTGCTCCGAGCGCTCCATGATGGCCTTTTCCTGCTCGAACAGGGAAAAGTCGGCCAGCCCGTCGTCCATCTCCTGCCCATCCCGGGGCCGGCTGGAGGGATTCATGGAGTCGTCACGAGAGGGGGCGGTCATGTCAGCGGACACATGCGGTAGTCGGCGTGCTGGAAGTCCTCGGAGAAATCCTCGCCGAATTCCTCCATGGTTTCGTCATCCTCGTGATAGCACCAGTTAATGCGGACCTTCAGCCCGGCCTCCGCCCCGTCTTCCAGGATCTGGAACATGTTCATCAGCGCCTTCGCGGTGGACGAATTGAAATAGATCATTTCCACCGTGAATTCCACCTCGTCGCTGGCACGGTCCTCGATTGCCTGGCGCAGGCCCTGCGTCAGGGGGCCGTAGAAGTTCGCCGCGTCCTCCGGATAGGACTCGCCCGACAGTCGGTACTGCCCGGCCGCGAAATCGAACTGCACCGCGGGGGTCCGGTCGGTTGCCTCGTGTTCAATGGTCTCGACGACTGCCATCAGATGTAGGCCTTCAGGACAAAGTAGGATTGGGCATCGGAAATATGCTGAAAATCGAACTGGATCGGTTCGCTCGCCCGCCGTGCGATCTCGATCAGGCCGATACTGCCGCCCTTGCTGCCCTCGTCCGGCGGCTCGCGCAGTTTTTCCTTGTAGAAGCGGCGCAGCTCGTCGCTGTCCATCGCCGCCAGTTCGCGCAGGCGCGCCGCCAGGGTGTCGGCATCCTTGCGCCCGATGACATTGCCGCAGATGACGAAGAAGCGGCCGTTCTCCGAGCCGACCGTGATCATCCCGGAGCTCAGCTCGACGGGGGGCTCGTCATCGTGCTCGATGCGTTCGGCCGAATACCGGATGATGTTCTGCACCTGCTCGACAAAGACCGAAAAGACCCGGTTCACGGTCTTCGTGTCGGTGGATTCGAGCCGGATTTTCTGGCGCAGCGCATCCCCCAGGGCCTTCAGGATGCCCTCGGAGATGTAACCGGTGAACGAAAAGATGATGCCGCGCCGGGTCATGTTGCGCTGAAACCCCAGCACCTCTTCGGCAATCAGGGTCGATGACGCCGCCTGCGCCTCGGCTGCCTCACTCATCTCGCTCTCCATTGCTGTTCAGTACGGCCTCGACGATCGCCGCGTAGCGCCCGTCGGCGCGCATCGCATCCAGCTCTTCCTGCATGCGGTCCAGCGGCCCGCGCTCGGTCTCCGGGTGGCAGGCGAGCGACATCACCGTATCGTTGAACGCGAACAGGGATTCGAGTTCCCCAATCCCTTCCAGACGCGCGTACCACGGCGCCAGGTGCTCACCGCTCACCCAGACATCGATCCGGTTGGCCGCCAGCTTGCGCGCGTTCAGCCGATCATTGGGTGCGGTATCCACCGGAATCCCCTGACGTTCGACATGCAGGGCCACGGCATCGTCGCGATAGCCGCCCACGCGGTAACGCTCCAGTTCGTCCAGGGACGATGCATTCACGTCCGATCCCTCCAGCACGAATGCATGCCACTGGTTCTCGACCAGAGGCCCGACCCAGGTAAAAAGATCCTCGCGCTCCTGCGTGCGCGTTGTCGAAAAGACGCAGGTACCGGGGACCGACTGGGCCTCGGCATAGGCGCGGCTCCAGGGCAGCAGCCGGATCTCCGCGTCCACTCCGGCGGCCTCCAGGAGCTGATCCATCACGCGGATGGAGATCCCGTCCAGCTCCCCGGATTCGGTCTCGAAATTGAAGGGGGGATAGCTTTCGGTGGTCAGCGTTAACGTGTCGGCTGCCAGCGGCGTCGCCAGAAACGCCGCGGCCGCCAGCAAGGCCGTGCCCGTACGTCGCCCGCACTGTGCCGCGAAACCTGTCACGTGCCGCTCACCCGAAACCCATGAAGACGGCCCAAGAATTGTCCGATTCGGACGGCTCCGTCAACTCCGCGCGTTAGCTCGGTCCGGCCAGAGAACCGCCACAATCACACCATCCGCCTGACGCAACAACGGAATCCGCTGACGCGCCCAGGGCGGGATCCCGCGCTCCTGCATCAGCTTCTTCAGCGATCGGTGGCCGGCCGGCGTCGCGACCCGCTCGCCCCCACGGCGATAGCTAACGGTCAGGGGGGCATCGGGCGCGACACCGAGCTCCCGCAGGCCCGAACGCGTCAGGCGCCGCCCGTCCGCGAGTACCAGTTCCGGCTGATCCGCGGGCCAGTCCTGATCAGGCGGAGGCTTCTGCCCTTCGCGCCCCTCCTGCCGCGGCCCGGCCCATAACTGATCGCGGTAGCGGCGCATCCAGCCTTCTTCCCATTCCACCCGCGGGCTGGCGTCGGGGTTGTCCGCCACCACCTGACGCAGGAATTCCCCCAGGCGCGCGTGACCCGGCGGCCGCAGCCCCTGCGCCTGCAGCCAGTGCCGCACCAGCCCGCGGGCGGCCGCGCGATCCAGCCTGCGCACGTGCGCGAGGTCCAGGCCACCGGACTCCGGGTCCCGTGCCGCCTCCATGTGATCGGCGAAATGCGTGCGCAGCTGACCGGCGACCTCCCGCTGCCAGCCGGCGGCGCGCGCCAGGCCGGTCACACTCCCGAAGCGTTCGCGCAACAGCGGCAGGACCGACTGGCGCAGGAAGTTGCGATCAAAGCGCTCATCGCGATTGCTCGGATCGTCGTACCAGTCGAGCCCCTCGCGCCGGGCATACTCGACCAGCGCTGCCCGGGGGAGGTCCAGCAGCGGCCGACCCAGCCAGGTGGCCCCTTCCCGCCGCAGTGGGCGCATCCCCCGCAACCCGTCGGGTCCACTGCCGCGCAGGGCCGCCAGCAGGAAGGTCTCGGCCTGATCGTCCGCGTGCTGCGCGGCGAGGAGGATATCCGTCTCCTCCAGCCCGTCGCGCAATGCCATGTAGCGCGCCGCGCGCGCGGCCGCCTCCAGCCCCGACGGGCGCGGATCAAGGGGTTCCAGCGTGCAGGTCCGGAACGGGCAGTTCAGCGCCCGGGCCACCGCACGGCAATGCGCGGCCTGTCGCCCGGAGTCGTCCCGCAGACCGTGGTCCACGTGCATGGCCTCGAGGCCGGGGATGCCCAGCCGCACCGCCGCATGCAGCAGGACGGTGGAGTCCAGGCCGCCACTGAAGGCGATGCGCACCCGCCGGCGGGCAGGAAGGGGTTCGAGAAATGCCCGCAGCGCGGCGGCTACGGGATCCGGCGCCGGGGCGCCCCGCTCAGGAAGCGGCTTCCTGGAAGGCACCGTAGTCCATCAGGCGACGATAGCGTCGCTCGAGACGCTTGCCCGGATCCAGTCCCTCGAGGCCGTCCAGGGTCTCCAGGAGCGCGGTGCGCAGACGCGTCGACATCGCCTCCGGGTCGCGATGGGCACCGCCCAGGGGTTCCGGCACGATCCGGTCCACCAGCCCCAGCTCCTTCAGGCGCTCGGAGGTGATGCCCAGCGCCTCGGCCGCCTCCGAGGCCTTCTCCGCGCTCTTCCAGAGGATGGAGGCACAGCCCTCGGGCGAGATGACCGAATACGTCGAATACTGCAGCATCAGCGTGGCGTCCCCGACGCCGATGGCCAGCGCCCCGCCGGATCCGCCCTCGCCGATTACCGTGGCGATGATGGGCGTATCCAGGCGCGCCATCACCCGCAGGTTGCGCGCGATGGCCTCGCTCTGCCCGCGCTCTTCCGCGCCGACACCCGGATAGGCCCCGGGGGTATCGATGAAGGTCAGCACCGGCATGCGGAAGCGCTCGGCCATCTCCATCAGGCGCAGGGCCTTGCGATACCCCTCCGGCCGCGGCATGCCGAAGTTGCGGTACACCTTGTCCCGCGTCTGGCGCCCCTTCTGATGCCCGATCAGCATCACCGGGCGACCATCCAGACGCGCCACCCCGCCCACAATCGCCGGGTCGTCGCCAAACGCGCGGTCCCCGTGCAGCTCTTCGAACTCGTCGAACAGATCGGGGATGTAGTCCAGCGTGTAGGGGCGCCGCGGATGCCGCGACATCTGCGCGACCTGCCACGGCGTCAGCTTGGCGAAGATGCTCTCGGTCAGCGACCGGCACTTGTCCTCCAGGCGCTGGATCTCTTCCTGGATGTTGACCTCGGCGTCGTCGCCGACATAGCGCAGATCGCCGATCTTCGCTTCCAGTTCGGCAATGGGCTGTTCGAAGTCGAGAAAGTCCGGATTCATGAGAGTCCCGAAGGCTTGTTGGTGGAGGCCAGAGAAAGACGCGAATTGTAACCAATCGCGGCGCGCGCCGCTCCCCGTGCCGATGCGCAGCGGTCTATCGACCGTACAGCACCTGCGCCTCGCAGTCCGGCCCCAGCGACTGCTGGATGCCGCGCAACAGGCGTTCGTCCGGCCGGATCGTCCAGCCCTCCGGCAGGCGGATATCGGCCTCCAGCCCGTCCCGGCGGTAGCACATGTGCACACGGCAGGGCCC
>JBJHBC010000005.1:17516-29449 GCA_050485285.1 Thioalkalivibrio sp.
GTCGCGCGATTCGCGCCCAGACCATCCATGGCCCCGGCGCGCACCAGCGTCTCCAGCACGCGCTTGTTCAGCTTGCCCAGATCCACCCGCTGGCACAGGTCCACCAGCCCGTGGAAGTCGCCGCCCTCCCCGCGCGCCTTCAGCAGCGTATCGATTGCGGACTCGCCGACGCCCTTGATCGCCCCCAGGCCGTAGACGACGGTCTGCGCGTCGCGACAGGTAAAGCGGTAATCGGACTGGTTCACGTCCGGCGGCAGGACTTCCAGCCCTATGTTGCGGCATTCCTCGATCAGCCCGACGACCTTGTCGGTGTTGTCCATGTCCGCGGACAGCACCGCCGCCATGAACGGGGCCGGATAATGCGCCTTGAGCCACGCCGTCTGGTAGGCCACCAGGGCATACGCCGCCGAGTGCGACTTGTTGAAGCCGTAGCCCGCGAACTTCTCCATCAGGTCGAAGATGTAGGTCGCGACCCCTTCGTCGACCCCGCGCCCGAGCGCGCCCTCGAGGAAGATCTCGCGCTGCTTGGCCATCTCCTCGGGCTTTTTCTTGCCCATCGCGCGCCGCAGCAGGTCCGCGCCGCCCAGGGTGTAGTTGCCCAGCACCTGGGCAATCTGCATCACCTGCTCCTGGTACAGGATGACGCCGTAGGTCGGCTTCAGGATCGGTTCCAGATCCGGATGCGGGTACTCGACCTGGGCCCGACCGTGCTTGCGGTCGATGAAGTCGTCCACCATGCCCGACTGCAGCGGCCCCGGCCGGTAGAGCGCCACCAGCGCGATGATCTCCTCGAAGCTGTCGGGCTGCAGACGCTTGATCAGATCCTTCATCCCGCCGGATTCCAGCTGGAACACCGCGGTGGTCTGGTAATCCTTCAGCAGGCGGAAGGTGTCCGGATCATCCAGCGGGATCGCGTCCAGGTCCACGCGCTCCTCGGCATCCATCTTGCGGACGTTCTCGACCGCCCAGTCGATGATGGTGAGCGTACGCAGGCCGAGGAAATCGAACTTGACCAGGCCGACCGCCTCGACATCGTCCTTGTCGAAGTGCGTCACCAGCGATCCGCCGTCGTCTTCGCAGTACAGTGGCGAGAAATCGGTCAGCGCGGAGGGTGCGATCACCACCCCGCCCGCATGCTTGCCGGCGTTGCGGGTCAGGCCCTCGAGCTTCTGCGCGAGATCGATGATCGCGCGGACCTCCTCGTCCTCGTCATACAGCGCCTTCAGGTCCTCGCTCTCGGTCAGGGCCTTTTGCAGGGTCATGCCCAGTTCGAACGGGATCAGCTTGGCGATCCGGTCGACGAAGCCGTAGCCATGGCCCAGCACACGCCCGACATCGCGCACCACGGCCTTCGCGGCCATGGTCCCGTGGGTGATGATCTGCGACACCTTGTCGCGAC
Source organism: Thioalkalivibrio sp. (assembly GCA_050485285.1). Classification (GTDB taxonomy): domain Bacteria; phylum Pseudomonadota; class Gammaproteobacteria; order Ectothiorhodospirales; family Ectothiorhodospiraceae; genus Thioalkalivibrio. The sequence continues at coordinate 18,916 of JBJHBC010000005.1, forward strand.
CGTAGCGTTCGGCGACGTAGTCGATCACGTCGTCGCGCTTCTCCATGCAGAAATCGACATCGAAGTCGGGCATGGAGACGCGCTCTGGATTCAGAAACCGCTCGAAGAGAAGCTCGTAACGCAATGGATCCAGGTCGGTAATACCCAGCGCATACGCCACCAGCGAGCCGGCACCCGAGCCACGGCCCGGGCCCACGGGGATGCCGTTGTCCTTGGCCCACTGAATAAAGTCCGCCACGATCAGGAAGTACCCGGGGAACCCCATCTGGCAGATCACGTCCAGTTCCCGCTGCAGCCGCGCCTCGTAGTCCTCCTGCGGCGCGAAGCAGAAGCGCTCCAGACGGGCGGCCAGACCCTTCGCCGAGGTCTCGCGCAGGTGATCCTCCACCGTGTACCCCTCGGGCACCGGGAAGTCCGGCAGGACCGATTCGCCCAGGGTCAGACTGACCGAACAGCGCCGCGCGATCGCGACGCTGTTGGCCAGGGCCTCGGGAATATCCGCGAACCGCTCCGCCATCTCCTCCGGCGAACGCAGGTACTGCGCCTCCGAATAGCGCCGCGGTCGCCGCGGATCATCGAGGGTCACGCCGTCGTGAATGCAGACCCGGGCCTCGTGGGCCTCGAAATCTTCCGGACGCAGGAAGCGGACATCGTTGGTCGCCACCACCGGCAGGTCGAAGGTCTCGGCCGCGGCCAGCGCCTGCTCGATCCAGGCCTCCTCGCCCGGCCGGTCCGAACGTACCAGTTCCAGATAGAAGCGCCCCGGGAAGCGCCGCATCCAGGGTTCCAGATCCTCGGCCAGCAGGGCGCGGGCGGTCCCCGAACCGTTCACGAACAGCCCGTCGATGCCCCCCGACAGCGCGATCAGGCCCTCGGCGGCCGCGTCCAGCCAGGCGCAGTCCACCCGCGGGATCCCCTTCTCCTGGCCTTCCTGCCAGGCCCGCGAGATCAGCCGCGTCAGGTTGCGGTAGCCGGGATCGTTCTGCGCCAGCAGCGTCATCCGTGCCAGGCTGCCGTCGGCGCGCGCATCGCGTACCAGCACGTCGGCCCCGATGATCGGCTGCACGCCCTGTGCGATCGCGGCGCGGTAGAACTTCACCAGCCCGAACAGGTTGCAATGATCGGTAACCGCGACGGCCGGCATGCCGCCATCGACGACGGCCTTCACCAGCGGCTTCAGCCGCACCAGGCCGTCGATGAGGGAATACTCCGAATGCACCCGCAGGTGCACGAAGCCGGGATGGGCTTCGCTCATGCCCCGGCCTCCTGCTCCCGCGCGGCGATGGCGCGCGCGACGGGCCCGAAGCTGCGCCGGTGCTGGGGACACGGACCCAGGCGCTCCAGGGCCTCGCGATGGGCCACCGTCGGATACCCCGAGTGCCGATCAAAGCCGTACTCGGGGTAGTCGCCGTGGAGTTCGCGCAACCAGCCGTCGCGGGCCACCTTCGCGATGATCGAGGCTGCACTGATGGCCGCCACCGAACCGTCCCCCCCGACGATGGCCTCGGCCGTCCAGGGTCCCTCGGGGGTAAAGCGCCCGTCGACCAGCAGGTGCGCGGGTGCCAGGGCCAGACCGGCCACGGCTCGCTGCATCGCCAGCAGAGTGGCGCGGTGGATATTCAGTGTGTCGATCTCCGCGGCCTCGGCCCGCCCCAGCGACCACGCCAATGCGTCGGCACGGATCTGTACGTCCAGCGCCTCCCGGCGCCGGGCACTCAGCTTCTTGGAGTCGGTCAGGCCGGGACAGGCGTAGTCCGGCGGCAGAATCACGGCCGCCGCGACCACCGGCCCGGCCAGCGGCCCGCGCCCGACCTCGTCCACGCCGGCGACGTGGCGCTGCGCTGCCTCTGTCATGGAGTCTCCACCACGGTGAACTGCGGGCAATCATCCGAACGCGACCATGCGCCGCGCCGGGGATCCGTTACAATAGCGCCGAAAATCCTAGCACACCCCCTCCGGATCCGAGCCTACCCATGTCCCAATCCCCGTTACGCTGCGCCGCCATCGGCGTGGGCCACCTCGGCAGATGGCATGCCGCCAAGTACGCTGCACTGCCGGATACCGAGCTGGTGGCCGTGGTCGACGCCGACCCCGAAACCGCCCAACGCGTGGCGGCCGACAACGACTGCCGCGCGGAGACCGATCATCGGGCCCTGATCGGGCAGGTCGATGCGGTCTCCATCGCCGCCCCCACCACCCTCCACTACGACATCGCTCGGGATTTCCTCGAGGCCGGCTGCCACGTCCTCGTGGAGAAGCCCATTACCGCGACCCTGGAGCAGGCGGAGGCCCTGAACCGGATCGCCGAGAAGCAGGGCGTGGTACTCCAGGTCGGGCATCTGGAACGCTTCAATGCCGCCCTGCGCCGCCTGACCGAGAGCCCGCTGCATCCCCGATTCATCGAATCCCACCGCCTGGCGCCCTACAAGCCGCGCGCCACCGACGTCTCGGTCGTCCTGGACCTGATGATCCACGACATCGACATCATCCTGTCGCTGGTCGACGCGCCGCTGACCGAGATCCGCGCCTCCGGAGCCCGGGTGCTGACCGGCGACATCGACATCGCCAACGCCCGCCTGGAGTTCGCGAATGGCTGCGTCGCCAATGTCACCTCCAGCCGCATCAGCACCAAGTCCGAGCGCCGCATGCGCATCTTCCAGTCACATGCCTACGCATCCGTCGACTTCCAGAATCGCATCCTGTCGCTGAACCATATCGGTGACCCCGATCCCGAGACCGGTGCCCCGGCCATCCACCGCGAGGAGAGCGTGTTCGACGAGGCCGATGCCCTGCTGGCCGAGATCCAGGCCTTCGTCGCCGCCGTCCGCGGCGAGGGGCCGGTCGTCGTCAGCGGCCGCGATGGCCAGCGCGCGCTGGAGACGGCCAGCCGCATCACCGACCTGGTCTATGAAAACCTGAACATCATGAGCCGGGCCGACGGCCCGCACAGCCACCTCGATGCGAACCCCACAGGAGTCAAGCCGTGATCCCGATGGTCGACCTGCAGCGCCAGTACCAGAGCCTGCGCCCCGAAATCGATGCCGCCCTTCAGGACGTGCTGGCCGGTGCCCGTTTCATCCTGGGCCCCAATGTGCAGACCCTGGAACAGGAACTGGCCGACTACCTCGGCGTCGAGCACGCGATCACCTGCGCGTCGGGGACCGATGCGCTGCATCTGGCCCTGGCCGCGGCCGGGATCGGCCCGGGCGACGAGGTCATCACCGCCCCGTTCACCTTCATCGCCACGGCCGAGGCCATCCGCTACGTCGGAGCCGACCCGATCTTCGTGGACATCGACCCGCGCACCTTCAACATCGACCCGGATCAGGTCGAGGCCGCGATCACCGAACGCACCCGGGCGATCCTGCCGGTGCACCTGTTCGGCCAGCCGGCCGACATGCCGCGCCTGCAGGCCATCGCCGAGAAGCACAAGGTGATGATCGTGGAGGATTGTGCGCAGTCCTTTGGCGCGACGGTCGACGGCGTGCAGACCGGTGCGGGCAATGCCTTCGGCTGCTTCTCGTTCTTCCCCAGCAAGAACCTCGGGGCCTTCGGCGACGGCGGCCTGGTCACCACGAGCTGCCCGTCGTCCGCCGAGGCCCTGCGCCGTCTGCGCAATCACGGTTCCAGCGAGCGCTACTACCATGACGAGATCGGCTACAACAGCAGGCTGGACGAGATGCAGGCCGCGATCCTGCGGGTGAAGCTGCCGCACATCGATACCTACAACGCGGAGCGCCGCCGGGTGGCCGCGCGCTACCGCGACGGCCTGGCTGGCCTGCCCGTGGAGGTGCCCTTCGAGGACGGTATCGGGTCGCACGTCTACCATCAGTACACGCTGCTGACCGATCACCGCGATACCATCATGGAGGCCCTCAAGGCCGCCGAGGTGGCCTGCGCGATCTACTATCCGGTCCCCCTGCACCAGCAGAAGGCCTTCGCTGACCTGAAGAATCGTCCGGAAGCGCTCCCCGTCACTGAAGACGTCGCCGCGCGTTGCCTGTCGCTGCCCGTGTTCCCGGAACTCGAAGACGCGACCATCGACATGATCTGCGGGAAGATCCGCGAAGCCCTCGCATGAGACGACCCCGCCACGCGCCGACTGGAGCCCCGCTCCGGCAATGACGCAGCATGTGGTGATCTGCGCCGGGGAAAGCTCGGGAGACGCCCTCGGGGCGGGGCTGGTCCACGAGCTCTCCGCGCTGGAACCCGGACTGCGCTATTCGGGCATGGGTGGGACCCAGATGCGGGCCGCCGGCGTCGATACGCTGATCGACGTCTCCGAGCTCGCGGTGGTCGGGCTGGTCGATGTGCTGGTGAACTACCCGCGCCTGCGCCGGCTGTTCCAGCGCATGCGCCGTCATCTCGAAACCGAGCGCCCGGACCTGCTGGTCCTGGTTGACTACGTCGAGTTCAACCTGCGCCTGGCGGCGCATGCCCGCCGCCTCGGGATTCGCGTGCTGTTCTACGTCAGCCCGCAGCTTTGGGCGTGGCGCTCCGGGCGCATCAAGCGCATTCGCCGCTGCGTCGACGCCATGGCGGTCCTGTTTCCGTTCGAGACCGAGGTCTACGAGACCGCCGGCGTACCGGTGCGCTATGTCGGCAACCCGCTGGTGGACCGGGTGCAGCCGCCGCAAACACCGATTCGGGAAACGCTGGACCTGCTGCCCGCGACGCGGCTGGTCGGTCTGTTGCCCGGCAGCCGCAGCGGCGAACTGAAGCGCCACTGGCCCATGCTCGTGGACACCGCACGGCGCATCCATGCCGCACATCCGGATGTCCGGTTCGTGGTTTCGATGGCACCCGGCGTAACGACCGATCGCTTGACCGAGCTCGCGGCCTGGGACGACCTGCCCCTGCAGTTCGTGGGCGGTGATACGCAGACCCATTCCCTGATGGCCGGGGCCGATCTCCTGCTGATTGCCTCCGGGACGGCCACGCTCGAGGCCGGACTCCTCCAGGCCCCGATGCTGGTCTTCTACCGGATGGGGGCCGTGAGCCATGCCGTCTTCTCGCGCCTGGTACGCCTCGAGAACATCGCCCTGGTCAACATCGTCGGGGGCGAGCGCCTGGTACCCGAGTACCTGCAGGACGATGCCCGCCCCGAGCGCCTCGCACGGGATGCCATGAGCCTGCTCGCACACCCCGAGGAACGGTTGGCCATGCGTGAACGGCTGGCCCGCGTGCGGGAGCGCCTGGGGGATGGCGGGGCCGACCGCCGCGTCGCCGAAATGGCGCAGGAACTCGTCCACCACGGGCATCTGCTGACCACCGACCACCATAACGCTGCCTGATTGCACCACAGAGCACACAGAGTGCACGGAGACGGGCAAGGTCAAGGGCGGTTTACAGGAAGATGGGAAGAAAGGAAGGGATGACGGGGGGTCACGCCTCGGTTGGCTCGGGCCCGCCGAAGACTTTTGGGCGCACGTTATTGCGAGCGTAGCGCGGCAATCGTCAGGGAGAACGGGGCAGCCACCGAGGTCGCCACATCACTTTGCAACCCGCGATGGCGAATTGCTTGATCCCCCGGATTACATACCGGTGATGGCCCATTCAGTTTGCGGGTGGAACATCCGCCCACCTGATCGGCCGGTTTCCTGAAAGCATCCAAATCGGAATTTCTTCGCCCCTTCCGACCTTCCTGTGAATCGCCTTTGCCCTTCTCCGTTCACTCCGCGTCCTCTGTGGTTCAATGACCGAGGAAGTTGGAGCGCAAAGGTCAGTGGGGGCGGCCGCCGCGCAGGATGCCGCGCCGGCTGCCACGGACGAAGCCGATCAGGTTGCGCACCTCGGGGACGTCCGTCTCCTCGAACATCGTGTCGAGGTGACTCTCGCGTCCGGCCCGGCCGCGCATACCCTGGATAAAGACCCGGTGGAGCGCCTGGATGGCCTCGTTGGAGAAACCGTTGCGCTTGAGCCCGACCTTGTTGATCCCGATCAGACGCGCGTAGTTGCCGCTCGCCAGACAGTACGGGGGCAGGTCACGGTTCAGGGCGGCCCCCATGCTGGTAAAGGCGTAGGTCCCCACCCGGCAAAACTGATGCACCAGGGTGAATCCGCCCAGGGTTGCGTGATCCTGGATCTCCACGTGCCCGGCCAGCGAGGTAGCGTTGGAAAAAATGATGCTGTTGCCAATGGTGCAGTCGTGGGCGATGTGCACGTACGCCATGATCAGGTTGTCGTGCCCGATCACCGTTTCACCCAGCCCCTTCTCGGTGCCTCGGTGCAGCGTCACCGATTCGCGGATCACGTTGCGGTCACCGATCACCAGCCGGGTCGGCTCGCCGCGATAGCTGGTGTCCTGCGGCTCCTCCCCCAGCGAGGAGAACTGGAAGATCCGGTTGTCGCGCCCGATCTCGGTCGGGCCATTGATGACCACGTGCGGCCCCACCCGAGTACCGGCGCCGATCTTCACGTTGGCACCGATCACCGAGAACGGTCCGATCTCCACCGAGGAATCAATCTCGGCACTGGGGTGGACGTCGGCCCGCGGATCAATCACGCCGGAATTTCCTGACCGGAACACATCAGCTGGGCGGTCGCGCAAATCTCGTCACCGACCTTCGCGACCGCATCGAAGCGCCAGATCCCGCGCACCGTACGCTTGAGATCAACCCGCAGGTGAAGCTGATCGCCGGGCACCACCTGACGCCGAAAACGCGCCTCGTCGATGCCGACGAACAGGTAGAGCTGCTGCTTGTCCTGATTTTCGTTACGCGCCTCTTCCGTCTTGAATGCCAGAAGGCCGGTCGCCTGGGCCAGGGCCTCGAGGATCAAGACCCCGGGCATCACCGGCTTGATCGGAAAATGGCCCTGAAAATACGGCTCGTTGATGCTGACGTTCTTGATGCCCGTGAGATAGCTGCCCGCCTCCCACTCCAGCACCCGATCCACCATGAGGAACGGGTAGCGATGCGGCAGGTAGCGCATGATCTCCTGGACGTTAAAGTCATCCACGCCGGTGTCCTTTTTCTGATTCTTGAGATGCCGCATACGGACCGCTGCGCGGACGTGCAATACGACGTTCGATCGGTTCTTCGCCCGTTCATGGGCCCGAACCGGCTGTTCCCGGGACGGGATCGTCCCCCTAACGTGCCAGGCGCCGCAGCCGTGCCAGCATGCGATTCCACAGCCGCGCCTCCTGATGCGGTACACCGGACGCGTAGTGACCCGGCCGGTCAATCGACCGCGTCACCAGGGTCATCGCGTGGATCGTCACGTGATCCGCAATGGAAAGATGCCCAAGGATCCCGGCGCCGCCCCCGATCGCGCAATGGGCCCCGATACGGGCGCTCCCCGCAATGCCCACACAGCCGGCAATGGCGGTATGGTCGCCAATCTCGACGTTATGGGCAACATGAACGAGGTTGTCGATCTTCACACCGGTGCCGATGCGCGTCGCCTGCAGCGCCCCGCGGTCGATGGTGGTATTGGCCCCGATTTCCACATCCGATCCGATCACGACCCGGCCCAGCTGCTCGATCTTCTCCCAGCCCGCGTCGCCGGCCGATGCGAAACCGAAGCCATCGGCGCCGATCACGCAGCCAGAGTGCAGGATGCACCGCTCCCCCACCTCGACCCCGTCGAGCAGCGTCACGCGCGGGTGCAGGAACGTGCCAGCTCCGACGGTAACGCCCTCGCCGACCACACAATGCGCCGATACCACGGCACCGGACCCGATCAACGCCCCGGCGCCGATCACGGCCCCGACCGCCACGCTCGCATCCGCCGACACCGAGGCCCCGGTGTCGACGAACGCACCCGGATGAATGCCCGCGGGTCGCAAGCGGCGCCGGGCGCCGAGGCACTGGCTCGCCCGTGCATAGCCGAGGTAAACATCCTGCAGCGCGATCAGGGAGCGTCCAGGCACCACAGGCAGGTCCGCGGTGGCGGGCACCAGGATCACGCCCGCCGCGCAGTTCGTGAACGCCTCGGCATGCCGTTCCAGATCGGTGACGAAACTCAGATCCCCGGGTCCGGCAGCGACCAGCGGGGCCAGCCCCGCAACCCGCCGCTCGCCTTCGCCGACGAGCCGCCCGCCCAGGGTTTCCGCCAGCTCGCGAGCGGTATACCCGCCGTCAGTCGCGCTGCATTGCGGCAAGGATGTCGTCCGTAATGTCGATGCGATCGCTGGCGTAGAGCACGTTACGCTCGGTGAGAATCAGGTCGATGTCGCGCTCGCGGGCGAGGTCGACAATGGCATCGTTGATACGCCGCTGGAGCTTGGCCAGCTCCTCGTTCCGGCGCACGTTCAGGTCCTCGCTGAAGCTCTCCTGGGCCCGCCGGAACTCGCGCGAGCGCTGCGAGAACTCGCGTTCCAGGTCGGCACGTTCCGACGGATTCATCAGGTCCCCGTCGCGCTCCAGCCGGTCCCGCAGGCGCTGCAGCTCCTCGCGTTCCGCCACGAGTTCCGAGTCACGCGGGGAAAATTCACGCTCCAGTTCGCGCATCGCCTCCTCGGCCTGCGGCGAATCCTCGAGGATCCGGTTCATGGTGACGAAGGCCACGTTCTGCGCGCCCGCCGCCGCCGGCAGCACCAGCCATCCGCTGACGACCATCATCCCGATCACCCACCAGGCTAGCCCGGATCTCATACCGCCTCCCGATGCCCTGGCATCGCTTGCATCGACCATCCTCAGAAACTGGCCCCCAGCAGGAACTGGAAGCGCTGCAGATCATCACCCGGCTGGTTGTTGAACGGCTCGGCCACACTGAAGCTCAACGGCCCCACCGGGGAGAACCAGGTGACCGCGATCCCGGCCGACGCGCGCAACTCGCTACTATCGAAATCCGACACCTGATCGAACACGTTCCCGGCATCCACGAAAGTACTCATGCGCACCGCGTCGTTGTCGGCCGCAAACGGCATCGGGAAGAACAGCTCCGCGGACAGCGTGGTCCGGAAACGGCCGCCGTAGGGGTCGTCGTTCGAATCACGCGTCGCTGGCTGGCCATCCCGCAGCGGGCGCAGGTCGCCCAGCCGGTTGTCCTCGTACCCGCGCACGGAGCGAATGCCGCCGGCGAACAGCCGTTCGTAGAACGGCACCTCGTCGTCCCCGTAGCCATCCGCATAGGCCAGCCCGGCCGACAGACTGAAGGAATAGCGATCGGACAGCCGGAAGATCTCCTGGCCCGAGTACGTCAGCTTGTAGAACTCGCGGTCACTACCCGGAATCGCCACTTCCAGTCCGACCCGGTGCCGCCGACCTTCCGAGGCGAAGGTCGTGCTGTCCCGAGTATCATGGACGTAGCTGGTCTCGAGCTTGTAGAGATTGGCCGTGTCACCGAATTCGTCCAGCTCGTCAATGATCTCGTCCGGCGTCCCGATGCGCGTCTCCGACGCCTCGACCGTCTCGATTTCGATGTTCTCGAAACCGGGCCGGACCTGGATGCGGTCGAACTCCGACAGTGGGATGCCGTAGGTCACGTCGAAGCCAAAGCGGTTCGACGAATACCGCGAGATGTTCGCCTCCTCGGCATCGATCTTGCGGTAGAACACGGAGAATCCGCGGCTCGCCCCGGATGGCGTGAAGTGCGGATTGGTCACGCTCATCCGGAACAGCTGGTTGACCTTGCTGGTACTCACCTCGGTCGAGAAGCGGTTGCCGGTCCCCAGGAAGTTGTCCTGGGTCAGGCTCGCGGTCAGCAACAGGCCCTGGTTCTGCGAGAAACCGGCCCCCAGCGACAGTGCCCCGGACTGCTGCTCGGTCACGGTGATGTTCAGATCCACCTCGTCATCCGTACCGGCGACCCGCTCGGTCTCCACGTTCACGCTCTGCACGAACGGCAGGCGCTGGATGCGCACCCGCGAGCGCTCGATCAGGGCGCCGTTGTACCAGGCGCTCTCCATCTGGCGCAGCTCGCGCCGGTAGACCCGTTCTTCGGTGTTCTGGTTGCCGGTAATGCGGATGTTACGCACATACACGCGCGGCCCCGGGTCAACGAAGAAGGTAATCGCGACCTCGCGGTTGTCCTCGTCCACATCGGGGACCGGGTTCACGTTGGCGAAGGCATAGCCCTCGCGGGTCAGCCGCTCGCTGATGCGCTCCGCCGACTCGGTGATCTGGCTGCGCGAGAACGGCGCGTCGATATCCACCTCGATCAGGTCTTCCAGCTCCTCGCGCGGGATCACGAACTCGCCAGCCAGATCCACGCCAGTCACCGTGTAGCGCTCGCCCTCGTCCACGTTGATGGTGATGAACAGGTCCTTGCGATCGGGCGTCAGGGTCACCTGCGTAGAGTCGATGTCGAACTCCAGGAACCCCTGGTCGAGGTAGTGCGAACGCAACTGCTCCAGGTCTCCGGAGAGCTTTTCACGGGAGTAATTGTCGCGGCGACTGAAGAAGGCCCACCAGCGGGGCACCCCGGATTCAAAACCCCGCGTCAGCTCGCGCGTGCTGTAGCTCTCGTTGCCGACCACGTTGACCTGGCGGATCTTCGCCACCGGCCCCTCCGCGATATCGATCTCCACGTCCACGCGGTTGCGCGGCAGCTCGACGATCTCGACGTCAATCTGGACGTTGTAGCGGCC
>JBJHBC010000005.1:29549-33752 GCA_050485285.1 Thioalkalivibrio sp.
TCTCGTTGCCGACCACGTTGACCTGGCGGATCTTCGCCACCGGCCCCTCCGCGATATCGATCTCCACGTCCACGCGGTTGCGCGGCAGCTCGACGATCTCGACGTCAATCTGGACGTTGTAGCGGCCACGGGCGAAGTACTGCTGGCGCAGTTCGCTCTCGATGCGGTCCAGCATGGTGCGGTTGAACACCCGCCCCGAGCGCAGGCCCGCGGAGTTCAGGGCCTCGCGCAGCCCGTCGTCCGGAATGTCGCGGTTGCCGGAGAAGTTGATCTCGTTGATGGCGGGGCGTTCCGAGACGATCACCACCAGCACGTCACCGCGCCGCGCGATCTCGACGTCGTCGAAGAAACCGGTCTGGAACAGCTCGCGGATCACCTCCGGGCTGCGACTGTCGTCGAAGGTATCGCCTACCTGCACGGGCAGGTAGCTGAGCGCGGTGCCGGCGGTGATCCGCTCGAGCCCCTCGATCTCGATATCCTCGATCTCGTAGGCCTGCCCCCAGGCCATCCCCGCCAGGCCCAGCAAGCCGATCAGGGCCATTCCTCTCAAGCTGTTTCGCGCCATGCTCTCCGCCAGAAAAAGGCCGCTCGGCAGACCCGTCGAAGCCCCCCGATCCGGAGGGGCCCGACGCCACGCCTAGCCGAACAGTCGTGTCAAATCATTGTACAGGGCCAGTGTCATCAGGCCCGCGATCGCCAGGAGCCCAACCTGCTGTCCGATGATCTGGGTACGCTCCGACACCGGGCTGCCCTTGACCGCCTCGGCGGCGTAATACAGCAGATGTCCGCCATCCAGCATCGGGATCGGCAGCAGGTTGATGATCCCGAGGGACACGCTTACCAGCCCCAGGAACCCCAGAAACGCCGAGATCCCGATCAGCGCCGAGACCCCCGCGAACTCGGCTATGGTAACCGGTCCGCTGATATTTTTAACCGACGCATCCCCGGTGATCATTCGCCACAGGATGCCGAGCGTCAGGACCGAGACATCCCACGTGCGCTGAACACCGGAGACCAAGGCCGATACCGGGCCCTGACGCACCAGGACCGCCATCTCCTGCGCCGCCGGCTGATCCGGGTCCACCCCGGCACCGATGCGGCCGATGCGCGCGCCCTCATGATCCACTGCCTCCGGCGTCATGCGCAGCTCCAGGGTTCGGCCATCCCGCTCGACCGTCACCTGCAAGTCCGTCTCCGGACGGGCACGCACGCGCTCGACCCAGTCGTTCCAGTCGGTCACCGCCTCGCCATCCACGGCCAGCACGCGATCCCCCGGCTCGAGCCCCGCCGCCGCGGCGGGGCTCCCGGCCTCGACCGCGCCGATACGCGGTTCCAGCGCGGGGCGATACGGCTGCAACCCCAGCTTGTCGAGGAACTGCCCCTCGCCCAGCAGCGCCTGGCGATCGCGCAGGTCCACCTCGCGCTCGAACTCGCGACCCTCCACATCCCGCACCCGCAGGGTCACGACCTCGCCGCGCACGGCATGATCCAGCAGCCGCAGGTTGGCCTGTTCCCAGTCCACGACCGCGCGATCCCCCACCCGCAGGATCTCCTGCCCGCGCTCGAGCCCGGCCTCGGCGGCCGGCGTATCCGGCGCCACCTCGCCCAGGATCGGCTTGACCCCTCCCACGCCCACCATGAACATCACGGCGTACACCACGATGGCCAGCAGGAAGTTCGCCGCGGGTCCCGCCGACACCACGAAGGTACGGGCCCCGAGACCCTTCTGGTTGAAGGCGCGCGGGATCTCTTCCGGCGCGACGGTCCCCTCGCGTTCGTCCAGCATCTTGACGTAGCCGCCCAGGGGGAGCGCGGCGATCACGAACTCCGTCCGATCCCGTCCGAAGTAGCGCTTGTACAACGGGCGCCCGAAGCCGACCGAAAACCGCAGCACCTTGACACCCATCAGGCGCGCGGCCAGGTAATGTCCATACTCGTGCACGGTCACGAGCACGCCGATCGCCACCGCGAATGCCAGCAGGCTTGTCAGAAAGGTCATGACACCACTTGCCGTGCGTTCGCCACCTGCTCCCCGGCGATCGCGCGTGCCTTTCGGTCGGCACTCAACACCCGCTCCAGCGAGTCCACCGGCTCGGCCTCGATGGCATCGAGAGTGGCGGCGATCACCACGGGGATCTCGCTGAAGGCCAGGCGTTCGCCGAGAAACGCCTCCACCGCAACCTCGTTCGCCGCGTTCAGCACCGCCGTCGCCGTCCCCCCGCGCTCCAGGGCCTGATAGGCCAGCCCCAGCGCGGGGAAGCGCGCCGCCTCCGGTTCGGAGAACTCCAGCCGGCCCATGGTCAGAAGATCCAGGGGTTCGACGCCGGATTCCATACGCTCGGGCCAGGCCAGGGCATGGGCGATCGGTGTTCGCATATCGGGATTCCCGAGTTGCGCGAGTACAGAGCCGTCGTCATAGGCCACCATCGAATGCACGATACTCTGCGGATGCAGCACCACCTGGATCGTCGACGACGGTACCGCGAACAGCCAGCAGGCCTCGATCACCTCCAGGCCCTTGTTCATCATCGTCGCAGAGTCCACCGAGATCTTGCGCCCCATCTCCCAGTTGGGATGGGCACAGGCCTCGTCCGGGGTGATGCCGGCAAAGCTGTCCAGCGGACGATCGCGAAACGGCCCGCCCGATGCAGTCAGCCAGATCCGGCGGGCACCGTGCGGTGTCACCGGCTCTGCGCAGACATACCCGTTCGGCAGGCATTGGAAGATCGCGTTGTGCTCGGAATCGATGGGCAGCAGGCACGCCCCGGAGCGGCGCACGGCATCCATCAGCAAGGCGCCGGACATCACCAGCGCCTCCTTGTTCGCCAGCAACACCCGCTTGCCCGCCTCCGCCGCGGCGAGCGTCGGCAACAGCCCGGCGCCCCCCACGATCGCGGCCATCACCGCATCCACCTCCGGCGCGCGAGCCACCTCGGCCAGGGCCTCCGCGCCCGCGCGCACCTGCGTGCGCGAACCGGACGCCGCCAGGGCCGTGCGCAGGGCATCCGCGGCATTCGCGTCGACCATCACCGCGACGTCCGGCGCGTGCCGGAGGCACTGCTCGCGCATGCGTTCCACATTGCGGTGCGCCGTCAGGGCATGGACGCGGAACCGTTCCGGCTGACGCGCCACCACGTCCAGCGTGCTCAGCCCGATACTGCCGGTCGATCCGAGAATGGTGAGTTGCGTCGTCTTCATGAGTACCTGCGCCTGCGCGCGCTATCCCGTCACCGGCGAGGCCGGTATCAGCGCCAGCCACAACAGCCCGGCGAGGAACACCGGGGCGGCTGCGACCATACTGTCGAACCGGTCCAGAATACCCCCGTGACCCGGCAGCAAGGAACCGCTGTCCTTGGCCCCGGCCTCGCGCTTCAGGATGCTCTCGAACAGGTCCCCGACCACCGACACCAGACCGATCAGTACCGACAGCAGCAGGAAGACCAGCGCGTCCATCGGGGCAAGCCCCCACCCGATCGCCACCACGGTCGCGAAGGCCAGCACCGTCAGCAGGCCGCCGAACAACCCCTCGCGGGTCTTTCCGGGGCTGATATGAGGCGCCAGCGGGTTGCGGCCAAAGGCCTTGCCGGCAAAGTACGCGCCCGTATCCGCGAGCCCCACCAGGACCACCAGGTACACCACCAGCAACGGGGCCAGTGCGTGCAGCCAGACGAGGCCCATGCCGGCCGGCACCAGCGTGAGGATCGCCGCAACCGCAAACAGCGGTCCATGTCGGCCGCGCGCGCCCTCTTCGTGTTCCCGGTAGAACGGCAGCACCAGCAGGATCACCAGCCACCACAGCAGGGCCAGGCCCAGAATCAGGTAGTGCAACGCCCCAGCGGGGGCAGTTCCAAGCGCCAGCACGGGGGCGCCCACGGCCGCGACCAGCGCGGCGCGGGCACCGTGGCCCACCAGTCCCGCCAGGCCGCCCCATTCCCAGGTAGCCAGCCCGAGCACCAGCACCACCAGGAGCAACACGGCCCAGTTGGGGCCCCAGGCCACCAGGGCCAGGGCCGGCAGGCCCAGGGCCGACGCCGTCAGGATCCGTTGCCTAAGCACCGGTCGCCTCCCCAGGCGCAGCCGCGTCGCCCGCCGCCGGCACGCGCCCGAAGCGGCGCTGCCGGCTTGCGTACCAGGTCAGCCCTTCCTCCAGCTGCGTATTCGCAACGTCGGGCCAGAAGGTCTCGATGAACAGCAGTTCGGCGT
>JBJHBC010000005.1:33852-36752 GCA_050485285.1 Thioalkalivibrio sp.
GCCGCGTCGCCCGCCGCCGGCACGCGCCCGAAGCGGCGCTGCCGGCTTGCGTACCAGGTCAGCCCTTCCTCCAGCTGCGTATTCGCAACGTCGGGCCAGAAGGTCTCGATGAACAGCAGTTCGGCGTAGGCCGCCTGCCACAAGAGGAAATTGCTGATACGGCGTTCGCCCCCGGTGCGGATCAGCAGATCCACGTCCGGCAGGCCGGCCGTACTCAGATACCCGGAGAAGGTGGCCTCGGGGTCCGTTTCGCGGTCGCTGTCGGCCACCCAGCGCCGGGCCGCCTGCAGGATGTCCCAGCGCCCGCCGTAGCCCAGCGCGACCACCAGGCACATGCGGTCATTGCCGGCGGTGGCCTCCTCGGCCTCGGTCATGCGTGTCTGAAGATCGGAGGGGAACGTGCCGCGATCCCCGATAAAGCGCAGCACGATCCCGCGCTCGACCAGTTCCGGAAGCTCCGCCTCGATAGCGGAGACAAACAGATCGAACAGGGCCTCGACCTCTTCCCGGGGGCGGCCCCAGTTCTCGCTGCTAAAGGCAAACAGGGTGAGGGTGCCAACGCCCTGCTCGGCAAAGAAGCGAACGGCGTTGCGCGTCGCCTCCAGCCCGGCGCGGTGGCCTTCGGGTCGGCTCAGCCCGCGCGCCTCGGCCCAGCGGCCGTTGCCATCCATGATGATGGCCACATGCGCGGGAAGGCCTTCGCGGGGTGTGGGGGTCACCGGCATCGTGCGCGCCGGTCAGACTTCCATCAACTCGGCTTCCTTGTCCGCCAGCATCGCGTCGATCTTCGCGATGTGGTCGTCGGTCAGCTTCTGGACCTGCTCCTGCGCCTTGTGCTCGTCGTCCTCGGACATCTCCTTGTCCTTGACCAGCTGCTTGAAGGCGTTGTTGGCGTCACGCCGGATATTGCGCACGGCGACCCGCGCGTGCTCGGCCTCCGCCTTCACCACCTTGACCAGCTCGCGGCGACGCTCTTCCGTCAGCGCCGGCAGCGGCACCCGGATCACGGTCCCCATGCTCGCCGGGTTCAGCCCCAGATCGGAGGTCATGATGGCCTTCTCGACCTTCCCGACCATGTCCTTCTCGTACGGCACCACGGCCAGCGTGCGCGCATCCTCGGCCGTGATGTTCGCGACCTGGTTGATCGGCACTTCCATGCCGTAGTACTCCACATGCACGTGCTCGAGCAGCGTGGGGTGCGCCCGCCCCGTGCGGATCTTCGACAGTTCGTTGCGCAGCGCTTCCAGGCTCTTGTCCATGCGCTCGCGCGCGTCCTTGATGGTGGCGTCACTCATTGCGGGATCCCTCGACCAGGGTACCCACCGCCTCGCCCATCACGAGCCGCTGCAGGTCGCCCCTGGCAAACATGTTCATTACACGAATCGGCAGGCCGTTGTCGCGGCACATCACCAGCGCCGTGGTATCCATCACGCCCAGACGCTTCTCCAGCGCATCATCGAACGTCAGGCGTTCAAAGCGTCGGGCATCCTTGCTCTTGACCGGATCGGCATCGTAGACACCGTCGACCTTGGTCGCCTTGATCATGATATCGGCGTTGATCTCGATCGCCCGCAGGCTGGCCGCGGAGTCCGTGGTAAAGAACGGATTGCCGGTCCCGGCCGCGAACACCACGATCCGTCCCTTCTCCAGATGGCGCACCGCACGGCGCCGGATGTAGTCCTCGCAAACCTGGTTGATCCGGATCGCCGACATGACGCGGGAGAAACGCCCGGCCCGCTCGATCGCATCCTGCAGCGCCAGCGCGTTGATCACCGTCGCCAGCATACCCATGTGATCCCCGGTCACCCGGTCCATGCCGCCCTGCGCCAGACCCGCACCGCGGAAGATATTGCCGCCACCGATCACGATGCCGACCTCCACCCCCATGCGGGAGAGTTCCGAGACCTCTTCGGCCACCTGCGCCAGGACATCCGGGTCCACCCCGTAGGATTGCTGGCCCATCAGGGCCTCCCCGCTCAACTTCAGAAGGATGCGCCGGTACGCGGGCTGGCTGTCCTGACTCATGGAGTTCCTTATCTCGGGCTCGTTATTCTCGCTTGCCAGTTTTTTCTGGCCCTCTTGTCCGGAAACGGCCGCATCAAGCGGCCGCTCCGGGATCCTGCTGGATCAGGCGCCGCGCGCCTGAGCCATGACCTCTTCGGCGAAGTTCTCGGTCTTCTTCTCGATGCCCTCGCCCACTTCATAGCGGATGAACCCGGACACCGAGGCACCCTTGCTCTCCAGCAACTGGCCGACGGTCTGATCGGGGTCCTTCACGAACGGCTGGCCGACCAGGGTGATCTCGCCCAGGTACTTGCGAATCCGGCCCTCGATCATCTTTTCGATGATGTTCTCGGGCTTGCCGGACTCCTCGGCCTGCGCCTTGAAGATCGCGCGCTCCTTGTCGAGCATCTCGGTCGGCACCTGGCTCTCGTCCACGCACACCGGGTGGCTGGCCGCGATATGCATGGCAATGTCCTTCGCCAGTGCCTCGTCTCCGCCGTTCAGGCCGACCAGTACACCGATGCGGGCGCCATGCTGGTAGAAACCCAGGGCCCCTTCCGCGCTCATCCGCTCGAAGCGACGCACCTGGACGTTCTCGCCCACCTTGGCGATCAGCTGGGTGCGCTGCTCTTCCAGGGTCTGGCCATCCACGGTCTCGGCCATCAGGCCCTCGACGGAATCGGCGGCGGTGTTCAGCGCGACCTTGGCGCAGGTGCCGGTGAAGGCGCGGAAGTTGTCGTCATTGCCAACGAAGTCGGTTTCGCAGTTAATCTCGACGATCACAGCCCGCGAACCCTCGCAGGCGATCTCGACCCGGCCCTCGGCCGCAACCCGATCCGCCTTCTTGTCGGCCTTGGCCATGCCGGACTTGCGCATGGCTTCCACGGCCGCTTCCA
>JBJHBC010000006.1:0-2749 GCA_050485285.1 Thioalkalivibrio sp.
GCGCCCTGCTTCAGGTTCGGTTCCAGCACGTCGCGGTACAGCGCGGCCTGGTACTCGTCCGGGGCCAGCACCATGATCAGGTCGGCGCCGGCGGTCGCGGCGTCGACGTCGGCCACCTTCAGGCCGGCCTCTTCGGCCTTGGCGCGGGAACCGGAGCCCTCGCGCAGGCCCACGGTCACATCCACGCCGGAGTCCTTCAGGTTGTTCGCATGGGCGTGGCCCTGCGAGCCGTAGCCGATGATGGCCACCTTCATGCCCTGGATGATGGAGAGATCGGCGTCTTTGTCGTAGTAGAGATTCATCACAATTTCCTTGATATCAACCCCGTACGGGGCCCATGGCAAACAAACAGGTCCGGCACCGCAGGCAGCGCCGGACCCGGGGATTCAGATCTGCAGGCTGACGTCGCCGCGGGCGATGCCCATGACGCCGGAGCGCACGACCTCCAGCACGGGGAACGGCTGGAGCGCCTCGAGGAAGGCATCCAGCTTGGAGCCCTCGCCGGTGATCTCGACGACATAGGTGTCGTGGGTCACGTCAATGATGCGGCCGCGGAAGATATCCGCCAGGCGTTTCGCCTCCTCGCGGTCGGCGGCCTCCGGCACGCGGACCTTGACCAGCGCCATCTCGCGCTCGATATGCGGGTAGGCGGTCATGTCGAGCAGCTTGATCACGTCGATCAGCTTGTTCAGCTGTTTGGTGATCTGCTCGACGATCTCGTCGGAACCACTGGTGACGATGGTCATGCGCGACAGCGACGGGTCGTCGGTCGGCGCGACGGTCAGCGACTCGATGTTGTAGCCACGCGCGGAGAACAGTCCGGCCACCCGCGAGAGGGCGCCGGCTTCGTTTTCCAGCAGGACACTGATGATATGACGCATACGGCTCTTCCCTGTCCCCGGCTCAGACCAGGATCATTTCGTTCTGGCCGGCACCGGCCGGGATCATTGGATACACGTTCTCGGACTGGTCGGTGATGAAGTCCAGGAACACCAGGCGCTCCTTCTGCGCCAGGGCCTCCTTGATCGCACCCTCGACGTCCCCGGGCTGGGTGACCTGGATACCGACGTGGCCATAGGCCTCGGCCAGCTTCACGAAGTCCGGCAGCGCATCCATGTAGGACATCGCGTAACGGCCCTGATAGAAGAACTCCTGCCACTGCCGGACCATGCCCAGGTAGCGGTTGTTCAGGTTCAGGATCTTCAGCGGCAGCTGGTACTGGAAGCAGGTGGACAGCTCCTGGATGCACATCTGGATGCTGGCCTCGCCGGTGATGCAGCCCACCGTCGCGTCCGGGTGCGCGAACTGCACACCCATCGCGAACGGCAGGCCCACGCCCATCGTGCCCAGCCCGCCGGAGTTGATCCAGCGGTTCGGCTTGTCGAAGCGGTAGAACTGCGCGGCCCACATCTGATGCTGGCCGACATCCGAGGTCACGAAGGCCTCGCCCTGGGTCAGCTCCCAGAACTTCTGCACCACGTACTGCGGCTTGATCAGTTCGGAATTCTGGTCGTACTTCAGGCAGTCCTGTGCCTGCCATTCCTCGATCTGTTTCCACCAGGTGGCGAGGGCCTCGGCATCCGGCTTGCCGCCGTTCTCGTTCAGGCCCTTGATCAGCTCGCGCAGCACCGGCTCCACCTCGCCGACGATGGGCACGTCCACCTTCACGTTCTTGGAGATGGAAGACGGGTCGACATCGACATGCACGATCTTCGCGTGCGGGCAGAACTTCTCGATGTTGCCGGTCACGCGGTCATCGAAGCGCGCGCCGATCGCGATCAGCACGTCCGCGTGGTGCATGGCCATGTTGGCCTCGTAGGTCCCGTGCATGCCGAGCATGCCGAGGTACTGCTTGTCCGACGCCGGGTAGCCGCCCAGCCCCATCAGGGTGTTGGTGATCGGGTAGCCCAGCTTGCGCGTGAACTCCGTCAGCGCATCGGAACCCTTGCCCAGGATCACGCCCCCGCCGGTATAGATCATCGGCTGTTTCGCCGACAGGATCAGGTCCACCGCCTTGCGGATCTGGCCGGTGTGGCCCTTCGAGACCGGGTTGTAGGAGCGCATGTGGATGCTCTCCGGGTACTCGAACTCGCAGCTGTCGGCGGTCACGTCCTTCGGGATGTCCACCACCACCGGGCCGGGGCGACCGGTGGTCGCCACGTAGAAGGCCTTCTTGATGGTGGTCGCCAGGTCCTTCACGTCCTTGACCAGGAAGTTGTGCTTCACGCAGGGACGCGTGATCCCCACGGTGTCGACCTCCTGAAAGGCATCATTGCCGATCAGGCTGGTCGGCACCTGACCGGTGAACACCACCAGCGGCACCGAGTCCATGTAGGCGTCGGCAATGCCGGTGATCGCGTTGGTCGCGCCGGGACCGGAGGTCACCAGCGCCACGCCGGGCTTGTCCGAAGACTTTGCGTAGCCCTCGGCCGCGTGTACCGCGCCCTGCTCGTGGCGGACCAGTACGTGGGAGACCTTGTCCTGCCGGTACAGCGCATCGTAGATGTGCAGTACCGCGCCGCCGGGATAACCGAATACGACCTCGACACCCTCGGCCTGCAGGCTGCGGCAGAAGATCTCGGCGCCGGTGATGGCGGTGGAGGAACTTGCGGTCTCGGACATGATGGTCGACTTCCTTACCGGGGGCTCGTGCACGATCGTCGTGCGATCACGCACCACGAATCAAAATAGCCCACCATCCTAATATGAAATCGCCCCCATTTCACGCCATGACGCGCGGAATCGGTGC
>JBJHBC010000006.1:2849-6060 GCA_050485285.1 Thioalkalivibrio sp.
GATGGTCGACTTCCTTACCGGGGGCTCGTGCACGATCGTCGTGCGATCACGCACCACGAATCAAAATAGCCCACCATCCTAATATGAAATCGCCCCCATTTCACGCCATGACGCGCGGAATCGGTGCGACTCACACGCCCGGGCGGGACGGGGCCGAGGGGTGAACTATGTCGAACCGGCGTCCGCCCCGGCCTGCGCAGTGGGCAACTCGGCGAAATGCTCGCGGGCCCGCGCCACCAGTTGCGGCGGCAGGCCGTTCTTCTCCGCGATGGTCAGACCGAAGGAGACGCCGGGCTCGCCAATCAGCAGCCGGTAGGTGGGCGACAGCGTCTCGGCGTCGAACTGCATCGAGGCATTGACGATACCGGCATGCTGCGCGGCATAGTCCTTCAGCGGCGCCAGGTGGGTGTTCACGATCCCGCGCGTGCCGCGCGCGCGCAACTCGTCCAGCATCGCCATCGCCAGGGCCGCGCCCTCGTCCGGGTCAGTGCCCGTGCCCAGCTCGTCCAGCAGGATCAGGCTCTCGGGGCCGGCGTTGTCGAGGATGCGCTTCAGGACCTCCACATGCCCGGCGAAGGTCGACAGGTGGTGGAACAGGCTCTGGTTGTCGCCGACATCCACCATCACCTGGTCGAAACGCCCGATGCGGCAGTCCTGCTCGGCCGGGATATGCAGCCCGCACCACGCCATGGTGACCAGCAGGCCGAGCGTCTTCAGCGCAACCGTCTTGCCGCCCGTGTTCGGCCCGGTGATCAGCAGCAGCGGCTGCTCGCCATCCAGCCGGATCGACAGCGGCACCGGCTGCGGGCCGTTGCCCTCGGCGAACTGCAGCAGCAGCAGCGGATGGTAGGCCTCGACCAGCTCCACGCCCGCCTCGGCCTCCAGCCGCGGGGCATGGGCATTCATCTGCGCGGAGAGCTGTGCGGCGGCCGAGGCGAGGTCAATCCAGGTCAGCGCGGTCAGCATCAGTTCCAGCGGCTCGCCGTACTGGCGCACCACATCGGTCAGCTCGCGTAGCAGGCGCTGCTGCTCGGTATTGATCTGACCGTTGACCGTATCCAGCTGGTTGTTCAGCGGCACCGCCTCGATCGGCTCGACGATCTGGTCGCGCCCGCCCATGGCCGTGCCCCGGCGCACGCCTTTTACCGCGCTGGCGGCATCCCCGCGCAGCACCATCACCGCGCGCTCCTGGTGCCACTGCACCTTCAGCGCGTCCTCGCCCTTCTGCGCGACATCGGAGGCCTCCAGACGCTTCTTCACCACCGCCTCGACCTCGCCGCGCAGGCGGTTGCGCTCGCCAAAGGCCTCGACCAGGGATGCACTGGCGTCCTCGCGCAGCGAACCCCCAGGATTCAGGCACGCGGACAGACGCTCTTCCAGTGCCTCGGGCGGATACAGCTTGTTCAGGTCGGCCGGGTAGATCTCCGGCGTATCGGCGAGCTGGTCCGCCAGCTCGCGGGCATGACGCATGATGGTCTGCAGGTTGTGCAGCGCCTGCACCGGGAGGGCCGCGCCGGGATTGGCCGCCTGGCGCAGCGCCGCGCGCACGTCCGGCAGCTGCCCCAGCCGCGGCAGCGTGCCGGCATCCAGGCGCTGGCGCGCGACGGTCACCGCCTTTTGCAGGGCCCGGGCGGCATCCAGATTCGGCGCGGGTTCCAGCCCACGCGCGGCATCCGCGCCGTAGGGCGTGGCGGTCAGGCGCTCCAGCAGGCGCTGGATCGCGGGAAATTCGAGGGCCTTCAGATCAACCTGCATGGCATACCCTTGTGCGTGAATTCTCTATCGCAGCCGGGGTCCGGAGCCCTGTGGGAGCGTGCTTCCACGCGAAGCCCCTGCCAAAGCCGGATGCAGGCAGGGGCTTCGCCGGCAAGCCGGCTCCCACAAGGGAAAGACCGGGCTCCGGCTTACTCCTCGGCCTTCTTGAACATCCCGAGATAGGCCTTCTTGTCCATCATCGGCTCGCGCATCACCGCCAGCATGTCGTCCAGGTGCGCCGGCGTGCTCATGCCCACCAGAGACGTGCCCAGCCCCGGCGTGGAACGGTTGAACTGCATCGCGCGCTGGGCCGGGTTGGGCAGGCTGGCCAGCTGCTGCTCGACCACCTCCACCGACTGCTGCGCCAGATGCCCCTTGAGCATGGAGTGCGAGGCAATCATGTACACCTCGAGCTGGTGCGCCGCCTGCAGCGGGCTGGCCACGTTGCCCTGCCCGGTGGCGGTATTGAAGCGGGTAAACCCCTCCAGCATCACCTGGTTGAACGGGAGCATCGCGATCTTGAAGTGATGCCGGGCATGGTCGTCGCCGGTCACCGTCTGTGCGGCGCGCTCGGCCAGCCCCTGCATCGAGGTCAGCGACTGGAACACCGCGGCATCGGTCTCCTCGCGGAAACCCTCGAAGGTGGAGATGCCGTAGGCGCGGATCTTCTTCTCGCGTGCGGCCCGCTCCAGCACCTCGAACACCGGCTCCAGCTTGCGGTTGGTCGCTTCTTTGCCGATCTCGTGGATGTGCACCTCGGGCTGGTCGATGATGAACGCATCCAGCGTCTCCACCCCCATCAGCGAGCGCGACAGCTCCATCTGGTAGTGGATGTATTCCGGCGTCAGCAGGTGCGCGCCCTTGGCCAGGTCATCCTTCGTCCCCATGCCCTGGGACTCGATCTCGCGCTGGAACCAGGCCTCCATATCCTCCGGCGGCCCGCCGCGCAGGGTCAGGAAGCCGCCCTTGGAGATCAGGAACATCGCCTCGCGCGGGACCCCGGCCTCCAGCGCCGTGCGCACACCCGCGCCCACCGCCGCCAGCGAACGTCCGTAGCGGTAGTGTGCCCCGGTATCCACCACGTTGACGCCCTCGGTCAGCCCGCGCGCGACGATCGCGGAGATCTGCGCGTCCACCTCGGCCGTGGCCGCGCCGCCAAAGGTGCCGATGCCGAGGCTCGACAGGCGCATCTTCGCACGCGAGAACTCGCTGTAATGCCCCTCGGCGGCCTTGCCTTCCGCCACGAACTGCTCCGCGTAGCGGCGCGTTGCCTTGGCATTGGCGTATCCGGGTATCAGTTTCTGCTCGGGCTCCATGCGTTTCCTCGCTCGGTCGCAGCCATCCCTCATCCGACCAGCGGGGGCTGGCCGACCCGGGCCGAACGGGGCCCGGGCGCGGGAGGAATCCTACGTCAGCGGCCAGGATTTGCGAAAACCCGCAACGCGAGCGGGCCACT
>JBJHBC010000006.1:6160-7745 GCA_050485285.1 Thioalkalivibrio sp.
GCACGGCCACCACCAGCAGGGCCAGACCAAGCCCCAGCAGCAGGAACGAACCCGGCAGCGCCACCGGCGTGCCGTTGGTGAACCGGCCACTGAGATAGAGCTCCTCGAAGCCATTGTTCAGGTCATTCATGAAGAAATCGATCCCGAACCGATAGCCGGCCCCGGCAAACAGACTGAGGTCCATGGTCGGCGCGAACACGATGTAGTCCAGCCGACCGCTCCCGACATTGGCATTGGCCTCGTACACGGTGCCGGACTCGCCGATCACCTCCACGTTACCGGGCGAGAGCGCCGGGTTGCCGTTGCCATCGTCGAAGATCCAGCGGGCCACGCGTTCCCCGGTATCGGGGTCGTAGATGAAGACCTCGGCCTGCACCCACAGATCGGGGGAGCCCCCGGTCTGGTTATGGTCGAAGATGAAGGTGGGAATCGTCGCGCCCGGATTGATGGCGTCGAGGTAGGCCAGCAGGTTGTCCACCAGGACCGGGCCATTGGCCTGCGTGCCCATGCCCCAGGTGCCGTCAAACTGCGAGGTATTGCCGCTGGGGAAAGGCATGGGGCTCTCGAAACTGTAGCCGCCCCCCGGTCCGACGTTCTGATTGTCCTGGCCACTGGATCCCGTGCCTACGATCAGGTCGAGCGATCCCGTGCCCTGCCCGGTGTACTGGTTCTGGGTGAGGAAGCCCCACTGGTACAACAGGGAGCCGGAATAGGAATAGAAGTCGTTGTACTGCAGCGCGACCGGGATCCCGTCGTAGGTTTCATCGATACCCGGAAGCTCGATGATGGCGGCATTCGCCACCGATCCCGCGAGCATCACGCCCGCCAGCACTGCAACCTGATTCGCCCACCACTTGCGCATCACACCCACCTCCAGCTCCCGGCCCCGCGGCCTTCGAGGGCCCGATCGCCCCCTTGCTGGAATACAAAGCAAACGCCGGACCAAATCCGTAAGCGCCTGGTTTGTTTATGCGTTTTTGTGAATATTCTCACCCCGAGAGGGGGTTATGTAAAAAACTCCGACGCTGAACGCCGAATATCCACCGTAGCGGTGTCGGACATCTTTACACCGGGGCCCCCGGAGGACCGGCCTGACCTGCCGCCCGCGCTAGCCGCGCAGCAGGGGGTGTGTGGCGCGCAGCCGCGCCAGTCGCGCCTCGAGCTCGGGGCGGACCGAGCCCGAGCGGTCGGCGTCGAGGCGGGACACGAACAGGTTCTCATACCAGTCCTCCTCCTCGTCCATGTCCCAGTCGACCTCGCGTAGCAGGGCCTGGCCGACCTCCGGGATTGCGGCGGGGAGCTCGCGACCGGTCAGAAGGGCCCAGACCCCGGTCCAGCAGCGCGCCAGCGCCAGCGGGTGATAACCGCCGCCACCCAGGACCAGCAGCTTCGGTGTGCCGTCGGCGTGGCGCGGACTGGTCTCGATCACGTCGTCGATGCAGGCGAGGAAGCACTGGGTGGAGATGCCGAACTTGCCGAGCGGGTCCGGCAACAGCGCATCGGTACCGGCCTGGACCACGACTACATCCGGCTGCCAGCGGGTGCGCACGGCCTCCCAGACGGCCGTGAAGGCGGCGCGGAACTC
>JBJHBC010000006.1:7845-34754 GCA_050485285.1 Thioalkalivibrio sp.
GTGATCGCGTCATAGGCCTCGATCAGGTCGATCGTGAGCGAGACGCGCGGGATCCCGAGGGGGTGGTTGTCGCCGTAGCTGTGCCCGCGATAGCGCGGGGCATGCAGCAGCGTGGCATGACGGCGGGCCGGCTCCGGGTGCCGGTCCGCGGCCCCCGGGGGGGCGTCGATGGCTTCGGGGGTGGCACTCACTGGCGCAGCCTCAGGTAGATCTCGGGCAGACGGCGCGGCAGCTCGTCCACATGGTCGATGATGGTGTAGTGGCCGGGACCGAAGATCGCCGGCAGGTATTCCGAACCGGACGGGTCCAGGGTGATGCAGAACGGGTGCACGCCGGCGTCGACCGCTTCCTTCATCGCCATGCGCGTGTCCTCGTGCAGGTAGCGCTGGTCGCCGCCGTCGTCGTAATCCGCCGGGCGGCCGTCGGACAGGATCAACAGCAGCCGGCGCTGGGCCGAGCTGCGCCGGAACGCCTCCAGCGAGTGGCGAATGCCCGCGCCCATGCGCGAGGCCAGACGCCCGGAAACCCCGGCGATGCGGGCGCGCACGGTGTCGTTCAAGTCCTCGTTGAAGTCCTTCAGCCAGTAGTAGTTGACCTGGTCGCGCTGCTTGGAGGCGAAGCCGGAGATCGCATAGGGGTCGCCGACCTTCTCGATCGCCTCGGCGAACAGCATCATTCCCTCGCGCACGCGGTCGACGATCTTGCCCTGCCCGCCCGGGTGACGCGCCATGATCGAGGTGGACATGTCCGCCAGCATCAGCACGGCGGTATCGCGGTGCTGCACCGCACGGCGGCGGTAGATGAAGGCCTTGGGTGACAGCCCCGCCTTCTTGTCGGCGATGTAGTCGATCACCGCCTCGGTATCCAGCTCGTCACCGTCGAGCTGTTTCCTGAGCGGCGCCAGGCGCATCGGGCGCTGCATCTCCAGGCCGCGGGTCAGGCGCTTCAGGGTATCGGCGTTCTCCGACAGGATCGTGGCCGCCAGCTCCGGGTTTTCGTCGTCCAGCACCCGCTCGTAGAGATTCACCCAGTCGGAGATGTAGCGCTGCTCGCGGTAGTCCCACTCGGGATACGGGATGCCATCCTTCTTCGGGGTGTAGGGCGCGGCGCGCTTGGCCACCTGGGCCGGCTGCGGGATGCCCGTGCCGATGCGCCCGCCAGTGCCGGAGGTCTCCTGCTGCGGGGTCTGGATGTCGGCGTCCGGGTCCTTCTGCGCCTGCTCCGGGGCCTGCTGCGGCTGCTCCTCCTGCTTCTGGTGCTCGAACCGGTGCTCGTCGTGCGCCTCGTGGTCGCGGAAGTCGGCCAGGCTGCCGTCGCGCTTGCGCTGTGGATACACCGGCAGCGACTGGTTCAGCGACAGCCCGGGCAGATAGGCCTCGCCGCGCTCCTCGATGGTGATCTCGGGGAAGGCCTCGTCGGCGAACAGCGCCTCGCCGACTGCCCAGGCGGTCACGACGTCCGCGTCCGCCTCCAGCACGCGCGCCAGACGCGGATCCTGCGGCTCGCCCCGTAGCAGGGCCTGGTGGGCCCGCAGTGCAAAGTCGTAGTAGACGGCGGCCGCGCCCTCCGGGCGCCCATGGACCTCCGCCAACGCCACCAGGCGCGGCAGGAAATTCGGGATGCGCGGGGCCAGGCGCGCGTTTACGCGCAGGTCTTCGGCCAGGTCGAACAGTACCTGGAAGCGGAACATGCGCGCCTCGAATGGCGCGAACAGCGGGCGCCAGGTGATGCGCGACTTGTCGTCCAGCGGCGGATGCTCGGCGCCCGCGCGCTCGAACAGCCGTTCGACGTCGGTGTGTGCATAGGTATCGAAGGCCAGATGCGCGGCCGCGTGCTGGGTGGCGACGATGGCCTCCTCGCGAGAATCCATCACCGCCGGCATGAACAGGCGCCGGCCGTCGGTCTCCAGCATCGGGCGGCCCTCGCCCGGCTTCCAGCTGGAATCCGCCAGCGGGATGTCGGCGTCCAGCCAGGCCATCAGCACCAGGCGCAGGAAGCGCCCGTGCATGCGCGGGCGAAAGCCCGGCAACGCCTCCAGCAGGAGCTTGAGGCTCTCGTCGCTCTCCAGGCGAAAGTAGGCCTCGCCGCGCGAGCGCCCGGCCTTCAGCAGGTCCGCGCCGCGTCGCGCCCAGGACAGCAGGCCCTGGTCGCCGACCAGGTTGCGGGCGATCGGGGCACCCTCGAGGTAGGCGTCCAGAGTCAGGCCGCGTTCGTCGAACAGGGTCTCGGCCGGCTCGATCAGCGCGCGCAGGCCGTCGATGCCACGCCCGCCGGCGAGCTTCTCGAAGTCGGTCTCGAAATAGGCCCGGGCATCCGGCAGGCTGCGTGCGCACCAGCGCAGGCCGATCTCGGCCCACTCGCGCTCGCCGGCCTCGCCCCAGGCGTCATACACGCGATCGGCCTGAGCCATGAAGCCTTCCAGCGCATAGTTGGAATTGACCCACTCCTTGAAGCGGGCCGCCTGCTCCAGCCACAGTTCCACCGTCTGCATGTGCTCGGCGAGTCGCGCCGAGTGGCGCATAAAACTCTTGCCCGACTCGCGGTCATGGAAGAACAGGTCGCGCGCGGTCTCGATCCAGCGCCGCGCGATGGTGGCACCGAACGGCCGGATGGCCGGCAGGGCCTCCTTGGTGTCGCGATGGGCGACGAAGCTGATGTCCTCCAGGTGCTGGAGGATCTCCTCGATCTCGACGAGCTCTTCCGCCTCCGGTTTCGCGCCGCCGTTGGTCGCGGTATCGCTCACGCGGCTTCGGACTCGGGGAAGTGGGCGTCGAAGATCTCTTCCAGCGCCTGGATCAGCTCGGGGTCATCGGTGATCGGGGCAATCATCGCGGCGCGGCAGGCCACACGCGGGCTCAAGCCGGCCTGCATCAGTTCGCCGGCATAGGCGAGTGCCCGGGTGGAGGTGGCCTCTTCCAGCCCGTGGTCCTTCAGGGCCCGGGCCTTGCGGCCGGCCGCCACGAGTTTTTCCACGCGGTCGGCATCCAGGCCACCGGATTCCTTGGCCACGATCTCGCGCTCGACATCCTCGGCCGGATAGTCGAAGTGGATTCCGACGAAGCGCTGCTTGGTCGAGGGCTTCAGGTCCTTCAGTACCGTCTGGTAGCCGGGGTTGTAGGAGATCACCAGCATGAAGTCTTCGTGGGCGTCGATGATCTGGGACTTCTTGTCCAGCGGAAGCTGGCGGCGGTGGTCGGTCAGCGGGTGAATGACCACGGTGGTATCGGTACGCGCCTCGACGATCTCGTCGAGGTAGCAGATCGCGCCCTCCTTGACCGAGCGGGTCAGCGGGCCGTCCTGCCAGACGGTCTCCTCGCCTTCCAGCAGGAAGCGGCCGACCAGGTCGGAACTGGTCAGGTCCTCGTGGCAGGACACGGTGACCAGCGGCTGGCCGATGGTGTGGGCCACGTGCTCCAGAAAGCGGGTCTTGCCGCAGCCGGTCGGCCCCTTGAGCATCACCGGGAGGCGCTTGGAGTAGGCCGCCTGGAAGATCTCGATCTCGTCGCCCTGGGGCTTGTAGAACGGGGCGTCGCCCGCGTCCCCCGGCTTCTCGATGACGTCACGTTCCACACCGCGGATGCGGTTGATCAGGTTCTTCATGGGATCTCCGGGCAGGGACTGGTGGTTGCGCGGGTGTAGCGTTACCCTCCAGCGCGCTGGGCGGGCGGCCAATCGTGTTCGCGCAGGCTTTGTTGTATCATTTGCTGTTTATATTCTATCGAACCTGCGCACTTGCATGAACCCAATGCCCCACCGTTGCGGGGTTGGGCGTGCGAAGGCGCCCGTCACTCGGATTCAGCGCTTCAATAGAGGACCCGGTATGAAACTTGTCAAACTCGTCAAGCTGAACAACCTGCAGTACAACCCGAACCGCGACCCGGAGGTGTACCGCCGTCCGATCAACGAGGAATTCCGGGTCCAGGCCATGCTGAACGGCTCCGGCAGCGCCAGCTGCAAGTTCTCGGTGGAAGGCGAAACCCTGTGCGAGGGTAGCGTGTCCCTGCCGGGTACCTTCGACTGCAAGTTCAGTTTTGATACCGCCGGCACCCGCATTGGCGACCTGGTGATCGAGGGCAATGGCGAGACCTTCCACGAGAAGATCCGCATCGACGTGCTGGAACACGCCTGGATCGGCTGATCCCGGATCGCCCCACCCCGCGGCTCGTCCCGGGGGCGCACCACTTCGAAGGCCCCGCGGCGACCCGCCCGGGGCCTTTTCGTATGCAGGCCCGCATCACCCCCTCCCTTGCCATCCCGGCCGCACGCCTCTCCGTGTCATCCCGGCCGCGGCGCCACGAGGAGCCGGGATCTCCCGGGCTGCCCCGCCGCCCGGACAGCTCCAGTGGTGTAGATCCCGGATAATCGCTACGCGGTTTCCGGGATGACGACAATCGCGGCGGTTGTCTGCACGGGGATCAGCCAGTCCCGACCCCGAAACCGGCCTGCTCGGCGAATCGCCCGTCCAACCGCATCGCCCTTCTTCGCGCCTTCGTGCGCTTCGTGGTGAACAAAGAATCGCTGGCCTGAACGAAGAAAGCCCCGCCGGAGCGGGGCTTTCGGGTATGGCGGATGCCTCCGGCGATCAGTCGATTACGCCGGTCACCCAGTACTGCACGTACTTCGGGTGGTCCTCGATGAAGCGGTCCACGGCCTCGGCATAGGAGTTCTCCTGGGCGTAGAACATCGCCTCTTCCAGCACGTCCAGGTTCAGGTGCATGCGCGAAATCATCATCGCGACATCGTGATACTCCTCGGCGAAGCCTTCGCGGGCCAGGGCATGGATACGCTCGAAGCCGCCCAGGGCCTCTTCCGGGTCCTCCAGGTAGCGCAGGTCATAGGCGCCGAACTTCCAGTGCGGGCTCCACCCGGTGACGACGATCCATTCATCACGACGGATCGCCCGGTCCAGCGCGGAAGTCATGCCCGCCCCGGAGGAGATCTGCAGACTGTAGCCATCCAGGCCGTACGTCTCGAGGGCCTCTTCCGAGAGCCGGGTCAGGCCCGCGCCGGGATCGATCCCGGTAATGCGGCCGTCCAGCCGGTCGCGGACCGAGTCCTTCTTCAGGTCCTCGATGGAGCCGAGTTCATCCTCGGGCACATAGTCCGGCACCACCCAGCCCAGGCGGGCATTGCCGTACAGCGGACCGAGGTTCACCACGTCCTGCCCGACGCGTTCCATGTAGTCGGCATGGGTCCCCGGCAGCCAGGCCATCAGCATCATGTCGATATCGCCGGAGGCCAGGCCCTGATACTGGGGGGCGATGTCGGTCTGGATCAGTTCGACCGAGTAACCCATCTCGTCTTCGATCACGCGTTCGGCCAGCTTGGTCACGAACTCGGCGTCGGACCACGCGGTCCAGCCGATCTGGATGTCGTCGGCCTGGGCCGCGGACAGGCCCATGGAGGCGGCCAGTACGCCGCCCAGCAGAGTTGAAGTCAGTGTCTTGTTCATCGTGCTACTCCTTCCTTCGAGTGAAACGGATGGCGCCGCGCACGAGCCCGGATCAGCCGCTCGCCTTGCGCCGCAGCCCTACGCTCTGGGTGATCCGGTCGAGCAGGATGGCGAGGATCACGACGCCCAGGCCGCCCTCGAACCCCAGCCCGACATCGAGCCGCTGGATACCGGTCAGCACGGTATTGCCGAGCCCGCCGGCACCGATCATCGACGCGATCACCACCATGGAGAGTGCCAGCATGATGGTCTGGTTGATGCCGGCCATGATGGACGGCATCGCCAGAGGTAACTGAATCTTGGTCAGAAGCTGGCGCCGATTGCAACCGAAGGCCAGCCCCGCCTCGATCTGCTCGCGGTTGACCTGGCGAATACCAAGGTTGGTCAGGCGCACCACCGGCGGCATGCAGAAGACCACCGTAGCGATCGCACCCGGCACAGTACCCAGTCCGAAGAAGATCGCCGCCGGGATCAGATAGACGAACGGCGGCATGGTCTGCATCAGGTCCAGCACCGGGCGGATCGACGCCTCGACCCAGTCGCTGCGCGCCATGGCCACACCCACCGGCATGCCGATCGCCAGCGCGACGGCGGTCGCCGCGAGTACCAGCGACAGCGTCTTGATCGTGGGCTCCCACAGGTCCATCCCCAGGATCAGCCCCAGCGCCACGATGGCGAAGATGCCGAAGCGCCAGCTAACGCGCCACCAACTGAGGCCGACCAGGATCAGCACCAGCAGCCATGCCGGGATCGCCAGCAACGCGCCCTCGAAGGAGTTGGTCAGCAGACCCAGGAACCAGGCGATGCCGTCCAGCGCGGGTTCCAGATTGTCGAGGATCCAGTCGACGGCGGTCTCGATCCAGTCCCCGACCGGGATGTTGATGCGTCCTTCCATGTCAGTGATCTCCATTCGCGGCGGCCGCGGTCCGACTGCGATCCAGGGCCTCGACCAGGCGCTGCAGCGTCACCAGGCCCCGGAACTGCCCGTCCCCATCCACCACCGGGATGGACACTGGCGCCTGCGCCGCCCGGCCCGGGAGATTCGCGAGAGGTGTGTCTTCGCCTACCGGCTCGACCTCCACGGCCACCTCGCTCGCGGGGCGGTCCACGGTCAGCTCGCCCAGGCGCTTGGCCTGGACCACGGACTGGAAACGCCCCGCGGCGTCGACGATCACGGCCTCGTTGCCGGGCACGCGCGCAATGCGGCTGCGGGCCTCGCCGGCCGTGGTATCCGCCGCGAGGACGGGGATGGTCTCGCTGTCCATGATGTCGCGCGCCTGGAACACCTGGGTGATGTCCACCCCGTGAAAGAACGAACGCACGTATTCGTTGGCCGGATCGAGGATGATTTCCTTGGGCGTGCCAACCTGCACCACCTCGCCGCCCTGCATGATGGCGATGCGATCGCCGATGCGGATGGCCTCGTCCAGGTCGTGGGAGATGAACACCACGGTACGCCGGTGCTCGCGCTGCAGATCCAGCAGCCGGTCCTGCATCTCCGTTCGAATGAGGGGATCCAGCGCGGAGAAGGCCTCGTCCATCAGCATGATGGAGGGGTCGGTCGCCAGCGCCCGCGCCAGTCCCACGCGCTGCTGCATGCCGCCGGAGAGCTCGTCGGGATAGCTGCGTGCATGGGCCTTGAGACCGACCTGATCGAGCGCTTCCAGCGCGCGCTCGCGGCGCCGGGCACGGCCCACACCGGCGATCTCCAGCCCCAGCGCAGCGTTGTCGATCACGGTCTTGTGCGGCATCAGCGCGAAGGACTGGAACACCATCGCCAGGTCCTCGCTGCGCAGCCGGATCAGCTCGCGCTGACTCATGCGCGTGACATCGCGCCCGCGGACCTCGACCGTTCCCGCGGTCGGCTCGATCAGGCGGTTCAGCAGCCGCACCAGGGTGGATTTGCCCGACCCGGACAGGCCCATCACCACGAAGATCTCGCCCTCGGCGATGTCCAGGTTGCAGTCCTTCACGCCCACCGTATTGCCGGTGCGCTCGAAGATGGTGTCCTTGTCCAGCCCGTCCTCGATCAGCCGCAGACCCTCCTGCGGGTTCGGGCCAAAGACTTTGTACAACTCGCGCACCCGGATGATGGGTTCCATTCCACGATCTCCCTGCCAATCATGTCGCGATGCCGAGCCCGGCTGGCAGCGGACTACCAATCGTACTGGCGGACGAATTCGGGCAGCTTGTCGATCATCTCGTCGCGCCCGAAGAAGCGATCGGCGCGGGCCAGGCGCATTTCATCCTGGATGTCCTGATCGCCACCAAAGCAGAATACCGGAAGGTTGATCTGGTATTCCATGCGCAGCATCCGGATCACGTCGAGCGGGTCAAAGGCCTCGATCTCGTCCAGGTCCAGCAGCAGGAACCGGTACAGCAGCACTTCGTTCCACGGCCCGAGTTCATCCAGGTCGGTGACCTGGTGCAACTGCCACTCCGGCGGCAACTGGACCTGCAGGCGCTCGGCCATCGCGCCGTCCTGCGTCATCAGGATCAGGCGCTTCTCGAGGCGGCGTTCGATCGTCGGTTCGGACATGCGACTTCTCCGGCGTTCGTGGAGGGCGCGGGACCGGGGCCTGTCAGGCCGCTGCGATTCCGCGATAAAGCCCGTCGATGCGGGCACTGATCTCATCCACCATGCGGGCGTCGAGCTGGCCGTTCAGGCGCGAGCGCACACGCAGGCGTTCCGGCGATTCACCGACCAGACGCTCCTCCAGGATGGCGGTGGTGGCCGCGTCCTCGCACCAGATCCGCGCGATATGCGAGCCCTCCACGTGCAGGCGCAGGCGCCCGCAGGCACCGCGGGTCTCGAACACGTGATTGTCGCGGTTCACGCGGATACCATCGCGCACCGACGGCGATCCCTGCCCGTCGGCCAGGTCCGCCAGCTCCTCGCGCCCCACCGCCAGCCACTGCTCGAGGGTCGCCCGGTCCGGCTCGACCCGGCGTGCCGGAATGCCGAAACGGCGCTCCAGCACATCCTCGAGGGCCGCCTCGACCTGCGCGGGCGCGGGGACCTGCGGGCACTGGCGGGCGCAGTCGGTCATGCCCGTCTCCAGCGCCGGGCGCAGCCAGTCACGGTAGCCCTCGCTGGGGGCATACACGCAGGCGAGGAAGCGCTCGACCGGGAAATGTCGCAGGAAACTGGCGCCGAACACACAGCCCTCGTCGAGCGTTGCGGCCCCGGTCCCCATGATCTTGCGCCCCTGGACCCAGACATCCTGGCCCCGGGCCTCCACGCCCTCCAGACCGAGCGCGCGCAGCACATCCATGGCGATGCCCAGGCCCACGGCGAATAGGTGGCGATGCCCGCGGGCGAGCACCTGGCGCGGCTGGATCAGGAAGAAACAGGCCTGGTCGGCGTCCACCCAGACCGAGCCGCCGCCCAGTGGACGCCGCACGACCGGCACACCCTGTTCGGCGCAGGCGGCCAGATCCAGGTCGGATTCCGCGTCCTGGCTGGCCCCGATCGAGATGTGCGGCTCGTGCGCGTGCACCCACAGGATACGCGGGGGCGCATCCGGAGCGGTGGAGGCCGCGAGACCGGTATACAGCGCGTGGAGTTCTTCGGCGGATCGGGCCCCGGCGTCGATCCACTCCGGGGTTACCGTGGATGCGACCAAATGTCAGCCCTCGGTCTTGTCCTGTCCGGCACCGGAGTCGTCTGCCTTGTCTTCCTGGCCGGGCTGGTAGAAATAGCGGAAATAGAAGTCACTGCGCGAGAGGTCCTCGTACAGCTTGGCGCGCTCCTCGACCCCGCTGCGCATGATCTCGACCATGGCCATCGCCTGCTCGCCATCGATGATGTGGATGCCGCCGGTCAGCTCCTGATCGGTATCAAGGAAATGCGCCGCCAGCTCTTCCGGTTCCTGGATATACACCAGGAAGGACTTGCAGTCCGGGTCTTCCAGATCCAGCGGCTGCATCACGATCTTGCCCAGCCAGGCCAGGCGCGCCACCTGGTTGAACTGGTGGATATCGAGCTTCTTGCCCTTCTTGTACTTGTTGAGTTCGTTGCGGATCTCGCCAATGTTGGCGATCTTCATCGATTTCATGGATGTGCGTCCTGCCGCGAGTGTTGCGGGAGCATAAATCAAGTGCATGTCCGGATCGTAAAAAAACCCCGGCGGACCGGGGTTCTTGAGTGGGCTACGCGGGAATTCCGCGCAACCTTGCGCCGTTCCATGGCGCAGGCGGTCTCCAGCGGTCTTACCACTCGAAGCCGGTATCCTCTTCTTCGTAACCCGCGACTTCCTTCAGGGTCTCTTCCAGCGCACCGGGCGAGCTGCGCAGCCGCATGAAGCTGTTGTCACCCAGCATGCGCAGATCCGGGAAGTGCAGCGCCTTGCGGAAACGCATGTGCAGCGCCTCCACCTCGCCACCGCGGACCAGGATCTCGATCGGCACCGTCGCGGTATGGCGGAACTCGCCCACGTCCACGATGCCAAGCTGGTGCAGATCGGCCGAGTCCTGGGCCGCCCCGTCGGACTCGCGCACGGCCACGCCGATCACGGTCACGTCCTGGCCCGGGATATCCACCCGGTAGACCTCGCTGACCCCCGCGACCCGGTTGCCCAGGTTGCTGTCCAGCTCGCTCAACGCGCCCCTCCGGTTGCCATGACTGGCCAGCTCGTAGGGCGCATCGAAGCGCTCCATACCGAAGGTGTAGCGATAGCGATTCAGGTCGCGCTCGCTCATGCCGTCCTCGGACCCGAACTCGCGCTCCGCTCCGAGGGTACTGGCCAGCCGGTCGCTGACGCTGGATACGGGTGCGTCCAGGCGATAGGCGTGGCGGAAATACTCCAGGTTGTTGTAGCTCACCTGCAGTTCGCCATCGACGGCCGTCACGGCCACACGGATCGGGGCAATGTAGCCGCCGCGCTCCTCGGAGCCGGCCACCGACAGCAGATCATCGTGGGTCACGACGACCACATGGCGGTCGTCACTGACCGGATATTCGCCCAGGAACCGAAAGTCGGCTCCCTCCAGGCGTTCCCGCACACGGGCCGCCTCGGCGGCGACATCCGTCCCCGCTTCGGTGTAGGCCAGCACGAACGGGCGGTAGTTGTCCGCCGCCACGGCCTGGCTCGCCGCGAACAGCGCAACCGCCGCGACCATGCCGACGGCGCGGACACTCCCGCGCAAGGCGTGGATTGCTCGCATGGCATCCTCCTTTGAATTCTCTAATAAGTTCGAGCGGAACGCTCGACAGGAAGAAGGGCCCGGAACACCCCCCGGTGCGTCACGAGCCTCGGGGTCGCCCGCCCTCCCTGGCGGTTCCGGCCTTCCCCTCAAGACCGGTGCACCCTCCCGGGCACACGACACCGAAGCCCGCGGCGGTCAGGCGACCGCCCCGGACCTCCCGATCAGAACCGGTACGCGTACCCGATCTCGAGCTCGTACTGACGCATCTCGATCGTTGCGTCCGGACCTTGTGCAGGCGGCATCCCACCACTGAAGTCGGCCGTCGGTCCTCTTACGCTCTGCTTCGGCGCATACATCGCCGCAAAATTTAGCTCGTGATGTTCACCAAAGCCCTTCGTGAAGCCAAACGTGAAGTGATCCTTCATCACGGCCGGCGCCAAGATGTTGAATTGGACTTCACTCGACGGGATGGGATTTTCTCCGCGGTTGTAGCCAATACGCCAGGTCCAGTCATTTCCCGCTTCAAACTGAGCCCCGAACTTAAAGATATTGATATCTTCCCAACCGAATCCCGCGCCGTTACTTGCACCCAACAGGCCTTCTTGTCCCAGCATGAGATTGGATGCCGGGTTCGAAATGGCGCCGACATCCGTGTAATTGATGCGCTGATAGTCGGCTGAGAGGGTCAGCCGAGGAGTGACATCGACCGACATACCAAGACCATAGGTGGAGGGGATATCGAAGCTGCCACCGTCAGCGAACAGGCCACTGTAATCATCGAAGTCGCCATTCCGGATCTTCGAACGATAGCTACCACCCACCCGGGCACCTTCAGCCAGCTCGGCTTGGAAACCAATCTGGGCCCCGTAACCCCAAGTGGTATCAGTCCGATCACCGGCCAGGTTCTCTCCCTGCTCAGCGCTCAGACCAGCAAACGCCTCGGTGCCCTTGGCACTGAACCGTTGATAACTAATGATCGGGCTGACGCCTACGCTAACCCGTCCGTCGGCAAACTTCTGGGCATAGGTCGGAATGATAGCCAACTGCTCAAGATTCACACCTGCCGCTCCGGTACAGAAGATCCCGCTGCCCTGCCCCTGACAGCCCGGGTTCTCCACGGCGGGATAATCGGTATTCATACCCCCGTTGCCTAGCAGGGCAATCCCCCAGGATCGGCTTTCGTCGATCTGCTGGACATAGCCAATAGATGGAATGAAAAAATCTTCGCTATCCGAGTCAACCGAAAGGTCGCCCATCGGAGTGTGATACGTCACCGACCGCTCGGGACGGAAATAGGTGAGCGAGCCGTCGATGCGGGTTTCCATGCCGGCGATGCCGGCGGGGTTGATGCCCGGGGCATAGGCGTCCTGGGAGATCGCCATGCCGACGCCCCCCATGCCCTTGGCCTTGGTGCCATAGCCGTGCGAGAAGTAACCGTTGGTGGCGTGAGCGACGCCGGCGGAGCCCATGGCCAGGCCGACCGCGATCGTCACCAGGCTGCGGCGAATGATGCGTGCTTCCATTTTGTATCTCCTTTGGTGGTCTTCTTGTTGTCTTGTACGAACACCCCGGTTACGCGCGGCCCCCTTGTAATGCCGCCGGTCCGGTCTTGGTGGTGTCCCCACGGCCCGCGCCACGGTGACCGACCGTATCGCGAGTTTTTCGGCAGGTGTGTTCAAGGGCACTCACACGAATGGCCTTGATAACCCTGCTCGAAACCTGAATATTCAAAAAGTCTTATTGATCCCCTGACGTGCGAAAGCCCCGGGGATGCCGGGGCTTTCGCTGGATACTACCACTATCGATTTCAGGCTGTCTTCTCGTCTTCCGCCTCGTCGGCGTCGAAGTCGAAGGTGCCGACGTCCTCCCCGGCCATCTGCCGCTGGACGAACCCGACATCCGTCGAATTCAGCGCGAACGGGAAGGAAAGGATATCGGTCGGGCTGGAATCGCCGTACGGGCGGTTACAGGCCGAGACCTCCTCGTCCGACTTGCCGGGGCAGCCGGAGGTCTGGAACGGCTTGCCGGAGGCGATCAGTTCCTCGACCTCGGACTGCGGCAGGCCGAAGTCCACCACCTGGCCATCATTGTTGAATTTCATGTCGTCGATACGGCCACCCGCGTAGTCGATGACGAAGCGGCCCAGCTGCACGCGGCGCCACTGGTCACGCGGGACCGGGTTCCAGTCTTCCATCAGCGAGCCCTCTTCCGGGAAGAAGGCGAACATATGGTTATGGCCGCCCAGGTCGCGGATACGCTGGCAGACCTGCAGGATCTCTTCCTCGGTCTCGCCCATGCCGCAGATCAGGTGCGCACCGAACTTTTCCGGGCCGAAGATCTCGGCCGCCCACTCGATGGACTGCCAGTACTTGTCCCAGGTATGCGGGCTTTCGACGGACTTGCCGCGGGTGCGCTCGAAGATTTCCGGGGTCACCGCATCCAGCGCGACGGTGAAGATATCCGCGCCCTTGTCGCGCAGGAGCTGGAGGTCTTCATAGCTCATGGTGGTCGGGTTGGACAGGATGGACACCGGGATATGATTGACCTCGGCGACCCAGCGCTCCAGCAGCTCGACGGTGTCGGCGTCGGAGTTCGGGTGCGTGATCATGGAGATGCACATGCGCTCGAACTGACCGGCGTCGGCGTGGTTCTTCACGCGCTCGATCACCTCGTCGTACTTGGCCGTGGGCCAGTCGACGCGGATGAAGTTGCGGTCGGCGTAGTCGCGCGATTCCTCGCGATGGCGGGCCAGGCCGCAGTAGGAGCAGTTGGCGCGGCAGCCTTCCGGATAGGTCACCAGGAGGTTCAGGCAGTGCGTGCAGGATGTGCGATGCATGGTGCCCGGCACCAGGCCCAGCGTGATCGCGGCCGCGGTGGACATCTGCACGTACTCCGGCGAACGCATGTCCGGGGTCTTGATGTGATAGTCGGGCCGGTAAAAGTTGATCGGCGCGACCATCTCCTCTGCACTTGCACTCATGGAATTCCTCCAGCGTTGTCTCGGGGATGCCAGGCATCCGTCGACCGGGTCCGATTACGCAGCCCGGTCACCATCGTTGAAATACTCGGAAAATGCAATCCATCCGCGGCGCTGGGTGGCATCTTCCTGCGCCCGCGGGGTCCGCCAGTGCTCGTTGAGGAAGGCACGCCGCTCGCAGGCGCGGTCCAGCGCCGGCCCGTACTGGTCGCGCATCTCCTCGTCGTAGTCGGCGAAGGCCTCGTCGTCGCCTTCGAGGTGGCCGATCGCGGCCTCACCCGCGGCCTCGCCCGACACCACGGCGGCGGCGATGCCGGCGCCGGTAATCGGGTGCGTCAGCCCGGCGGCGTCGCCGACAAACAGGACATCACCCGCCACCAGCGACTCCCGCAGACCGCCGACCGGGATCGCCCCGCCGGTGCGATAGCGGATCTCTTCGCCCAGCAGCCCCTGTTCCACGAGCTGGGCATGCAGCGACTCGAGCGGGGCCTTCAGATCACCGGCGATCCGCTTGTCGGCACCCAGGCCGAGGTTGGCCCACTCGCCCTTGGGGAAGAGCCAGGCATAGCCGCCGGGGTAGTCGTCGGAGAGCCAGACGTCGGTGGCGGTATAGGCCTTTTTCAGCGGCACGGTGTACTGGCGCGTCTGCACCGTGGGCAGAGACTCCAGGCCGAGCGATTCGGCGACCGGAGAATGCGGACCGTCGGCGGCAATCAGCACGCGATAGCCGACCTCCTGCTCCGCCCCCTGATGCTTCACCCGGGCGACGTGACCCTCGGCATCCACCGCCATCAGCGGCGTGGAGGTGGCCAGCTGCGCCCCATTCGCCTCGGCCGCACGGATGATGGCGCGGTCGAACTCGCCGCGATCCACCATCAGCCCGGGGAAGTCGGAATGCTCCACGGCGCCGGAGGGCAGGAAGCTCTGCATGGAATCGATGCGCTGCAACAGAACCCCCTCCGGCTTCGCATAGGCGCCCATGGGGTTGGGGATAAACTCGGCGCACTGCACTGGCTCGCCAAACGCCTTGTTGCGCTCGACCGCCAGCACCGACAGCCCGGCGGCGGCACACACACGCGCGGCGGAGGCCCCGCCGGGCCCCAGCCCCACCACCAGGACATCGACTCTGGACGGCAGCATCAGCGAAGGCTCCCGGCGCGGCTCACTGCGCGGCCGCCGAGTCGACCTCGGCCTGCGCCAGGGCCGACTGGATGGCGGCGATGAAGTCGTCGGCCGTCAGCTGCAGCATCTCCACGTCGCGTTCCGCGAAGAAGGCGCGCACGCGATCTTCCATCTCGGCCTGCGGCGTATCGCGCAGGGCGGCTTCCAGATCCGCGATGGTCCGCGCCGGCTTGACGAAGATATCCCCGGTAATCCAGAGCTGCTTGAGGCGCTTGCGCTCGGGATCCAGCGCAGCGCCCACGCGCATCAGGCCCCCGTCGGACTTGAAGATGCTCTCGAACATCGGGGCATCGGTCGCCGGGCGGTTGCGCTGGTACACCCACTCCTCGGTATCGATCTCGGCCAGGGCCGCGTCGAAGGCGCGACGTTCTTCCGGCAGCAGATCGGCGGCCTCGGTGCGCACGCCGAACTCCTCGGCGAAGGCACGGGCGATGGCGTCCTTCACCACATCCAGGGCCGGCATGTCCTCCAGCAGCGTCGCCAGGTTCACGACCCGGTCCCGCGCGGACTCGATCGCCTTGTTCGAGAGCTTTTCGGCCGGAATGCGCAGGATGCGCAGCATGTCCTCGACATCGAACTCGATCAGCAGCGTGCCCTGATACATGATCGACTCGCCATCGAAGGCACCGCCGGTACCGGAGATCTTGCGGCCATCAACTTCGATGTCGTTGCGCGGGCGGAACTGCGCGTCCACGCCCAGCGAGCGCATGCCCGCGGCCGCCGCGTTGCAGATGCGCTCGGCGATCTGCCCCATGTCCGCCGTGCCGAGGAAGCGCTTGTCCAGGTACAGCTCCCAGCCGAGCTGCGTGGCATCGAAATAGATCGCGCCGCCGCCGGTAATGCGCCGCTGGATCGCGATCCCGTGCTCCTTGCAGTACTCGGTGTTGATCTCCTGGTCGACGTTCTGGTGAAAGCCCACCAGCGCGCAGGGCTCGAACTGCAGGAAGCGCAGGGTATGCGGGGAGACGCCTTCCTGGTGACACTCCAGCAGGGAGCGGTTGAAGGCCATATTCTCGGCCGCCGGGCGCAGCCCGGTATCGAGGACGCGCAGGGTCGTCTGGTCGCGTTCAGGCATGACAGCCACCCCCGGACGCCACTTCGCCCCCCTCGGTCACGATGCGGATGCCGCCCAGGCCCTGGCGGGCCTTGCGCTCCTGTTCCCGACGGCGGGTCTCCTCCGCCACGATCGTGTCGAGGTCCAGCTCGACCCCGCTGCCGGCGCCGGCGTCCTCGGCCATGACCTCGTCGCCGACCGCGATGGAACAGCAGGCCGGCGTAACGCGGACCTTCTTGCCCAGACGCGCGGCGAGCTCGACCACGCCCTCGGCCGGGTGCGCAATACCGGACAGTCCGGCCATGACCGCGTAACTGTCGATCTGGCTCTTGGCCTCGCCCGGCGGCCGGGCACATCCCAGCAGCAGCGATGTATCGCCCAGGCGCTCGCGCGCATCGTGGAAGAAGCGACCGACCGCGTGCACGTCCGGTGTCTCGAACGGTCGGCTGGCCGGGGCGTAGAACGGCATGACCACCACCAGGACCACCGCATCCGGCAGGTGCCGCGCCAGCATCTCCAGCGCGTTCCACTCGCCCAGCAGCTTGCCGTAGTGCAGGCCGATCACGATGTGCGGGACCACCTTCATGTTGGTGTTCACCAGGCTCTCGAGGGTCTGCTCGAAATCATCCACGCTGCGCCGCAGGTGGTACACCTGCGTGATCGTGTCCTGGGCCCCGATCACGTCCATCATGGCCGCGTCGATGCCGGCCTGCTCCATGGACAACGCGATGTCGTCGTCCACCAGCGCCGTGTGCATGGCAATGCGAAACTCGGGGAACTCGTCCTTGATCCGGCGGATGGTGGAGTAGTACGGGTCGTACTCCACCTCGTTGCGATGGTTGGAGCCCCCGGTCAGCAGCATGCCCTGGGCCCCGGACTCGATCACACCATTCACCTGGCGCCAGAGATCCTCCGGGGTGCGGACGGGGATCATCGGCTCCAGGATCTTCGCCTTGCAGTGATCGCAGGCCAGCTTGCAGTCACCGCCGGTGATGGACATGGCCGGCCAGGCACTCTTGCCGCAATCGGCCAGTTCCGTCGACTGATAGGACTTGAACGTCGGGGTATAGAAGTGCACCGAACCCGGGTCGCTGCTTTGTCGCAGGCTATGCTGGAGGTCATCAACCAGCGACGGATCGACAGGGACGTCCTCGAGGGACTCGACCCGCTGGATTACATCGTTCCAGCTCGTCATGGGCGTTCTCCGGGTTCGGCGAATTTCTTGAAGGTTTTACTCGGGTATTACCGAAAAAAAGAGGCCGCCGCCCTCGAAGGGAACGGCGGCCCGGACCGGAACCGGGATCAGCAGCCGCCGAAACCGTCCGCTTCCATCTTGGCTTCGAAGGCCGACAGCGCGTCGGAGCCGGTCTTCAGATCGCCGACTTCGCCGTCCCAGTCTTCCGGCTTCAGCTTGATCAGCCAGCCTTCGCCATAGGGGTCTTCGTTGATCAGGCCCGGGTTCGCCGCAACCTTGTCGTTGGTCTCGGTGACTTCACCGGTGACCGGAGTCTTCGCCGGACCCACCCACTTGCCGGATTCGACGGTGGTGCAGGACTTGTCCTTCTTGACCGTCTTGCCAACCTTCTTCGGGGTGTAGGACACGATCGTGCCCGCCAGCGAACAGGCGTAGGAAGTCAGGCCGACCGTCGCGGTACCGTCGCTTTCCTTGCGCACCCAAACGTTGTTTTCAACGTTGTACATCAGATCTTCCGGAATATCACAACCCCGAACTGCACCCATGTCTTCCTCCAGGAATATTCAAATAAAGCGGGAAAATTAAAACGTTATCGTT
The DNA here is from genome assembly GCA_050485285.1 of Thioalkalivibrio sp. Classification (GTDB taxonomy): domain Bacteria; phylum Pseudomonadota; class Gammaproteobacteria; order Ectothiorhodospirales; family Ectothiorhodospiraceae; genus Thioalkalivibrio. Next base: position 25,451 of record JBJHBC010000006.1, read on the forward strand.
TTATCACTGCGTAGTATCAGGTCGGCTAGTTCGCTCGCCCGATTCACTTCATCGACTTCGTCGATGAGATCCGAAGACGCGTCGATTCTATACCCCGGCAGCGCGGGCTGGCAAACGTGCAGCCGCACTCCGGCGCGCTTCGCGTCCTGAATAAAATCCTTGATCAGCTTGCCGTCTTCCATGGCCCGCAGATCGTCCGCGACCCCCTTCTCCATCAGGCGCACGCCCTCCATAGTGAAGAAGATATAGACATCCACGTCCATGGACGCCATCACGGAACCGAGATAGAACGGCGTGGCACAGCGCCCCGGCGTCGACGGGCCCGAGGTCATGATGATCACGACCGTCTGCTCGTCATTGTCCAGGTAGTAGTCGTCGTCGAGATTCGCCATGGTTTCGCTCACCGCAGCTTGCGCTGGCACTGGATGTCGTCATCCTTGGCCCGTTTGCAATAGCCTTCCTCGGCCTTGTCCCCGGTCAGGAACGCCTCCAGCGCCGCCTCGACCCCGTTGGTCGGCTCGACCCGGGCAATCCAGGCATTGTACGGGTCCGAGTTCAGCAGCACCGGATTCTCCAGCACCTCGTCATTGCCCTCGACGATCTTGCAGTCGATGAAGTTCGGGATCGGGCCTGCCCACTTGCCGCTCTCGATGGTCGCCACCGGCTTGCCCGGGGGGCGCCGCGTGCCGGGACGCCGGACGCGCACGTGGATGATCTTCCCGGCGATCGTCTGCGACAGGTCGGTCATCCCCACGGTCAGGGTGTCGTCGTCCTCGCGGCGCAGCCAGATCTGGAACTCGTCGTCGTAGAACAGTTCAGGGTGAAACTCGCAGCCGTTGCAATCCATGTTTCGCCTCGTTCCCGGGACCGAGCGGACCCGTGCCTCCACAAAAAACGGGCGCCAGGCGCCCGTCTTCTGAACTCGTCAATGGGCCATGCTGGGCATGGATCCGGGGATCAGATGACCCCCTTCTCCTTCAGCAGGCCGATCGAGTCACTCACGTTCTCGTGAATGCCCAGCTTGCGCGGGGACAGGCCCATGGCTAGACCCAGCAACTGGGTAAAGTACAGCACCTTCACGTCGGTCTTGATCCCGAACTCGGTCTCGGCGCGCACCTGATGCATCTCCAGGCCGGAGTGGCAGGTCGGGCACTCGGTCGCGATCACTTCGGCGCCGGAGTCCTCGGCCGACTGCAGCAGGTTCAGCACCAGCTGGGTCGAGGTGTCGGAATCCGACAGCGTATGCGCCCCGCCGCAGCAGGAGGTCTTCAGCGGATACTCGACGTTCACCGCACCGGCGGCACCCAGCAGATCATCCATGAAGTGCGGCTGATAGCTGGAGTCGGAACCCGGGCCGTTGTCCTTCTCGGGGAAGATCTGGCGCGGGCGGGTGTACATGCAGCCGTAGTAGTTGGCGACCTTGATACCGTTCAGGCTCTTGGTCATCTTCTGCTTGATCCCCTCGGGACCCAGCTCTTCCATCAGCCACTCGAGCAGGTGCAGCGTGCGCACGTCTCCGCTGTAGACCGGGTCGTCCGACTTGCGCGCCAGATCCTGGACGGTGTTCATCGCGTCCTCGGAGGTAGCCGTCTCGTACTCGGCTTTCTTCAGGTTGTGATAGCAGCCGTTGCACGGCGCCATCACGGTGTCCATGCCCATCTGCTCGGAGGCGATCGCCATGTTCCGCGCGGACAGGTAGGTCTGCAGCATGGGATGGACGTTCTTCACCTCCATCGCGCCACAGCAGTTCCAGTCGCGCAGGTTCTCCATCTCGAGACCCAGCGCCTTGACCAGCACGCGGGTGGAGCGGTCGTACGGCCCACCGGAGCCCTCGAGCGCGCAACCCGGATAGTAAGCAACCTTAGCCATGAGCGGCCTCCTTCTGTTCGCGCACGTAATTCTTCAGCACGTCCCCGGTCTTGCCCCAGGACTTCGTGCGCGGCGTATGAATCGTGTTGAAGCCCATCGCCATCAGATGCTTCACCGGCAGGTGCTTCATCATGCGGAAGATGAACACCTTCAGCCATTCCTGCACCAGCGGCTGGCCGGTCTTCTTGAAGAAGTTCTGCATCACCTTGCCGTCTTCGATGCGACCGGTCTTGTAGATCTGGTCGGCGAACTCTTCGTCGAAGTGCGTGGACGGGGCCTTCTCGGTAATCCCTTCCTCTTCCATCCAGTGCGCCAGGGCCTTCATCACACCTTCCGGCTTCACGTCCTTCGGGCAGATGTTCGTGCACTTGTTGCACGAGACGCACTGCCAGATGATGTCCTTGTCCTTGACCAGCTCTTCCTTCATGCCCAGGCGGGTCAGGTAGATCCAGTAGCGCGGATTGAACTGCACGTTCTGCGCGTACATCGTGCAGGAGTTCGTGCACGAACCGCACTGCCAGCAGCGGTGGACGTTTTCGCCACCCGCGAAGCTCTGGATCTTCGATTCGAAATCGTCGTCGTAATCGCGCACCGTGCGCGGGGCGATCATGGTGTTCCAGTGGCCGGACACATCCACCCCGTCGACCACCAGCTCGTCGTGCTGCTGGAGGCGCTCGTCCTCGATCAGTGCCTTTTCATGTATTGCCATGACGTCTCTCCGAAAACCTGTGTAGCCAGGCTCAAGTTCGTTCCGTTATTCAATGCAGCGACGCATCGGTTCCTTTCAGGCGACCTTCCGGGGAGTCGATCCCCAGCATCTTGACCGCCAGTTCCAGCGGGTCCTGCTTGGTGCCGAACTGGTTGTCGATCATCCCCAGACTCATCGAAAGCGACCGGGCATAGTCCGAATAGGCCTGCACCCAGACCAGGTCCGTCACGAACGGCAGGTCCCGATAGAAGCCTTCCTCGGCCAGCGCATCGAAAAACCAGCGCCGCGCCCCCTCGATCGAGCCGACCGAATCCCCGATGGGGATCGACCGGAGGGTGTCATTGCCGCGGATAAACTCCCGCAGCGCACCCGTCGTGGTCGACGTATCCCAGACCCAGCGACACGCCAGCGGCATGGCCTCGGGGTCCGCGAAGTGCAGGATCTCGGCACCGAAGTCCCAGATCGCTCGCCGCAGCTTCTTGTCGTCGGCCGCCAGGTCCGCAAACCCGGCAAGGCGCTCGTTGACCTCGACATCCGGCCGGACCAGCGCGCGAACCCCGTCGACCAGCGCACCCTGTCGCTCGGCCATCAACGAACCCAGCTTGCGCCGGACCGAGAACACCAGACCGCCAAGGGTGCGGACATCCTCGGCATCGATCTCGTCGCCCTTGGCCACGATCGCGGCAAACACCTCGTGCTTCGACCGCAGGGCCTCGATGAAGGTCTCCAGTCCGTCGACCCCACCGGCCTCGGCGATGGCCTCGTTCAGACTGTTCAGCTTCGTCGCAAGGATCTCCTTGTCGAAGCTGACCTCCAGCGGCTCCGGGGCAAGCCCGGAAGCCGCCGCGTCGCTAACGACCTCAGCCGGCTTTCTGAACCAGCGCATGCAGATCCGCAACCGCGCGACCACCGGCAGCGGCACCCTGGGCGATCGAGTCATCGATCGTCTCGGGACCGTAGGCCGCACCGCAGGAATAGACGCCCTTGCGGGTGGTGCCACAGGTGTTGGTGTACTGCTCGGCGCGTTCCAGGAAGCCGTGCTTCTCGAGCCCGACACCGAAGACCTGCGAGATCTCGGGGTTGTCGGCGTTCGGGTCCATGCCGATCGCGTGCACCACGATGTCGAACGGGATGACGATCGGGCGCTTGACCAGGGTGTCTTCGCCCTTGACCAGCAGGCGGCCATCACCAGAGGCCGTCACTTCGGCGATACGCGCCTTGACGAACTTGGTTTTGAACTCTTCCTGAGACTTCCAGTAGAACTTGTCTTCGTACAGGCCGAAGGTCCGGATGTCCATGTAGTAGATGAACACGTCGGTTTCCGGCGAGATCTCCTTGATCTCCATCGCCAGATTGGCGGACACGGTGCAGCAGATCTTGGAGCACCACTCGCGGCCGATCTGGCGGTCACGGGAACCCACGCACAGCAGGATGCAGACCCGCTCGGGCACACGGCCGTCGGACGGGCAGGCGATCTTGCCGCTGGCGACCATCTGCTCCATCTGGGTGGTGGTCAGGACGTCTTCGTACGTCCCGAAGCCCCACTCCGGCTTGTTGATGGAATCGAAATGGGTGAAGCCGGTGGCGAGCACCACGGCGCCGGCCTGGACCGATTCGCCATTGGTCAGGGTCGCGGTGAAGTTGCCGGCTTCGCCGTCCAGCTTCTCGACCTTGGCACCCTTGTGCACGGTGGCGTTGGAGTCATCCTCGACACGCTTGACCATGCGGCCAATGGCGTCCTTCGCCCACTCGCCGGAGGGCACCAGCTTGGCGTAGCCCGAGAGGATCGGAGCGCCACCCAGGACGTCTTCCTTCTCGACCATCACGGCCTTGAAGCCAGCCGAGGTGACATTCGCGGCGGCGGCCAGACCGGCCGGGCCACCACCCACTACTAGAACGGTATCTTGCTGCATCAGACCTTGCCCCCGTAAGCGAGTTCAGGATTGTAGAGGTATTCGATATTGCCGGCCTCGACCTCCTTCAGGTACTCCTGGAAGGTCTTCTTGGCCTCGGACCAGGACATGCCCATCTTCTCGACCAGGTCCTCGCAGGGCGACGCATGCCACTGCAGCTGGACGATCTTGAACGGATCCGCGCCGCAGGCCAGGGCCGCGAACTGGACTTCCGCCATGATCGGAATCTGGAAGTTCTGGTTGTGGGCCTTGCCGATCCACTGGTTCTTGTCCATGGTGGTGACGCAGCCGGTGTCGTTGGCCAGCATCACGTCGGCGTTGGCTTCCTCGCGGGCCACGCGGATCTTGCGATCCATCGTGAACGAGCGGGTGAACTCGCGCTCGGAGATGATGTGGCGGAAGCCGAAGCCGCAGCAGTCGTACCAGGTCGAGTAGTCGATCACCTGCGCACCCAGGGCCTGGGCGGTGGAGGTGATGATCGCGGTACGGTTGCCACCCAGCACGGACGGGTCGTACACCGCGTCCTCGTGCACCATCTTGTAGTAATGGCAGGCCACGTGGGCAGTGGTACGGATGTTGGAAACGTCGATGGTCTGCAGCTCGGAGGCGATGCGGTTGCGCATCACGTGCACCCACTCGGAATAGTGGATGATCTCTTCCGGGATGACCAGCTTGCCGTCGACCAGGCGCCCCAGCTTGCCGAGGATCTTGGTGACCTTCTCGCGCAGCTCGGCGGATTCGACCAGATACTTGCGGATCTCCTTGTAGTTGCCGAAGGAGGTGCCGCAATGGACCAGCGGGTAGAAGTGACCCAGCTCATGGCCATGCTGCTTGCCGGAGACGTAGGCCTGGTGGAAGTTGCGCAGGAACACCGCGGCCAGCGACTCGACGTTCCCGATACCGGAACCGTGGTAGTTCCACGCGGTGCAGGACGTCTGGTCGGTCTCGTCGAGGTAGTCCTTGCCCGGCTCGAAGCCGAACTTGTTCATGAACCACAGCAGCGAGGTCGGGTAGCCCGGAATGTTGCCGCACTGGCCGCAGGACTTGTGGTGCCACAGCTGCTTGGTCGGGACCTTCTTCTCCCAGCCGAACAGGGTGTTCACCGACATCGGCTCGTGCTGATCCTCGATGCGATGGATGATGATCTGGCCGTCCTTCTCGAGCTCGTACATATGCTCGCGGACGTCATCCATGCGATCACCAAGATCGATGGTGCGGCGGTCGACGTGCTTGCGCACCCAGTCGGTGGCCTTGACCGCGTCTTCCTTCGACAGATCGGTCGACTGGAAGAACGAACCGTGACCGGCGATGCCCTGGCCGTCGGTGTTGTGGTAGCCCGGCTTCATGGTGCCGGCGCCAGCGCCTTCACCATTCTGGTTGTGATTGCCTGGGGTCTGTTCACTCATAACGCTTCTCCTGATGTCTTGGATGCGGGATTCGGCGAGCGACTTATTCGTCGTCTTCCTCTTCCTGCTCCTCGAGCCAGTCTTCGTAGTCCTCGCGCTTCTCGTCGATGAAGTCTTCGATCACGTCGAAGAGGTTCTCGTCCATCAGCTCGAGGGACTTCAGGACCCCGGTCATTTCCCAGATGGTGTACATCTCGACCGAGGTCTTCAGGGACACTTCCCAGGCGGTCTCGACCGTCTGCAGCGTCTTCACCGGAATCGCCTTGCGCAGGATGCGCAGATCGCCTTCCACCTTCTGGATGTTGGGGCCCCAGTCAGGGAAGTGATCGGGCTGGATCATGTCGGGGGACAGCTGGTTACCCGTGGTGATCAGCTTGAGCATGACGCGGCCGAACGGACGGAGTACGTCCTTCGCGGACTGCATCTCGTGCTTGATGGCCACTTCGCGCATGATCGCGACCAGGCCACCGGGAGAGTTCTTGAACGGGCAGCGCGCCGCACAGGTCATGCACTGGGCGCAGGCCCAGATCTTTTCCTGCATCGCGTCGTAGATCTGCTCGACGTTTTCGGTCCAGAGCAGCTGGACGATCTCGCGTGGCGAGTAATCGTAGAACTGGGCGGACGGGCACGTGGCCGTGCAGATCCCGCAGTTCAGGCAGCCGTTGAGCTCGTGGTCGTAGCGAAAATCTCCGCGGATATCGTCGAAGATTTGCTGCATCTCAGCGTATGTCGCCATATCTCACACCTCTTCGCTTTAGGCGATGCAGGTTTCTTTGTGAACCTTGCGCAGCCAGCCTAGACCTCGTCCAGGCACCAATCCAGTTACCGCATGGCAACCGTCGTTATTCAGGATTCGGGGCGGTCAACCCTTGCGGATTGCCGCCCCGAATCAAGCGCTTGAAACGCTTCAGGCCTTCTTTACGAGGAAGTAGAACTTGCCGCCTTCTTCCTTGTGTTCCATCAGCTCGTTGCCGGTCTGCTTGGCGAAGGCCTGGAAGTCCTTCACGGCGCCCGGGTCGGTGGCGATGATATGCAGAACCTGGCCGGCGTCCATCGCGGCGAGCGCCTTCTTGGCGCGCAGAATGGGCAGCGGGCAGTTCAGGCCGGAAGCATCGAGTTCTTGGTCAAAGTTGGCCATCGTTTCTCTCCTTTGAGTGCGTTTTATCAGTCGGGTACTGCAGTCCGAATCGGGCCCTGAACGCGACAGCCTCGACCGAACAGTTACCTGCCGAATTCCCCCTTATAGGCGAAACGGCATCGGAATACAACCGAATTCTAATCCGGGCTTACCACCGGCTTGCCCGTCTGTGCCCAGCCGACGATGCCGCCACGCAGGCTGCTGGCGCAGTCGACACCCTGCTGCGCGAGAAAGGCACAGGCCTGCGCGGATCGGGCGCCACTCTGGCAGTAGATCACCAGCGGCGTGTCGTCGCCGGTGAACTCGTCCTTGCGCATCGGCAGGGTCGCCAGCGGGATCAGCTCGGCACCCGGAATGACCCCGCGCCCGGTCTCGCCCGGCGAGCGCACGTCGAGCAGGCGAAAGGTCTTGCCTTCGCTGCGCCACTGCTCCAGTTCGTCCGGGGTGATCTCGGTGAATCCGTACACGCTGTGCTCCGGGTCGTCTCGTCGTGGGATGCGGACTCTCGCGGCCGACGCCGGCATGCTTGGGCGCTGTGAGCGCAAGAGTGGGCGCGGAGCATAGCGAAACCGGGCGCAAATGCAAACAAGTCCGACGGCGGGCGGGTGGATGGTCGCCCAAGGCGAAAAGTTCTGCTATGGTCGCTCCCGCTTCAGGAAACGCTGATGCATACTGATCAGCTTCATTGCTTCGCGGAGGATATCCCGGTGGACAAGAGCGAATTCCAGGTGGACGGCCATTACGCCGTCACGTTGAAAGACGAGAACGGCAAGCTGCGCCCCGCCAACATCTATGTGCACGACATGCAGGACAACTACATGATCGCGCGCCGCACCTCCGGTGGCGACGTCGGGTTGCTGTTCAAGATGAGCTACGACGACATCGTCAAGAAGGTCCGGACTCACAAGGTACTGGATCGCAAGAAGTTCATGGTGCCCGAGGCGATGCTCAAGCCGAAGCTGTGGGAAACCCGTGACAGCATGCGCACCTATTCGTCGGCCCCGGGGCTTGGCAAGTAATTACGCCTCCCGGCATTGCCGCACTGCAGGGCCGGCGCCCGCCGGCCCTCGCGGCCTGCTGTTTCTGACCCATTTCGTGCTCGCCGCGCTGCTCGCGCTGGCGATGCTGGCAGCCCCACCCGCCCACTCCAGCGGGGTTTCTCTCCCCGATCTCGGCGAGGCCTCCGGCGGCGTCCTGACGCCTGCCGAAGAACGCGAGCTCGGTCGTTCGCTGCTGCGCGAAATCCGCCGCACCGCCCCCCTGGTGACCGATCCCGAGGTGGTGTTCTACATCGACTCGCTCGGGCGCCAGCTCCTGGCCAACGCCCCCAGCGCCGACGGCCCCTTCTACTTCCTGACCGTGGACAACGGCCAGGTCAACGCCTTTGCGATGCCCGGGGGCATCATCGGCATCCACGCCGGACTGATCCTCGAGGTCCGCGATGAAGCCGAACTGGCGGCGGTCATGGCACACGAGATCGCCCATGTGACCCAGCGTCACCTGGCGCGCATGTTCGCGCGCGGGCGCGACATCAACTTCACCACTGGCCTGGCGATCCTGGCGGGCATCCTCGCCTCCGCGGTCGACCCGACGCTGGGCTCGGCGGTCATCACCGGCGGCGTAGCCGGCGGCATCCAGCAGCAGATCAACTTCACCCGCGCGAACGAGGCCGAGGCCGACCGCGCCGGCATGCAGATCCTGCAGGGCACCGGGTTCGACCCGCACGCGATGGCGGATTTCTTCGAGCGGTTGCAGGAACTCTCGCGCGGGGTCGGCGACCAGGTACCCGAATACCTGCGCACCCATCCGGTGACGCTCGACCGCATCACCGATGCCCGCAACCGGGCCAGCCAGATGGCCGCCACCGAAACCCGCGCCCGCGGGCCCGAATTCGAATGGATGCAGGCCCGCGTGCAGGCCCTGAAAGACCCGCGCCGCACCCTGGAGCGCTTTCGCGCGACGGACGCCCCATCCCCCGCGCAGCGCTATGGCGCGGCCGTCGCCTATCTCGAGCGTGGCGAGGCCCGCCGCGCGCGCGAACAACTGGAACGGCTCGATGCCGCCGACGCCCCCGGCCTGACCCTCGAGCTGGCGTTCGCCGCCCTGCTGCGCGAGGAGGACGAACATGAACAGGCCCTCGATCGGCTCCAGGACCTGGACGCGGTGTACCCCGGCCACCCGGTCATCCGGGAACGCCTCGCCCGCGTGCACCGGGATCTTGGCCAGCCCGATCGCGCAATCCGCATCCTGTCGGACATGATCCGCCAGG
>JBJHBC010000007.1:0-12534 GCA_050485285.1 Thioalkalivibrio sp.
GCCCGAGCGGGCGGTTGCGCTGGAATGGGATCGGCGCCGGGCGCCGAAGATCACGGCCAGTGGATCGGGCGTCACCGCCGAGGCCATCCTGCGGATCGCCGAGGAGCACGGCATCCCGCTGCATCAGGACCCGGCCCTCAGCGAGGCGCTCGCGCAGATCCCCGTCGGAAGCGAGATCCCGGAGGAACTGTACGTGGCGGTGGCGGAGATTCTCGCCTTCGTCTTTCTCCTGGCCGGCATCACCCCCGACGATCGCGCCGGCGGCTATCGGGACGCATCGCGCAATACGCGCCGTTCGCCGGGCGGGCCGGAGCCGGGATCATGACCGCCCGGTAGAACCCGATGGCGTCGCCGTGCCCGTCCCGTGCAGGCTGAAGAGCAGGTCGAGTTCGGTGGAGGTGAGCCCGCAGCGCCGGCGCACCTCTTCACGCCCCAGACCCTGCTGGATCAGACGAATGGCCTGCTCGTAGGCACCGCTGTCCCCTTCGCGTGCCCGCAACTCGCTGTGCTGGTCATGCAGGCGCTCGAGGGCCCGCTGCACGGAGGCCTGGGCCTGACCATGGGTGGCCACACCCTCGGACAGGGCCTTCATGGCCCCCTGCAACGCCATCACCGAGGTCGCCTGGCGCTGATAGTCCTGGCGCAGGGCGGCGAGCTGGCGCCGCAGCAGGATCACCAGCCCCACGGAAAATGCCGCCACGATGGTCGCCAGCAGCGCGATCAGCGCGACCAGCCAGATCACCATTCCCTCTCCCATTGCGCGCACTCTCCTGAATACCGGGCCCGGTGATTGTCGCGTGAATGGTGGGCGCCTGACCAGCGCGGCGCGCTCGCCGGTGCGTGATCGACCCGGGCTTGCGGGCGTCCCTCGGCGACCGGCGACGCCTGCGGACGGAGTGCTCAGGCGTAATCGTCGATCAGGCCCCGCCGCTTGCCGCGCTCCTCCTTGCGTGGCGGGCGCTGCTGGGTCGGGCGCACCGCAGGGCGAAAGACCGGGTCGCGGTCGTGATCGTCGCTCAGACGGCGACCGGGAACGGTGGTATGCACCGGGCGGACCGTGCGGTCCGGCTGAATCTCGTCGACCATGGCTCACCTCCCGGCTTGCGCCCAATGGTCCTCTTGTTCAGGGCATTGGACCCGGCGCCCGCGCTACAGTTCGCGCAGTTGCGCCCACTCCTCGTCGGACAGGAGCTTGTTCAGGTCCACCAGGATGGTCAGCCCCTCCTCGGTGCTGGTCACCCCCTGGATGAAACGGCTGCTGTCATCGTTGCCGACCTCCGGCGCCGGTTCGACGGCGTCCGGGGCGATGCGCACGACCTCGGATACCGAGTCCACCAGGATCCCGACGTTCTGGTTGTCCACGTCGATGATCACGATCCGCGAGGCCTCGTCGGATTCCCGATCGTCCAGCCCCATGCGCCGCCGCGCGTCGATTACGGTCACGACATTGCCGCGCAGGTTGATGATCCCGAGGATGTAATCCGGGACGCCGGGGACCGGCGCGATCTCGGTCACCTTGAGGACCTCCTGAACCTGCAGGACGTCGATCGCGTAGGTTTCCTCCGCGAGGCTGAAGGTCACATACGGAGCGGTGTCGGCCTTGGCCATGGCTTCTACGTCTTGTGCGCTGCTCATGTCGTCCTCGATGTTCCGTGCAGGCGGGATTCGCCCTGTGGTGTCGTCCTGACCGGGTTATCGGCCGCTCGCCGCGAGGCTTGAGTGCCGCGCGGGGTGCATCAGTCCCAGGCGCCCTCGTCGAGGGTGCGGTCGAGGGCCTCGAGATCCAGCAGGGTCGCCATCTTGTCGCGCTCCACCCCGGCCAGCCAGGGCAGGCGCCGCCGGTGGCTGCGCCAGCGCAGCGAGTCCGGCTGGATCACGCGGGTCCCGTGGATGGCCCGGCAGGCCAGGGCAAAGCGGGAGCCCGCCAGGAACACGACCTGGCGGGCGGTATCCGGTTCGTATTCGCGGTCCTCCGGCGTCACCACCGCGGCCAGGTCGATCAGCTGCACCCGCCCCTGTTTGGTATCGGCCAGCCCAAGGTACCAGACGGAGTGATTCGGGGTCGGTCGCACCTCCAGACTGTCCAGCGGGGCCACGCCGCCCAGCGCGTGCAGCGGCGCCAGTAGCGTCAGGTTGCCGGCCTCGATCACCAAAGCGGAGAACGACTCCTCGGGCCGCGGGTAGTCCCGCTCCGTCGGCTCGGCCGGGGGCGCGGGCGGTGCCGCGGTAGGCGCTGCCTCCGGCTCCCGAACCGGCGTCGACGTGTCGACTTCCGGAACGGCTTCGGCCACCGGCGCGGGCGGGTCCAGCAGATCCTGACGCAACAGCGTCCGCACCGGTTCCGGTTCGTCGAGCAGGCTGCCGAAATAGTCGTCCAGCGCCTCCGGTTCCGCCTTCAGGGCCAGGTTGTCCACCGTGGATCGCTTCATCCGCGCCGCCTCCGTTCATGGGGTTCGGACAGCTGCCCGCCGATCGCCTCCAGCAGGTCCGAGTATGCGAGCACGCCGCGCGCATCCGGAATCATGAAGCAAAGCGGCTGACCCGCGCTGGAGGCATCGCGAAATTTCGTGTCCACCGGGATCACCCCGGGCCACACGTCGTCCCCGTACAGCCGGCGCAGCTCGGCGAGGGCCTCGTGCGCGGCGCGTGTCCGGCGATCGAACAGTGTCGGGATGATCCGGTACTGCAGCTCGGCCTTGCGCGACTTCTGTACCATTTTCAGGGTATTGATCATCCGTTCAAGCCCCTTCAGGGCGAGGAATTCCGTCTGTACCGGCACCAGCAGCTCGTCACAGGCCGCCAGCGCATTCACCATCAGCACACCCAGCATCGGCGGGCAATCGAGCAGCACGTAGTCGTACTGGTCGGAGACCTTCTCCAGCGCATGCCTCAGCACCAGGCCCATGCCGCTGCGCGTCCCCAGCTGACGGTCCAGGGTGGCCAGGGCGGTGCTCGCGGTCAGCAGATCCAGCCCCGGGAAGCGGGTCTCGCGGATCAACCCGTTGGGGTCCGGATCGGCCCCTTCGGCACACTGGCTGAAGAGCTCGTAGACCCCGCGCGTGGCGGTTTCCGGGTCGTGGCCGAAATAGGCCGTCAGCGAACCATGCGGATCCACATCCACCAGCAGCACACGCTGCTCCGGACCGGAGAGCAGGCCACCCAGCGTTACCGTGGTCGTGGTCTTGCCCACCCCGCCCTTCTGGTTTGCCACCGCCCAGACCTTCATGGTGTGTCTCCATCCGTCGGGAGCGGCGCGGGCGGAAGATCCTCGCGCAGGCGCTCCGGTTCCTGCGCCCCGTCGGCGCGTGGCCGCGCCCCGGGCAAGACCACGATGGACACGCGCCGATTCTCGGCACGGCCCTCCGCCGTTTCGTTGCTGGCCACCGGTCGGTGTTCGCCGTACCCGAGGGCCACCAGGTTCTCCGGGTCCATGCCCGTCTCCTCGAACACGCTGACGACCGCCGCGGCGCGTCCGGACGAGAGCTCCCAGTTGGAAGGGTAGACCGCGGTCTGGATGGGGACGTTGTCGGTGTGCCCCTCCACGTGGACGCGCGACACCCGCGGGGCCAGGATGCCCCCCACTTCCTGTAGCAACGCAACGGCCTCCGGGTTCAGCGTCGCCGACCCGGACGGGAACAGCAGACGGCTGGTGATCTCGATTTCCAGCCAGTAGGCCTCCCGGGTCACACGCAGGTCGCCCTGGTCGATCCACTCCGCCATTGCCTGCTCGATCTCGCGGGCGGTCTCCGCCAGGTCGTCCAGAAAGGCCTGCATGCCGGCGTCGTCGGGGCTGTCATCGAGCATCCCGCTCAGCGCCATGTCGATGGGCTGCGGACCGTCCTCCACCAGCCCTGGCTGGACCTCGATCGGCACCAGTGCGCGCAGATCCTGCGGGGTGCGCTCGCGGGCCACGGTGGGATCCCCCACCTGGATGGGCTCCGCCTGCATCGGCGCCCGGAAGGCATCCACCAAGGACTCCGACAGCACGCGATACTTGCCATCATCGACCGACGAGATCGCGTACATCACGACGAAGAACGCGAGCAGCAGCGTGACCAGGTCCCCGTAGGGAATGGCCCATGCCTCGTGATTCTGGTGTTCCTCCGCCCGCTTGCGTCGCGCCATGGTGACCTCACTCGTGGATGAAGCCACTCAGCTTGCTTTCGATATTCCGCGGGTTCTCTCCCTCGGCGATCGCGATCAGACCTTCCATCAGCATTTGCTGGTGTTGCGAACGGTTCTGAATAATCGACTTTAACTTGTTGGCCAGCGGAAGGAACAGCAGGTTGGCCGAGGCGATCCCGTAGATGGTCGCCACGAAGGCCGCCGCGATCCCCGCCCCCAGCTTGCTCGGATCCGCCAGGTTCTGCATCACCGCCATCAGGCCCATGACCGCCCCCACGATACCCAGGGTCGGCGCATAGATCCCCATGCTCTCGAACACCTTCGCACCCTGCATGTCGAAGTGCTCGCGGTTGTCGAGGTCGGCCTCCAGGATCTGGCGGATGGTCTGCGGCTCGCTGCCGTCGACCAGCAGTTGCAGCCCCTTGCGAGCGAAGCCGTCGCTCTCCTCGTCGGCCAGGGTCTCCAGCCCGAGCAGGCCTTCCTTGCGCGCCACATGCGACCATTCCACGATCTGCTCGACCATGGCCCGGTTGTCGATCTTCGGCGGCTTGAAGGCCCACGGCAGGATCCGCATCCCGTGCATGAACACCGTCAGACGCGCCTGTACCAGGGTCGCCCCCAGCGTTCCCAGCACCACGATCACGAACGCCGCGGCATTCCACAGCGCGCCCAGGCCGCTGCCCTTGGCAATGCTGCCTCCGAGCACGGCCACCAGCCCCAGCGTCACCCCGATGAGGCTCAGGATGTCCATGTCAGCAGAACCCCTTGACCAGCGCGGGACCGATCTCGGGCAGCGGATAGACGTGATCCGACAAACCGGCCTCCGCCACCGCTGCCGGCATCCCGTAGACCACGCAGGTCGCCGCGTCCTGCGACCAGACCTGCGCCCCGGCCCCTTTCAGCGCCCGCGCACCCTCGCGTCCGTCCGCGCCCATGCCGGTCAGAACCACCGCCAGGACCTGTCCGCGCAGCGCATCCACGGCGGAGCTGAATGCAGCGTCCACGCTGGGCTTGTAGATCGTGCCCAACGGGCTCTCGGCGATGCGCACATGCGTCTGGCTGCCCCGTTCCAGGGTCAGCTGCATGCCCCCGGGGGCCAGCAGGGCCACGCCCGGCTTCAGGGCATCGCCGTCCTTCGCCTGGCGCACCTCGATGTTGCACATCGCGTTCAGCCGATCGGCAAAGGCCGGCGTGAAGCTCGCCGGCATGTGCTGGACCAGCACAATCGGCAACGGGAAGCTGGCCGGCAGGGGTTTCAGAACCTCCTGCAGGGCGACCGGCCCGCCGGTGGAGGTACCGATCAGGACCGCCCGCAGTTGCCGCAGCGGGGTCGCCGGCCGCGTGCTGGCAACCGGCGGCGGCTGGCGGGCGGCCTCCGCGGCGGCCTGACGGTCGGCCTCTTCCCGCCGTGCGCTCGGACGGGACTCGCGGGCCGGCGTGCTGGTCCCCGGCGCACTTGCCGAGCGCGCGCGGCTGCGCGAAAGCGAACGCACCCGGCGGCGCAGCAGCATGCGGGCGCTGTCCTCGTCGCCCGCCATGTCGCTGAACCGCTTGGGGAGGAAGTCCACCGCCCCGGCCTCCAGCGCATCCAGGGTGGCCTGGGCGCCTTCGGTGGTCAGGCTGGAGAACATCAGGATCGGCCGCGGGCTCTCGGCCATGATCTTGCGCACCGCGGTGATGCCGTCCATCACCGGCATCTCGATATCCATGGTCACGACGTCCGGGTCGAGCTCCCGCACCTTCGCGATCGCCTGCTCGCCGTTCTCGGCGGAGCCGACCACCTCGATGCCCGAGTCGGAATCCAGAATCTCCGCAATGCGTCGACGAAAGAACCCGGAGTCGTCGACGACCAGAACCCTGATCGGCATCCTCAGCCCTCGCTCGTGCGCGATGCGCGGCGGGGACGCCCGGACATCTGCAGCTGCCGCATCAGGATGGTCACCAGATCCGAGACATCCAGGATCAATGCGATCCCGCCATCCCCGGTAATCGTGGCGCCCGCCAGGCCCTTCACACCCTGCAGATTCTGCCCAAGGGGCTTGATGACGACCTCTTCCTGACCCACCAGGTCATCCACCACCAGACCCACCTTGCGATCGGCGGTATGCACCACGACCACATGGGCGTCCTTGCGCGGCTCGGGTTCGTGGCCCGGCTTCAGCCACCGCTTGAGATAGTGAATCGGCAGTGCCTGCTTGCGCACGATGATGACCTCCTGGTCATCCACGTAATGCGTCTTCGTGAGGTCCAGATCCAGGATCTCGGACACCGACGCCAGCGGGATGGCGAAGCGCCGGCCGTCCAGGATCACCATCAGCGCGGGCAGGATCGCCAGCGTCAGGGGCAGCTTGACCCGCAGCGTGGTGCCCACACCCACCTCGGAGTCGATCTCGATGGTGCCGTTGAGCTGCGAGATCTTGGTCTTGACCACGTCCATGCCGACCCCGCGGCCGGAGACGTCGGAGATCTCGGTCTTGGTCGAAAAACCGGCCATGAAGATCACGTTGAAGGCCTCGCGATCGGTCATGCGCTCGGCCATGGCCGGTTCCATCAGGCCCTTCTCCACGGCCTTGCGCCGCAGGGCCTGCGGGTCCATGCCGCCGCCGTCGTCCTTGATCAGCAGCGCGATGTGATCGCCTTCCTGGGCGGCCCCCAGCACCACGGTCCCCTTGCGCGGCTTGCCCGCCGCCTCGCGTACTTCGGGGGTCTCGATGCCGTGGTCCACGGCATTCCGGACCAGGTGCACCAGCGGATCCGACAGGGCCTCGACCAGGTTCTTGTCGAGATCGGTGTCCTCGCCGAAGATCTCCAGTTCGATCTCCTTGCCCAGATTGCGGGAGAGATCGCGGATCACGCGAGGGAAGCGGTTGAAGACCTTCTTCACCGGCTGCATGCGGGTCTTCATCACCGAGGTCTGCAGATCCGAGGTCACCAGGGCCAGGGAGCTGATCGCCTTGCCCAGCTCGTCATCGACATGCTGCGAGCGCAGCATGCTCAGCCGGTTGCGAACCAGAACCAGTTCGCCCACCAGGTTCATGATCTCGTCCAGGCGCTCGGTATCGACGCGCACGGAGGTCTCGCCCTGCGGGGCCGCGCGTCCACCCCCCTCGGCACCTCCGCCTCCAGCACGCACGCCGCCGCCTCCGCCCTGGCCTCCCGCGGGGGTATCGGCGGGTGCGGCGGCCTTCTCCGGTTCGGCGGGTTCGGGCGAGGCCGGCGAGGCTTCCGCAGGTTCTTCGTCCGCGGGGCTGGGGACCGCCCCGGTAGCGGCGGGCCCGGCACCCTTGGCCTGCAACTCGTCCAGCAGGTTCTCGAATTCGTCGTCGGTGATCAGGTCGCCGGAGCCCCCCGCAGCTTCCGCGGCCGGCTCGTCTCCCGCGGCATCGCCCGGGGCGGAGTCCGTCTCCACGGGCTGCGGCGGCTGATCGCCGTGCAGGCTGTCAAGGAGGGCCTCGAATTCGTCGTCGGTGATCTCGTCATCGGCGCCGACCATCGCCTCGCCATCTGCCGCCGGTTCTGCATCCGTATCCGCTTGCGGTTCCGGCTCCGGGTCGGGTTCCGGGGGCGGCGGCGCGGCGGGCTCCGCCGCCACGTCCTCGTTGTTCGCCATGCGCCGGAGGTTTTCCACCAGGTCGGCCTCGGCGGGCGTGGGATCCACGCCGGAGCGCAGGTCCCCGAACATCACGTTCAGGGTATCCAGCACCCGCAGCATGGTGTCCATCAGGTGACTGTCCGCCCGCCGCTCGCCGTTACGCAGCAGGTTGAAGACGTCCTCCGCGTGATGGCACACGGTCACCAGGGGATCCAGGCTCAGGAAGCCGGCCCCGCCCTTGATGGTATGGAAGCTTCGAAAGACCGCATTCAGCAGATCCCGATCATCCGGGTTCTGTTCCAGGTCGATGAGTTGCTCGTTGAGCCCCTCCAGCAGTTCCCCGGCCTCGATCAGGAAGTCCTGAAGGATTTCGTCATTGGGGTCGATGGCCATTCAGTCTCTCCGGTCGCGTGGCGCCATTCGCATGAGGGGGGCTGCCTAGAAGCCCAGGCTCGACAGCAGATCGTCCACCTCGTCCTGTCCTTGAACGACATCCGCGGCGGAATCTTGAGTCTTGGGCACGCTGGGACCGTGACCCTTGCGGTCCGCCTCGCGATCCTCCTCGCGCTGTTCAAGCGACGCCTCGGCCGCCTCGACCTGCTCCATGCGCCCGCTGGAGAGCCGGATCAGGGACACCAGGTTCTCTTCCAGGTCAGTCACCAGCTGGATCACGCGGCGAATCACCTGGCCGGTAATATCCTGATAGCTCTGCGCCATCAGCACCTCGGAGAGCAGCCGGCGCAGCTCCTCGGTGTCGTCCCCCGCCTGCGCGAAAAACGTGTCGAGCTCCCGCGCAAAGTCCCGGAACTCCTCCACCGAGAGCTGCCGGTTGCGAAAGCGCGTCCACTTCGCCGTCAGGTCGGCCGCCTGCTGGCTGAACGATTCCGCGATCGGCAGGCTGGACTCGATGGCATTCATGGTGTCGTGGGCCGCCTGTTCGGTCATCGTGACCACGTAATTCAGGCGTTCCTTTGCGTCCGGGATCTCCGCCTGGGTCAGTTCGACCAGACGCGAATCGCCGCGGAAGCTTTGCAGGGCCTCGTGAAGATCGCGGGTCAGCTTGCCCAGCTCGTCGAAGAGTTCGCGGTCATAGGGGCGCGCCAGATCCTGCACCAGCGCCCGGGCGCCCGTGTCGTCGCCCGCCTCCAGCGTCTTGACCAGCTGCCGCGCAAGCTCCAGCTGATCGTCGCGTGGTGGGTGTTCCTGTTCAGTCATGAGAAGCCTCTTGCGGGTACGGCGCGGAAGGTTTCGGACAACGCCCGCGGCGGTCGGTGCCACGGGCGCCGGGCATATCGGTCACAGGCGCATGATTATCCCTGTGCTTCAATGCGTTCGAAGATCTTGTCGATCTTTTCCTTCAGCGTCTCGGCGGTGAACGGCTTGACCACGTAGCCGTTCACGCCCGCCTCGGCCGCCTCGACGATCTGGTCGCGCTTGGCCTCCGCCGTCACCATCAGCACCGGCATGGACTTGAGGTTCGGGTCGGCGCGCACGGCCTTCAGCAAGTCGATCCCCGGCATGTTGGGCATGTTCCAGTCGGTGATCAGAAAGTCGAAATCGCCGTTCTGCAGCATCGGCAGCGCGGTGCTGCCGTCGTCGGCTTCCTGGGTATTATTGAAGCCAAGATCACGCAACAGGTTCTTGATAATGCGCCGCATCGTGGAAAAGTCGTCCACGATGAGAATCTTCATTCCCTTGTCCACACGTCACTCCGGGATTCGTAGGGTGGGTTTTAGAATAACTGCAAAGCCGTACCGTCTTCGAGCCACGAACCCAGGCGGGCGCGCAGTCGAATGGTGGCCTGACTGCGGATCTGGCTGACGCGCGACTCGGTCACGCCCAGCACGGCACCGATCTCGCGCAGGTTGAGCTCTTCGATGTAGTAGAGCGACAGCACCAGCCGCTCGCGTTCGGGCAGGTCGCCGAGGGCTTCGGCCAGCTCCTGACGGAACTCGCCGGCCTCGAGGGTGCGGGCCGGCGACACCTCCTGTCCTTCGATCACGCGATCGGCCCCGTCGTCACCCCCGCCGAGGTCGTCCAGGGCGAACAGGTGGGCCCCGGCGTGATCCTGCAGCATCTCGTAGTACTGGTCGATCGGCACGTCCAGCTCGGCGGCGACCTCGCTGCCGCGCGCCGCCCGCCCCTCGCGCGCCTCGACGCTCTGGATGGCGGCGGCAATGCGACGGCTGTTGCGGTGCACCGAACGTGGTGTCCAGTCACTGCGGCGCAGCTCGTCGATCATCGCGCCACGGATGCGGATCCCGGCGTAGGTGGCAAAGGTCGCGCCCTGGCCGCCCTCGAACTGGCGCGCCGCCTCGAGGAGCCCGATCATGCCGGCCTGAATCAGGTCATCCACCTGCACCGACGCGGGGAGCCGCGCCATCAGGTGATGGGCGATGCGATGGACCAGCTCGACGTGATCGGCAATCAGCTGCTCGTGCCCGCCGCCGGCCGCGGAGGTCGCCTGATAGCCGGAAAGTCGATTACGCGTCGTCATCATGCACTCTGCAGCATCCGTTCCACGAAAAACCCGACGCCACCGTGGTCACCGCCCCCCACCGGCCAGCGGTCCACGGTCCGTGCCAGTTCGGCAAAGGCCTTCCCCGCCGGGCTCCCGGGGTACTGCTGTACGACCGGCGCGCGTTTCTGCACCGCCTTGCGCAGGTGATCGTCCATCGGAATATAGCCGGCCAGGTCGAGCACCACCTCCGGCAGGTAGTTGCCGCAGACGGTATTGAGCTTCTGCATCAGTCGCTCGGCGCCTTCGCGGCCGTCGACCATGTTCGTCACCATGCGGAAGCGGCGCAGACCGTGATCCCGGTGCAGGACCTTGATGAGGGCATAGGCGTCGGTAATCGAGGCGGGCTCGTCGCAGACCACCACCAGGGTCTCCTGGACCGCACGGCAGAACGACGTCACGGATTCCTGCAGGCCGGCCGCGGTGTCCACGATCAGCACATCCAGGGGCTTGCGATAAGCGCTGAAGGCATGGATCAGACCGGCATGCTCGGCCGGCGTCAGGTTGGCCATCGCCGCGATCCCGGAAGCCGACGGCACCACCTTCACCCCGTCCGGCCCCTGGACGAGCACATCCTCCAGGCTGTCCACGTCCCCGGTCACCAGGTCGTGCAGCGTGCGCTCGGGACGCATCCCCAGCAGCAGGTCCACGTTGGCCAGGCCCAGATCGGCGTCGAACAGCATGACCTCGCGCCCGAGCCGGGCCAGGCCCACCGACAGGTTCACCGATACGTTGGTCTTGCCCACCCCGCCCTTGCCCGAGGCAACCGCGATGACCTTCAACGGCTTGTTAGTGCGTGGCATAGCGCCCCTTCCCGACCGGTTGAATCAGTTCCAGCGTGGCGGGTTCCGCTGCCCGTGCCGGACGTGCCTGGGCGCGCGCGCGTCGCGGCGGTTCCATCTCCGCCAGGCGCTCGGCCGCCCAGGTCTCGCGGGCACTGGCCGCTGCCCCGGGTTCATCGGCGGCATCATCCAGGGCCAGTCGGGTCAGATACCCGGTATCGACCCGGTGAAAGTCCTCGGCAATACGCTGCCCATCGCTGACGAACCCCAGCCCCAGGTGCTGGTCGAGCAGTACGGACAGGACCTCGCCCAGCTCCTCCGCTTCGTCCAGCTTGGTCAGCACCAGCGCCGAGGGCTCCGCCTTGCGAAATGCCTCCAGCACCCGCCGCAACGCGCTCCCCTGGGTCGTTGCCGACACCACCAGCCAGCTCTCGGCCCGGATGTCCGGCGGCAGATGGGCGAACAGGGATTCGTCCCCCACCGCCCGCGGGGCCTGTCCCGCCGTATCCACCAGGATCAGGTGCCCATCCTCCACGCGGCGCGCCAGTTCGCGCAACTCTCGCGCGTTCTGCAGCACACGCACCGAGATCCCCGCCATCTGGGCGAAGGCCTGCAGCTGGCGCGTGGCCCCGATGCGCTGGCTGTCCAGGGTGACCAGCGTAACCGAATCCGGGCCCATGCGGCGGATCTGGCGCAGCGCGATGCGGGCCAGCGTGGTGGTCTTGCCCACGCCGGTGGGCCCGACCAGCGCCAGCAGGCCGCCCTCGTCCAGGATGTCCGGACGATGGGTGGCAATCGCGCCCGACAAACGGGCCCGCAGGCGCTCCCAGGCCTGTTCCGGCGAGCTGTCATCGAGAATGCTTCCGGCCAGGCTGCGTGCCAGGGGCTCGCTGAACCCGCGATCGATCAGGCGCGCCTTGCATTCCGCCGCCAGGGGGTGGCGGGCCGCCCAGCGCGCCTCTTCGCTCTCCGCATACTGGCGCGTCATCAGGCTGCGCAGGTCGCGCAGCTCCTGCCGCATGGCGGTCAGCTCCGGGTCGGCCGGCCACGACGCCGCGCCCTGACCGGCGCCGCGCTCGCGGGCCGGCCGGGCGGTTGCGCTCGCTTCACGGCTGGTCGCGGGGGCGTCCGGTGCGGTCACCGGCTCCGAAGCCGCGCCGTCCTCCAGCGCCGCGACCACCTCCAGCCAGCCGTCGACCCGGCGACTGGACAGGATGACCGCGTCCTCGCCCTGCTGCTCGCGTACCTGGCGCATCGCGTCACGCATGTCCCGGGCCCGATATCGTCTGACGTTCATGCTTTTTCTCCTGCGCCGCGCGCGGCGGAACCCTTCATCGTGTCATTCAGGCGGACTGCTTCTGCGACTCTTCCTGGCCGACGGTGGCGACCACCCGGATCCGGCGATTGTCCGGAATCTCGGTGAAGGCCAGCACGGTCAGACTGCGGACCGCGCCGCGCAGCCACCCGGCGATCCAGGAGCGGATCTCCGGTGCCACCACCAGGACCGCCGGCTGTCC
>JBJHBC010000007.1:12634-15240 GCA_050485285.1 Thioalkalivibrio sp.
TCCTTGGTCGGCGTGCCCGGCACCGTCCCGAACACCTCGCCCGGATTGATCGCCAGTTCGCGCTCGGGGAAGACCTCGGCCTCGGCCACGGTCACGCCCAGCAGGCTGATGCGGTAGGCGTTCGGGCTCAATTCGAGATTGTCGCGGATATGCACCGGCTGCAGCAGGAAGCCCAGCTCCTGCGAGAGCTTGCGCCGCACGCCCTTGATCCGGCCCATCAGCTGGCCGTCCTGGGTGCGATCCACCAGCGGGATCAGACGATAGCCCACCTCCAGCGACACCAGATCCACCGGCGGCACGTCTTCCCAGGTCAGGTCGCGATCCTCGGACCGGGCCCCGCCCTCGTCCTCCTGCGGGATGCGCTCCACCTCCACCTCGGCCTCGCGCGCCTGCCGCTTGAGCAGGTAGGCCCCGCCGAAGATCAGCGCGGCCAGGCCCAGGAACACGGCATTGGGCATGCCCGGCACGATCCCCAGCGCGGCGATCACGCCCCCGGCCACGTACAGCACGCGCGGGTTGGAGAACATCTGGCCGAAGACCTGCTGCCCCATGTCCTGGCTGCTGGTCACGCGGGTCACGATGATCGCGGTCGCGGAGGACAGCACCAGCGACGGGATCTGCGCGACCAGACCGTCGCCGATGGTCAGCAGCACGTAGTTGGTCGCGGCATCGCCGATCGACATGCCGTGCTGGACGGCCCCGATGGTCAGGCCGCCGATGATGTTCACGAACAGGATCAGGATGCCGGCGATCGCGTCACCGCGAACAAACTTGGAGGCCCCGTCCATAGAGCCATAGAAGTCCGCCTCGCTGGCGATCTCCTCGCGCCGCTTGCGCGCCTCTTCCTGGGTCAGGATGCCCGCGTTGAGGTCGGCGTCGATCGCCATCTGCTTGCCGGGCATGGAATCCAGGGTGAAGCGGGCGCTGACTTCGGAGACGCGCCCCGCGCCCTTGGTGACCACCACGAAGTTGATGATGATCAGGATGGCGAACACCACCAGGCCGACGGTGTAGTTGCCGCCCACCACGAAGTCGCCGAAGGCCTGGATCACCTTGCCCGCCGCGTCGGTCCCGGTATGGCCTTCCAGCAGGATCACCCGGGTGGACGCGATGTTCAGCGCCAGGCGCAGCAGCGTGGCCACCAGCAGCACGGTCGGAAATACGGCGAATTCCAGCGGCCGCGGCGTATACACCGCGACCATGATGACCACCAGCGACAGCGCGATATTGAAGGTGAACAGCACGTCCAGCGCCAGCGGCGGCAGCGGCAGCACCATCATCGACAGCATGGCGATCAGCAGGATCGGCGCGCCGAGCCCCCACTTCCCGACGTTCCCGAGGCGGTCGAAGAAGGCCATCAGCGATCCCTCCGCTTGCCGCGCTTCTTGTCGGGATCGAGATAATCCTCCGGCACCGGCAGGTCATCCGGCATTTGCGCGTCGGCGTCGGCCCGCTTGAGCTGGTAGACGTAGGCCAGGATGCGGGCGACGGCGACGAACAGGCCGTTGGGGATCTCCTGGTTCAGGTCCGTGGTGAAATAGATCGCGCGCGCGACGCGCGGCGCCTCGACGCGGATGATGGCGTGCTCGTCGGCGACCGCACGGATCGAGGCCGCGACCTCGTCGGCGCCCTTGGCCACTACCTTGGGCGCCGCCATTCGCGAGGCCTCGTAGACGATGGCCACGGCATAATGGGTCGGGTTGGTGATAATCACGTCGGCCTTCGGAACCTCCTCCATCATCCGCCGCTGCGCCATCTCCTGCTGCAGCTGCCGGACCTTCTGCTTGACCTCCGGCTTGCCGTCGGTCTCCTTGTATTCGTCCTTGACCTCCTGGCGGGTCATGCGGAGCTGCTTCTGGTGGTTCCACATCTGGAACGGCGCATCGATGGCCGCCACCACGATCAGCGCGGCCGATACCGCGATAAAGGTCCCCAGCACCAGCTGGGCGGTGTGCGCGATACCCTGATGGATCGGCTCGTAGCCCAGCATCAGCAGGCGATCGGAAAAGGTGGCGAGCACCGCGACCGCGACGCTGGAGATCAGCACGAACTTGGCGAAGGTCTTGCCGAACTCCATCAGCCCCTGCCAGGAGAAGATGCGCTTGAGCCCCTTTCCGGGATTCAGCTTGGAGGCCTTCGGGGCCGCCGCCTTCCAGGAGAAGTTCGCGCCCCCGATCACGATCGGCGCCATCACCGCCGCGACGATCAGCACACCGAACAGCGGGAACAGGGTCCGCAGGGTGCGGAAGAGTTCCTGGGCCAGATAGGGCAGCAGCAGCGAGGAGTCGTACGCCAGTTCCGGCTCGAAATCGAAACGACTGCTCATCTGTTCAGCGAGTTGCGCGCCCATATTCGGGCCGTACATCAACATGAACGCCCCCGCGGTCATCAGCACCAGAAAGGTGCTGAGTTCGCGCGAGCGCGGGACCTGCCCCTTCTCCTTCGCCTCGCGCAGGCGTTTCGGAGTGGGCTCTTCGGTTTTTTCCTGCCCGTTCTCGTTCTCGGCCATGTCAGAACCCCATCCGGGTCTGCATCAGGTTGAAGGCCTCGAGCATCAGCTCCCCGAAGCGTTCCGGCAGCCCCGGAAAAGTGAACATGAGCAGCAC
>JBJHBC010000007.1:15340-25145 GCA_050485285.1 Thioalkalivibrio sp.
CGCCCCCACCCACAGCACCAGCTGTTCCGCCGCCAGGGTCATCGGTCTACCCCACCATCCCCGGCGCGCCCTCGTAGAGACGCTCGGTAAAGTCGATCAACAAGGCGAGCATCCAGTGCCCGCTGAACAACAAGGCCGCAAACATCGCCAGCAGTTTGGGGATGAACGACAGCGTCATTTCCTGCACCTGGGTGGCGGCCTGCAGCATGCCGATGGCCAGGCCCACCGCCAGAGCGGTCAGGAGGGGTGGTGCCGCCAGCAGTGTGACCACCCAGAGGGTCTCCTGCCCTACATCCACGACAAGTTCCGGGGTCATGTCCTTCTCCTACACGAAAAAGCTGGTGGCCAGCGTGTTCATCATCAGGGCCCAGCCGTCCACCAGCACGAACAGCATCACCTTGAACGGCAGGGAGATGATCAGCGGCGAGAGCATCACCATCCCCATCGACATCAGGACCGAAGCGACCACCAGGTCGATAATCAGAAACGGGATCAGGATCAGGAAGCCGATCTGGAAGGCGGTCTTCAGTTCGCTCGTGATAAACGCCGGCACCAGCAGGCTCAGCGGGATATCGTCGGCATCCTCGAAGCCGTCGATCCCGTTGATCTCGGCGAACATCGCCAGGTCACTCTCGCGGGTATGCGCCAGCATGAACTCGCGCAGGGGCTGCACCCCGGCCTGCAGCACCTCCTCGGTCCCCATCTCCTCGTTCACGTAGGGCACGAACGCGGTGTCGTAGATCTCCTCGAACACCGGGGCCATCACGAACAGGGTCAGGAAGAACGCCAGACCAATGAGGATCTGGTTGGACGGCGTCTGGGTCGTACCCAGGCCCTGGCGCAGGATGGCCAGCACCACCAGGATGCGTGTAAACGCGGTCATCATGATCAGGATCGACGGCAGCAGGGTCAGCAACGTCATCAGCAGGATGATCTGCAGCGTCACCGAATAGGTCTCGCCACCATCCCCGTTGGTGGTCACCGTCAGGGCCTCGATGCCCTGGGCGGCCTGCGCTCCGGCCAGGCCCGGCAGGGCCAGCAGAGCCAGCCCCAGACCAATCCGCAGCAGCCCCGACATCACGACTGTCCCCGCTCGCCGGTGCCCGGCGCGCGCCGCGTCACCGCGCGCTTCAACGCGCTGGAGAAGTCCGGGCTCTCGCCGGCCGGCGCCAGCACCGGTTCGTTCATGGTGTGCAGCGTGCGCATGCCGGCGGGTCCCACCCCGACCAGCACCTGCTCGTCCCCCACCTGGACCAGCACCAGGCGCTCGCGCGCGCCCACCGAGCGCGCCGCGACGATCTCGATTATCTGCGAGCCGCGATTGAGCCCGCCCTGTGTGCGGCGCAGGACCCAGCCCAGCACCACGATCGCGCCGATCACCAGGACCAGACCGCCGATCAGCTGGGCCAGATACCCGGCGGCGCCGCCGCTACCCCCCTCCGCGAGCGCGGTCAGCGGCCAGAGGCTCCCCGTGGCGGCCGTCAGGACGAGGGCCGCGATGTGCGTATAGCGTGGATTCATGGCTATTTGAGCTTGCGGATCCGTTCGCTGGGGCTGATCACGTCGGTCAGTCGAATACCGAACTTCTCGTTGACCACCACCACCTCGCCATGCGCGATCAGCGTCCCGTTCACCAGCACATCCAGCGGTTCGCCGGCCAGGCGGTCCAGTTCCACCACCGAGCCCTGGTTCAACTGGAGGAGGTTGCGGATCGGGATACGCGTGCGGCCGATCTCCATGGAGATGGTCACCGGTACATCCAGCACCATCTCCAGGTTCATCTCCTCGCCGTCGCCCTGCACCACGCCCGAGAGCTGCTCCGGCTGCAGGGTTTCCGCGCCCGGGTCCGGCTTGTGCTTGCGTTCCCGCTTCTCGGCCTTCGGCGCTTCCTGCGCCGGTTCCTCGGAAGCCCCGCCCTGTGCCTCGTTCAGCAGCGCGTCGGGGTCGGCGGCCTCCTCGCCATCCTCGTCCTTCTGCTCCGCGAGGGCGGCCGCCCATTCATCGGCCAGGGCCTGGTCATCGGAACCGCCTTCCGTCTCCGGATTCTCGGCGGCGGCCTCCGCGTCGGAGCCGGAGGTGTCCTGTTTGGGATCGTCGGTGTCTGCCATGCTGCGGCCCTCTATCGTTTGATGATGCGTTCCGAAATCTGGATCGCATTCAGCCCATTGGATACGCCGAACTTCCCGCGGAACATCGGGATGTCTTCGACCTGCAGGGAAATCTTTTCGGGGAGATCAACCGGGATGATGTCGCCCGGCTGGATATCCAGCAGCTCGCGCACGGTCACCTCGGTCTCGGCCAGGATGGAGCTGATCTCGACCTCGGCGGTCTGGATCTCCTCCTGGAGTGCGTGCATCCAGCGCTGGTCCACGTCGGAGCGGTCCGACTGGATACCAGTGTCCAGCTGCTCGCGGATCGGTTCGATCATCGAGTACGGCAGGGTCACGTGCAGGTTGCCGCCGCCCCCGTCCAGCTCGATGTGGAACTCGCTGATCACCACAATCTCGGTCGGCGAGACGATATTCGCGAACTGCGGGTTGACCTCGGAGTTCAGGAACTCGAACTCCAGCTCCATGACCGGCTGCCAGGCCTTTTGCATGTCCTCGAACGCGCCTTCCAGCACGCCGTGCACCACCTTCATCTCCATCGGGGTAAAGTCACGCCCCTCGATGCGGGTGTAGTAGCGCCCGTCGCCGCCGAAGAAGTTGTCCACCAGGATGAACACCAGCTTCGGGTCGAACACGAACAACCCGGTGCCGTGCAACGGATGTGCGCGCACCAGGTTCAGGCTGGTGGGCACGAACAGCGAATGCATGTACTCGGAGAACTTGGTGATGCGGGTGCCCACCACCGAGATCTCGGCGGAGCGGCGCAGCACGTTGAACAGACGGACCCGCAGGTGACGCGCGAAACGCTCGTTGATCATCTCCAGCGTGGGCATGCGCCCACGCACGATCCGGTCCTGGGTGGCGAAGTTGAATTCGCGTGCCTGGCCATCACTCGGATACGGGTCTTCGGTCTCGACGTCGCCCTCGTCCACGCCGTGCAGGAGGGCATCGATCTCGTCCTGGCTGAGGATATCCGTCTGTGCCATGACGGGGCTCCTACTGCATCACCAGTTCGTTGAACAGCACGGCCTCGACCGCGTCCGGGGCATCGCGGGAACGCAGGATCCCCGCGATCGTCTCTTTCAGTTCTTCCGTCAGGGCCTCCTTGCCCGCGCGGGTATTGAGATCCTCGTAGCGCTGTTCCGCCAGGATGCCCAGGAGGTCGTTACGGATGGCCGGCAGGTGCCGTTCGAAGGCCTCGGCGACCGCCGGGTCATGGGTCACCAGCGACAGTTCCGCGCGCAGGTAGCGGATGCGCCCCGGGGCCTCGATGTTCACCGTCATCGGCTCGAGGCTGGTGTACAGCCGCTCGGGCGGGCCGGCTTCGACCTGCTCGGTATCGTCACCGTCCGCCATCAGGAAGAACCAGGCGGCGGCCGCACCGCCGGCTACGAGAAACAGGACGACCAGGATCAGGACGATCAGCTTGCCCTTCCCGCCCTTCTTCGGGGCGCCGCCTTCGTCGTCGTCCAGATTGACTTCCTTCTCTGCCATATCGCACCCGCTGTCCGGTAAACCGAGGATTCGTTCTCGGTACAGACCATAGCAAGGCGGATGCCAGAAGTCGTTTTGGTCTTTTTAATCCGTCAGTTACGGGTCGTCACTGGCGGTTTTCCCCGGCAAACGCGGGCGCGGGAAACATGAAGAACGTCAAGAATCGGCCGCACAGCCGCCGTGAAAGACGGAATCTTGGCGGCACCCGGGAACAGGGGGAATCCGGCATCAGCGCAGGAACGAGCCGGCAGCCACGGCCGCAGGCCACGGCTGCAACGGGGCCGCACGGGTCAGGCAAACAGGTCCAGGCGTCGGTTCAGCATGGAGAGGGTGCTGCCATCGGCCTCGCGGTCCTCGGTCTCGGCGGCTTCGTCATCCGCCGCGAGGGCCGTTTCGCCGGCCCCTTGCTCCGCCTGTTCCTCGGCCGCGTGGTCGGACACCGTCGCATCATCCAGCATCAGGCCGCTCTCGGCCAGGCTGTCACGCAGGCGCGGCATGGCCGCCTCCAGCACCTCGCGGGTCACCGGATTGGCGCTGATGAACTGGATACTGGTGCGATCACCCTCGACCAGCACACGTACGTCCAGGCTGCCCAGTTGCGGCGGGTGCAGTTTGAGTTCGGTCCGCCCGCCCTGCGCCTGGGCCAGCATGCGCACCTGGTCGGCCAGTTCCCGGGCCCCGTTGGGCTGTTGCAGGAGTCGTGTCAGATCGAGGCGCGGCAGCGCCCGCGCCCCGTCCGCGCCTTCGGCCTGCCCGACTCCCTGGGCCGGCAGCACCCCGCTCAGGGGGTCGGAACGGCCGCGGCGCGCCTCGTCACCCCCCTGCCCCATCCATTGGGCGAGGATCTCCAGGACGTTGTCGCGGGCCATGCCTCCCTGCGCACCCAGCATGTCGGGCTTCAGGGCAACCGCGCCCTCTCGCCCGGCATTGGCCTGGGCGGCTTCGACGAACAGCCGCATGACCGCGGCCGGCAGCGGCTTGACCGGCAGGGCCCGCTCCTCGCCTCCTCCCCGGGCCGGGCTCCCTTCAACGCGGGGCACTTCGGGTCGTCCCGGTTCCTGGGTCGCGGCCATCAGGGCGGCGACCGGCAAGGCATTGCCACCCCCTTCGGGATCCGCGGCCAGAGGCTGCCCGTCCAGCAAGTCCTGGAGCCGGGCGAGCATCGCCTCTAGATCCAGTCCCTCCAGTTCTTCGCCGGGAACGCCCAGGCTCGCCAGCAGCGACTCCATCTGGGGCTCCAGGATGGCCAGGAAATCCTCGCCGTCCTGGCCCTTGAGGCGGCCTTGCAGGCCTTTTAGCTCGTCCAGGCCCTGCACCGAGCTGCCGCCCAGCAGTTGCAGCAGCGGCAGCATGCCCTGGCCCGTGTTTTGTGTTGCGATCATTGCCGGATCCTCGGTCTGCCGGGGTCATCCCCGGGCCCTTGCCTCAATCGATACCCAGGGTCCATTCAAGAACCCTGCCAACGCGCGTCTGCCTCGCGCGCATGGGCCTGTCGGGTGGCCCACATATCCTGTTCCGTCTGCTGGCGCCGCGCGTCGTGCCGCGCGGTCTCGGCCCGCCGACGTTCCAGCAGCTTCTCCAGCGACAGGCAGTTGCGGTGGCGTTCCAGCCACTCCTGGCGCGCGGTCTCCACCTGGGACTCGGCCGCCTGGATGCGCAGATCCTGCTGCTCCAGCGCCGAGCGCAGCTGGTCGCGCATGCCGGCCAGCCACTTCAGCGCATTGGCATCGTCCGGCAGGGTCGCCTGCAGGTATTCCCGCTGATAGGTCTCCAGGCGTTCGCGCTGGCCGGCGATGGCATCCAGTTGCTGCAGCCGCTCCCCCAGCTGGCGCGTCGCCTCGCTTTCCTCAATCTTGCGCAGCCGCAGCAGGCGCTCCAGCCGCTTCGGGTTCATGCCGCGCCACCCCCGACCAGGGCCAGCAGATCATCCCGGGCGCGGTCGAAGCCGACGGCCTCGTCGCGGCCCTGCCCCAGGTAGGCCTCCAGGCGTTCATGCATCGCCACCGCCTCGTCCAGATGCGGATCGGCGCCCTTGCGGTAGGCCCCCACCGCGATGAGGTCGCGATTGCGCATGTAGGTGGCGGCCAGATCACGGAAGCGGCGGGCCGCGCGTTCGTGTTCCGGGGTGATCAGTGACGACATCACACGCGAGACCGACGCCCCGACGTCAATGGCCGGGTAGCGGCCCGTCTCCGCGATCTCTCGCGAGAGCACCACGTGGCCGTCGAGGATGGCCCGCGCCGCGTCCACGATGGGGTCGTTCTGGTCATCACCCTCGGCCAGCACGGTGTAGAACGCCGTGATCGAGCCGCCGCCGACATCGCCATTGCCCGCCCGCTCCACCAGTTGTGGCAGACGCGCGAACACCGACGCCGCATAGCCTTTGGAAGCCGGCGGCTCGCCAATGGCCATCGCGATCTCCCGCGCCCCCTGGGCAAACCGGGTCAGGGAGTCCATCAGCAGGAGCACGTGCAGCCCCTGGTCCCGGAAATGCTCGGCCACCGCCGTGGCCACCCAGGCACCATGCTGGCGCAGCAGCGGGGACTGATCCGCCGGAACCGCCACCACCACGGTACGGGTACGCGACTCCTCGTCCAGGATCTCGTGGATGAACTCATTCACCTCACGACCACGCTCGCCGATCAGGCCGACCACGATGACGTCCGCCGTGGTGTTGCGCGTCATCATGCCCAGCAGGACGCTCTTGCCGACCCCCGAACCCGCGAACAGACCCAGCCGCTGGCCGCGCCCCACCGACAGCAGGCCGTTGATCGCCCGGATCCCGACATCCAGCGGCTCGCGCACGGGCGCGCGTTGCAGCGGGTTGATCGGGCGCCCGGCCAGCGGCCCGAAATCATGGGTGCGGATCGGCCCCTGACCATCCAGGGGCGCCCCGTTGGCATCGATCACCCGTCCCAGCAGCCCCTCGCCCACCGGGATCTGACGCTGGTTGTCCAGCGGTTCGATCCGCGCCCCGGGGGTCAACCCGGTGGCCAGCTCCTCCGGCATCAGGAAGGTGCGCTCGTTCTGGAAACCGACCACCTCCGCCGGCACCGGCTCTCCGGTCTCGCCGTGGATCAGGGCGCGCCCGCCAATCGGCAGGCGCAGACCCTCGGCCTCCAGCGTCAGGCCGGTCAGGCGCGACAGATGCCCCTCCGCCTGGGGCGGATTGACCCGCTCCACGCGACCCCGGGATTGCTGCAACCGGTCCAGAAGCCCCGTGCTCAGACGTTCGCGGCCCTTGCGGCGCAGTTCGTCGATCGGGGTGCTCATGACTCCTCCCCATCCGGGCGATCCGGCGCCTGGCGGGCGCTGTCATCCGGGGGCTCCGCGTCAGCGGCCGGTGCATACTCGCCGTCCCACAGGGCCTCGACCGCATGCTGCAAGCGCCGCTCCAGGCTCGCGTCCACGCTCGCCGCGCCCGCCTCGACCCGGCACCCCCCGCGCGCCAGGACCGGATCCGGGACCCAGGTGATGCGCGCGTCGGCGCGCTCGGCGTAGGCCTCGACCAGCCCCTGGTCTTCAGGATGCAGATGCACCCGCACCTCCTGGTTGCGCCCCGGCAACTGCGCCAGCGCGCCCTCGAGCACCGCCCGGATCTGCTCCGGCCGGGACTCCAGCTCGCTCTGCACGACCTTGCGCGCCAGAACCGTCACCAGGGCCAGCAGCTCCGGCTCCAGGGCGTCGGCTGCATCGGCCAGCGGATCGGCCAGGCTGCCGGCAACGGCCTCCAGTGCGGCCACCGTCTCGCGCAATTTCTTGTCCTCGCGCGCCCGGGCCGCCTTTTCCGCCTCCTTCTGGCCCAGTTCGTGGCCTTCGGCATAGCCAGACTCGAAACCGTTCTTGCGCGCCTCTTCCTCGATCGCCTCGATCTCGGCCGCGGTGGGCAGACGCCGCGGCGGCTGGACGCCGTCGTCGCCGATCTCCGGCGGCTCCCACAACGACGCCGAGGCGTCGGTATACAGCCTGGCCGCCGGGCTGTCGGTCACAACATGGCCTCGCTACCGCCACCGCCAAGCACAATGTCGCCATTCTCGGCCAGGCGCCGGGCCACCGACAGGATCTCCTTCTGCGCGGCCTCGACCTCGCTGACACGCACCGGGCCCTTGGCCTCGAGATCCTCGCGCAGCATCTCGCCGGCGCGTTTGGACATATTGCGAAAGATCTTGTCCTTCAGGTCGTCGTCGGCGCCCTTCATCGCAAGCACCAGGGATTCGGTCTGGATCTCACGCATCAGCGTCTGGATGCCACGGTCGTCGATGTCCACCAGGTTATCGAAGACAAACATCTCTTCCTCGATACGCGTGCCCAGATCCGAATCCGACTCCTTGATCGTCTCCATGATCTCGGCCTCCCGCGAACCCTCCATCAGGTTCATGATGTTGGCCGCCGAGCGCACGCCCCCCAGCATCGAGGTCTTGCTCGCGGCATTGCCGGAGAGTTGCCGGTCGAGGATCTCGTCCAGCTCCTGCAGGGCCTGGGGCTGCACGCCGTCCATGGTGGCGATGCGCATCACGATGTCGGACTGCACCCGCGCGGGCAGATACTGCAGGGTGTCGGAGGCCTGGTCGGAATCGAGATGGGACAGCACGATGGCCACGATCTGCGGATGCTCATTGCGCAGCATGTCCGCGATGGCACGCGGATCCAGCCACTTCAGCGCCTCGATGCCCTTGGAATTGCGTCCCAGCAGGATGCGGTCGATCAGGCCCGAGGCCTTGTCGCCCAGCGCGCTCTCCATGACGCTGCGAACGTATTCGTCGGCGCCCACGCCCAGCGCGGTCTGCTCCTGCACATGGGTGGAGAACTCGTGCAGCGCGGCGTTCACATCACTGCGCGAGATGCGGTCCATCGAGGCCATGGCGGTGCCGATCTTCTGCACCTCCTTGGGCCCCATATGGCGCATGACCTCGGCGGCGGCATCCTCGCCCAGGCTCATCATGAACACGGCGGCGCGCTCGGCGCCTTCCAGCTTGGAGTTCTTGTCAGCGGCCATCGTCACCCAACCAGGTCTTCATTACCTGCGCCACGCGCTTGGGATCCTCGCGGACCATCTCGCGCACGGCCTCCAGATCCATCTCCTGCTGATCCGGACCCTTGGGCCCGGTCAGCGCGGCCACGGCCGAACCCTCGCTCGGCCCCATGCCGGCCTCGCCGCCGGACTCGTCGGTCAGGGCCTCGCGGTCATCCTCGCGCCGCGGGGGCGGCGCCGGACGCTTCATCAGTTGCTTCATCGCCGGACGCACCACCGTCAGCAGGATGATCAGGGCCAGCAACAGCGCCGCCACGATCTTCAGCACCTCGATAAACCAGGGCTGCTCCCAGAAGGCGATCTCCTCCGCGGGGATCTCGTCCGCGGGCGCCTCGAACGGCGCGGTCACCACATTGATCGTATCGCCTCGTTCGGCGTTGAATCCAACCGCCTCGCGCACCAGCGCCTCGATGCGCTCCAGTTCCTCGGCGTCCCGTGCCACCTGCACCGTCTCGCCGTCCTCGTTGACCTCCTGACGGAAGTCCACGACCACCGCGGTGGAGACCCGCCGCACGCCACCCGGCATCTCGCGGATGTGGTTGATGCGGCGATCGACCTCGTAGTTTCGGGTCACGTTGGTGCTGCGACTGCCCGGTAGCGGCGCCGGAGCGGCGGCACCCTCCTCGCCCTCTTCCCCGACTACGCCGCCCTCGGGCGGCTGATTGGTCAGCGCGCCCGGGACGCCCCCGGCACCGCCTTCGGGACCCGTGCGCTCTTCCTCGCGGCTTTGTTCGGAACGCAGTGCGATGGTCTCGGGATCGTAGAGCTCCTCGGTCCGCTCGACCCGCGAGAAATCGATATCGGCATTGACCTGAACCCGCACCTTGTCGCGCCCGACGATCGGGATCAGCAGATCCCGAACGCGGTCGGTATAGCGGTTCTCCACATCCCGCGTGAAGTTCAGGCGATCGCCACTGCCGCCCATGCCGGCCTCGCCGCCATCCTGGGTCAGCAGCGTGCCGCGCTGGTCGACCACGGTGACCCGCTCGGGATCCAGGTCGGAGGTGCTGGAGGCCACCAGGTGCACAATCGCCCCCACCTGCGTCTCGCTCAGGGAGCGTCCGCCGCGCAGGTGCACCACCACGGAGGCGCTGGCCGGCCGCCGGTCGCGCACAAACACCGACTGTTCCCCTTCGGCAATGTGCACCCGCGCGCGATCCACCGCATCCAG
>JBJHBC010000007.1:25245-33502 GCA_050485285.1 Thioalkalivibrio sp.
TCTCGCTCAGGGAGCGTCCGCCGCGCAGGTGCACCACCACGGAGGCGCTGGCCGGCCGCCGGTCGCGCACAAACACCGACTGTTCCCCTTCGGCAATGTGCACCCGCGCGCGATCCACCGCATCCAGTGAGGCGACCGTGCGCGCCAGCTCGCCTTCCATCGCCCGGTGATGACGCGCCCCCTCGATCATTCGGCTGGTCCCGAGGCCGGTGTCTTCCTGCAGCAATTCGAAGCCGAGGTCGCCGGAACGCGGCAAGCCCTCGCCGGCCAGCTGCAGCCGCGCATCGGCGACATCCCCCTGCGGGACCTTCACCTGCCCGGTCGTGGCATCCACCTGGTACTGGATACCGGCCTGGGACAGCACCTGCACGACCTCCGCCGCATCCTCGGCCTCCATGCGCGGGAACAGCGGCACGTAGGTCGGCCGCATCGCCCAGTACAGCAGCGCCACGATCACCACGATCGCACCGGCCAGCATGCCGATCAGGGCCAGCTGGCGGCCCGCGGGCATCCCGTTGAACTCCCTGAATCCCCCGGTCACCACCGCGGGCAGGGACTGTGCATTCTCGGCCATCGTCCGTTCTCTCCCTCAGCCTGTCCGGCCGATCAGACCTGCATCCGCATGATTTCCTGGTACGCCGTCAGCAACCGGTTACGCACCTGGTTGGTCGCCTCGAAGGCGATGCTGGACTTGCTCATCGCGGTCATCACCTGCGGCAGGCTGACGCTGTCGTCGCCCAGTTCGAAGCGGGTCTGCAGGTCCGAGGACGCCTGCTGGGTCTGATTCACGCCGCGCAGCGACTCGGTCAGCACGTTCTGGAAATCCGCCCCGCCCACCCGTTGCGGCTCGCGATTGGGCTGGGCCGGGTGGGTCCCCTCGATCCCGCTGGTCTGCGTCAGCTGACGCATCTGCTGCAGGACGTTCTGAATCTGCATCTCGCTCATCTTTCCTACCCTCGGGGGTCCTCGCTATGGCGACCCGGCGGCCTGCACGGACCCCTTGTGCTCCCGTGTGCGCGGTTAACCGTTGTCCTCAAAACCCCAAGCAATCCATATGCCAGCTCGCTGGGGGGTCATCCCGACGCCGGCACCGCAAAGCCGTTCTCGCGCAGGCGCGCAATCTTGTAACGCAATGTTCTGGGGCTGATTCCCAGTCGGTCCGCGGCCTCCTTGCGCCGCCCGCCGGACTCGCGCAGTACATTCAGGATCACGCGGCTCTCCTGGGTCTGCAGGGTCTGTTCCAGCATCGGCGTCGGGTTTTCGTCGCTGGCCGGCCGCTCGGGCGCGTTCATCCGGATCGCCTGATTGCCGGAGTCCCCGCCGCTCCAGGGCGCCAGCATGTCCGCATCCAGCCAGACCGCCTCCAGCGTCACCCGGTCGTCATCGCCTTCGTGCAGCGTGATCGCGCGCTCCATCACGTTGGCCAGCTCGCGGACATTGCCCGGCCAGTCGTGCTCCCGCAGACGCCGCTGCGCCGCGGCATCCAGCGCCCCCAGGCGCCCGCGGCTCAGCCGCCGCAGCAGGGCCTGTGCCAGTGGCACGATATCCTCCGGGCGCTCCCGCAACGGCGGGATGCAAAGAGGGAAGACGTTCAGGCGGTAGTACAGGTCCTCGCGCAAGTGGCCTTCGGCCACCGCCTCGCGCAGATCGCGATTGGAGGTGGCGATCACCCGCACATCCACGCGCTGCGCCTGGCGCCCGCCCAGCGGCTCCACCTCCCGCTCCTGCAGCGCCCGCAGCAGCTTGGCCTGCAGGTGCACGGGAATTTCGGTCACCTCGTCCAGCAGCAGGGTCCCGCCGTGGGCCCGCTGGAACTTGCCGGGCCGGGCCTCCAGCGCGCCGGTGAAGGCGCCCTTGGCATGCCCGAAGAGCAGCGCCTCCAGCATGGCCTCCGGGAGCGCGGCGCAGTTGATCGCCTCGAACGGCCCGCGGCTGCGCGGGGAGCGCGCGTGCAGTTGCCGCGCCAGCACCTCCTTGCCCACCCCCGACTCGCCGGTCACGAAGACCGTGGCGGTGCTGCGGGCGATCCGCGAGACAAAACGATCAATCCCCTGCATCGCCGCGCTGCGAGCCACCAGCGCCGGCGCCTCGAATTCCTGCGCCGAGACCAGCAGCGGCCGCAGCCACTCGGCCAGGGCGTCCGCCATCTCCGGCAATGCAAAGTGCGCATCCACGCCCGCCCGCATGGCCGACAGCTCGCGTTCGCGACTGGCCTCCAGGCTGATCGCGGCGACGCAAGAGCGCGGTTCGGGAAGGCCCTCCCCGATCGGGGCGGGATCACCGCCCAGCAGCACCGCCGCGGGACGCGCCCC
Organism: Thioalkalivibrio sp.; assembly: GCA_050485285.1. GTDB lineage: Bacteria > Pseudomonadota > Gammaproteobacteria > Ectothiorhodospirales > Ectothiorhodospiraceae > Thioalkalivibrio. Next base: position 27,558 of record JBJHBC010000007.1, read on the forward strand.
TTCGACGGTCTGGGCCAGGTCGGCCGCTTTGCAGGCCTGCAGTCGGACTCGAGGAATCGTGGCCAGCACCCGGACCACGGCCTCGCGCAGTGCCGGTTCGGCATCCACCAACAGGATTGTGGCTCGCGACATGAACGTCTTCCCATAGATATTCGGGAAACGTTCAGCAAAAAACGCGCCAGCGCCACAGGTCCTTGATTACGCGCTAGTTTCGATAGGGAGGAGACGCAATCCGTCAAGCATCCGTCGACGGTCGCGCGGGATGTCGGGCCGTGTGGTGACGGGATCCCGACCCCGTCAACGAGCGGGTACCCGCCTGGCCCGAGGCCGCGTCAGGCCTTGCCGAGCCCGAACTTGCGCATGCGCTCCACCAGCGTGGTGCGGCGCATCCCCAGACGACGCGCCGCGCGCGCCACCACATGCCCGGTCTCGTCCAGCGCGCGGGTGATCATGTCGCGTTCGAGATCATTGAGGAAGCTGCGCAGATCGACCCCCTCCGGCGGCAGTCCACCGGCCAGCAGGCTGGCGCCCGCCGACCCCGCCTCGGTGCCGCCGGGTGTGGGGGCGGTCACGGCCAGATCCTCGATCCCTTCCGGACGGACCCGGGGGGGCAGTTGTGCCAGGTCCACCGGCAGATCGGGATACATGATCGCCAGCTGTTCCAGGAGGTTGGCCAGTTCGCGGATATTGCCGGGCCAGTTGAGCTGCCCCAGGTGCGCGACCACGGCCGGTGTCAGGTGTGCCGGGGTCATGCCCTGCTCGCGCAGCCGTTCCTCCAGCGCGCCGATCAGTTGCGGCATATCGCTGGTGCGTTCGCGCAGGGGCGGCAATTCGATGGGGAACACGCTCAGGCGGAAGAACAGGTCCTGGCGGAAACTGCCATCCGCCACCGCGTCATCCAGGTTGCGATGGGTGGCGGCAATGATCCGGGCCCGCGCCGGGAGCGACTTGTTGGAACCCACGCGTTCGAAGACGCGCTCCTGCAATACGCGCAGCAGTTTCACCTGCATCGGCAACGGCATGTCGCCGATCTCGTCCAGGAACAGCGTGCCATCCTCGGCCAGCTCGAAACGCCCCGCGCGGGCGGTGAAGGCACCGGTGAAGGCGCCCTTCTCGTGCCCAAACAGTTCGCTTTCCAGCAAGTCTCCGGGGATCGCGCCGCAGTTCACCGCCACGAACGGCTTGTCCGCCCGATCCGAGGCGTTGTGGATGGCGCGGGCCACCACCTCCTTGCCGGAGCCGGTCTCGCCCAGGATCAGCGCGGTGGCGTCGGTGCGGGCCACCTGGCCGACCAGGCGCTTGACCGCCTGCATGGTGGGGTGCGACCCGACCAGCCCGGGCATGTCGTCGTATCCCGGTTCGCGGCCGAACCGAAGCCACTGCAGAACCTGCGAGACCCGCGCGATGGAAAGCGGGTGGTCCACCACGCAGTCCACCCCTTCGCCCTGGACCTCGCCCCCGTCGGTGGGCTGTACCACCACGGCCGCGTCTTCCGTTCGCGCATGCTGCAACCGGGCGGACAGCTCCGCGGCGGGTCCACAAAGCCAGATCGCGGCGGGGGCGACATTCTCGGAGGTGCCGGTGTCCGGCTGATGCTCGGCCTCGCAGCCCAGGCAGTTCAGGATCGCCCGGGTGGCGTCCGTCGTGCCCGAGTCACCGCTGAGTGCAATACGCATCGCCTGTTGCTGTTCGCCCGGATCCCGCATACCGCTGTGCCCCGATGTTCGCGACCGGATGTGGCAACGGGTGACGCCCGGCCCGCATCCGATGATGTGATCGAGTTCGCAGTATCCTGTCTAATTGCGATTGCCGTCAACTTTCTGGCGTTTCTCCGCCACCTCGCGGCGGTGCAGGCGGAAGATCCAGCGCCCGATCGCCTCTTCCAGCGGCCCCTCGACCCCCGTCCAGCGAGTCATTTGCTGGCCTCCGCGGGTTGTCGGAGTCTCGACACCCAGGACGCAGGGCTGCGGCAGCAGGCGGCTCAAATAGACCTCCACCCGCTCGCAATCCTCGGGCAGCGTGCCCGCGGGCAGCACCATGCCACGCCCGCTGAGGACCAGTTCGACCGGGTCCGGACGTTCCGGGTGCAGCGATTCCGCCACCAGATGCAGCAGCAGGTCCAGCTTGTGCTCCAGGCGCTGCACCTCGGGGGCACCTTCGTCCTCGTGGGGCATCGCCCCACGCGGGTGTGCGTCGTCGAACAGGTCGAGGCTCTCGATCAGGCGCTGCGCCAGCACGGGATCCGTAACCGGGCGTTGCGACGGGCCGATCATCAGGGTCGTCGTGACCCGCAGGTCCTCCCCGAGGAATTCGTCCTTGCTGGCGTCATCCATGTCCGTACCCGCCTCGTTTGTCCGCCGACCAAATGCCTTCGTTATAGACCATCGACCCGGCGCGCTTCAGCCGACGAATGCGCGCGCATTGCGAAACAGTCGCAGCCACGGTCCGTCCTCGCCCCAGTCCGCCGGGTGCCAGCTGTGCTGCACCGTCCGGAACACGCGCTCGGGGTGCGGCATCATGATCAGCGCGCGACCGTCCGCGCTGGCAAAGCCCGTGGCGCCGCCCACGGAGCCATTGGGATTGGCCGGATACTGCGACGCCGGCGTGTCATCGGCCTCCACATAGCGCAGCGCGGCCTGGTCGTGGATCGGCGCCCCGTCGGCATAGTGGGTACGCCCCTCCCCGTGCGACACCGCCACCGGCAGCACCGAGCCGGCCATCCCATCCAGCAGGACCGCCGGGCCCGGCTCGATCCGCACCTGGGACAGGCGCGCCTCGAACTGCTCCGAACGGTTGCGCACGAAGCGCGGCCAGTGGCTCGCCCCCGGAATCAGCGGGGCCAGGTGGGACAGCATCTGGCAGCCATTGCATACGCCCAGGGTGAAGGTCTCGGGGCGTTCGAAGAACGCCTGGAAGGCATCCCGCAGCGCCGGGTGGTTGAGGATGGTCTGCGCCCAGCCGCCCCCGGCACCCAGCACGTCGCCGTAGGAGAACCCGCCGCAGGCGGCCACGCCCTGCATCGAACCCAGATCCTGGCGACCGTCCAGCAGGTCGGTCATGTGCACGTCCACCGGGGCAAACCCCGCGCGCTCGAAAGCCGCCGCCATCTCCAGCTGGCCGTTAACCCCCTGCTCGCGCAGGATCGCGATACGCGGGCGTTCGCCGCGCGCGATCATCGGCGCGGCCACGTCCTCGGCGGGATCGAAGGTGACCCGCGGCTGCAGGCCGCCATCGGCGTCCACTCGCGCGAGCTCCTGGTCGGCGCACTCCGGATCGTCCCGCAGCCGCTGCATCCAGGCCGAGGTCTCCTGCCAGTGGCGCTGCAGCGCAGCGCGCGTGGCGGAGAAGGCCTCCTGGTCGCCATGGCGAATCACCACGCGCTCGTCGTCGGTCCGCCGGGCCACCGGGTGCAGGTGCGCCTCCAGGCCGGCCGCGGCCATGGCGTCGCGCAGGGCCGATTCGGCACCGGACGCGACCTGCACCACGGCGCCCAACTCCTCGTTGAACAACCACGCCCCCGGCGCTTGCCCCTCCGGGATCGCGATCTCCAGACCGCAGCGCCCGGCAAAGGCCATCTCCAGCAGGGTCGTGATCAGGCCGCCGTCGGAGCGGTCGTGGTAGGCGCGCAGCAGGCCGTTGCGACGCAGGGTCGTGATGGCCTCGAAGAAGGCGCGCAGGCGTGCGGCATCGACGACGTCCGGCGGGGTCGACCCGACCTGCCCGTAGGCCTGAGCCAGGGCGGAACCGCCCATGCGGCCATGGCCTTCCCCCAGATCAATGAGCCACAGCCGGTCATCGGCCTCCGGGGCGGGCTGCGGCGTCAGCGTCCGGCGCGCATCGGCCACCGGGGCAAACCCGGATACGATCAGCGACACTGGCGCGTGCATATGTCGCGCCTGCCCGTCCGCCGTCTCCCAGACCGTCCGCATGGACAGCGAATCCTTGCCCACCGGGATCGAGATGCCCAGTGCCGGGCACAGGTCCTCGGCGATCGCGCGGACGGTGTCGAACAGGTTGGCGTCCTCCCCGGGCACGCCGGCCGCCGCCATCCAGTTGGCCGACAGGCGGATCGCCTGCGTACCGTCGATATCGGCCGCCGCCAGATTGGTCACCACCTCCCCGATCGCCATGCGCCCGGAGGCCGGCGCCGACAGGATCGCCAGCGGCGTGCGCTCGCCCATGGCCATCGCCTCGCCGGTATAGCCGTCGAAGTCGGTCAGCGTCACCGCGCAATCCGCCACGGGTACCTGCCACGGCCCCACCATCTGGTCGCGCGCGACGAGGCCGCCCACGTTGCGGTCCCCGATGGTGATCAGGAAGTGCTTCGCGGCCACCGACGGCATGTGCAGCACCCGTTCCAGCGCCTCGGCGAGCGGACAGGCCTCGGCGTCGAACGCCGTTTCCGGCGGTGGCAGGCGCTGGTCCTCGCGCGTCATCCGCGGTGTCTTGCCCAGCAGCATGCCCATGGGCATGTCCACCGGCGGTTCGTGGAACAGGCTGTCTTCGACCTTCAGATGGCCCTCGTCGGTCGCCCGGCCCACCACCGCGAACGGCGCCCGTTCACGCGCGGCCAGGGTGCGGAAGGTCTCGAGATGCTCGGCGGCGATCGCCAGTACGTAGCGCTCCTGCGCCTCGTTGCACCACAGCTCCATCGGCGACAGGCCGGGCTCCGCGGTCGGCAGATCCCGTAACTGGATCACGCCCCCGCGCCCGGCGTCGTCGAGGATCTCGGGGATGGCGTTGGACAGTCCGCCGGCGCCCACGTCGTGGATTGACAGGATCGGGTTGCCCGTCCCCAGCGCCGTGCAGCGGTCGATCACCTCCTGGCAGCGGCGCTCCATCTCCGGATTGCCGCGCTGTACCGAGGCAAAGTCCAGTTGCTCGGAACTCGCGCCACTGGCCATGGACGAGGCCGCCCCGCCGCCCAGGCCGATCAGCATGGCCGGACCGCCCAGCACCACGATCGGGGTCCCCGCCGGCACGTCCTGCTTGTGCACGTGCTCGCCCCGGATCGATCCGACCCCGCCGGCCAGCATGATGGGCTTGTGATAGCCGTACAGCGTCTCGCCACCCGCCGGATTCGGCAGCGCCATCTCCAGCGTCCGGAAGTATCCCGCCAGCGCCGGACGGCCAAACTCGTTATTGAAGGCGGCCGCGCCGATCGGCCCATCCAGCATGATCTGGCGCGCGCTCTCGATGCGCCCGGGCCGGCCGAAGTCGCGCTCCCAGGGCTGCTCGCAGCCCGGGATCCGCAGGTTCGATACGGAGAATCCGGTCAGCCCCGCCTTCGGCTTGGAGCCCTGCCCGGTGGCGCCCTCGTCGCGGATCTCGCCCCCGGAACCGGTCGCGGCGCCGGGGAACGGCGAGATCGCGGTCGGGTGGTTATGGGTCTCCACCTTCATCAGGATCGGCAGATCCAGCGTCTCGCGCCGGTACTCGCCGGTGATCGCATCCGGCATCAGGCGCACGCCGGTGTGACCGGCCATTACCGAGGCGTTGTCGCTGTAGGCCGAGAGCACCCCCTCGGGATGGCGTGCATGGGTCTGGCGGATCATGCCGAACAGCGTGCGTTCGTCGGCCTCGCCATCCAGCACCCAGGCGGCATTAAAGATCTTGTGCCGGCAATGCTCCGAGTTCGCCTGCGCGAACATCATCAGCTCGGCGTCGGTCGGAGCACGCCCCAGCGCGGAGTATCCGTCCGCCAGGTAGTCGATCTCGTCCGCGGAAAGCGCCAGACCGAGCTCCCCGTTCGCGCGCTCCAGGGCAGCGCGGGCGTCCTCGCCCAGCTCCACGCGCGCCAGCGAGCGTGGCGTCTCGCTGTGAAAGAGCTGTGCCGCGGCCGCGGGATCCTCGATCACCGCCTCGGTCATGCGGTCGTGCAGCAGCTCGGCCAGCGCCTCCCGGTCCACGCCGGCCGCCGCGTCGCCCCCGATCTGCCAGTGAAT
>JBJHBC010000008.1:0-9989 GCA_050485285.1 Thioalkalivibrio sp.
AGGACGGCCAGACCGCGATGTCGCTCCACGTGGTGCAGGGCGAGCGTGACGTGGTGGATGCCAACCGCTCGCTGGCGCAGTTCACGCTGTCCGGCATCCCGCCGATGGTCGCCGGAGCCGCGCGCATTCGCGTGACCTTCCAGGTGGACGCCGACGGCCTGCTGAACGTAACGGCGCGCGAGCAGACCCAGGGCGTGGAGGCGCATATCGAGGTCAAGCCGAGCTACGGCCTGACCGATTCCGAGATCGAGCAGATGCTGCGCGATTCCGCCTCCTCCGCGCGCGAGGACATGGAGGCCCGGCGCCTGCGCGAGGAGCAGGTCGAGGCCGACCGCGTGCTCGAGGCGCTGGATGCCGCGCTGGAGACGGATGGCGATCGCTATCTGGAGCCGGAGGAGCGCCAGACGATCGAACAGGCGCGCGACGCCCTGCGCGCCGAACGCGAGAAGGGGGCCGATCCCGACGCCATCGAGGCGGCGCGCAAGCGCGTGGAGCAGGCCTCCGAGGCCTTTGTCGCGCGGCGCATGAATGACAGCATCCGGCGCGCGCTCGCCGGACACAACGTTAGCGAATACGACGCAGGGAACTGAGAACATGCCCCAGGTAATCTTTCTGCCCCACGAGGAAATCTGCCCGGAGGGGGCCTCCATCGAGGCCGAGCCGGGTATCAGCATCTGCGATCTCGCCCTGAAAAACGGGATCGAGATCGAACACGCCTGCGAGAAGTCCTGTGCCTGCACGACCTGCCACGTCTACGTGCGCGAGGGGCTGGACAGTCTGGAAGAGGCCACCGAGGACGAAGAGGACATGCTCGACAAGGCCTGGGGCCTGGAGCCGGACTCGCGGCTGTCCTGCCAGGCGATCGTCGCGGACACGGACCTCGTGGTGGAACTGCCGAAGTACACCATCAATCAGGTCTCCGAGAACCACTGAGCGAGGGAAAGGCGATGAAGTGGACCGATACCCAGGAAATCGCGATGCAGCTGGCCGACGAACACCCGGACGTCGACCCGCGCAACATCAACTTCGTGGACCTGCGTCAGTGGGTGATGAACCTGCCGGACTTCGACGATGACCCGAACCGGTCCGGCGAGCGCATCCTCGAGGCGATCCAGGCCGCCTGGATGGACGAGGCCGACGTCGACGACTGACGACCCAAGCCTGGTTTCGTATCAGCGCCCTGAAGGTCAAGAGCGGTTCACAGGAAGGTTTGAAGATTGGAAGAGTTCAACGGTGGTTCGCCCCGGCAAGAGCCACCCGATCGCCACACATAATGATTCCTTCCAGTCTTCCCGTCTTCCTGTGAGTCGCTTTTGACCTGCGGTACGACGCTGGCGGTGCACTAAGCTCTCGGCGCGGGCGATTGCCGTGGGCGTGGGAGGTCGCTAGACTACGCGCCGCACGTTGTGTCCGCGTTGATTTTGCGTTGGGAACCCGCTGTTCGGCGGGTTCTCTCGTTTTCAGGGCGGGCCCGGCGACCGATCTTCAAACCCAGTAGCAGGAGAGCCGCCCCATGGCCGTTGAACGCACCCTTTCCATCATCAAGCCCGACGCCGTTGCCAAGAACGCGATCGGCGACATCATCGGCCGCTTCGAGAAGGCCGGCCTGAAGGTCGTTGGCGCGCGCATGATGCACCTGAGCCGCGAGCAGGCCGAAGGCTTCTACGACGTGCACAAGGAACGCCCGTTCTTCAACGATCTGGTTGAGTTCATGATCTCCGGTCCGGTGCTGGTGCAGGTCCTCGAAGGCGAAGACGCCATCGCCAAGAACCGCGACATCATGGGCGCGACCAACCCGAAGGAAGCCGCCCCGGGCACCATCCGCGCCGACTTCGCCGTCTCCATCGACGAGAACGCCGTGCACGGCTCCGATGCCCCGGAGACCGCCGAGCGCGAGATCGCCTTTTTCTTCGGTGACGACGGCGTCTGCCCGCGCACCCGCTAAGACGGTCCTCACCGCATGTGCTGCGGGGCCCGGTTGCACCGCGCGCCGGGCCCCGTAGGCAGGCATCCCTTCGGCACAGTACACTAGGGGACTTGAGCCAACCGGTCCCTGATATGGCAAGCGCATCCTCCACCCCCCTGAATCTGCTGGGCTACAGCCACCATCAGCTTGTCGAGCTGCTGGCGCAGTGGGGTGAACCGCGTTTTCGTGCCACCCAGCTCGTCAAGTGGATCCATCAGCGCGGGGTCACCGACTTCGAGCAGATGACCGACGTCTCGCGCAAGCTGCGCGAGCGCCTGGCGCGCGAGACCGAGATCCGCGTCCCCGAGATCGGGCTGGAAAAGGCCTCCTCCGACGGCACCGTCAAGTGGGTGCTGCGGCTCCCCGACGGCAATGCCATCGAGACCGTCTTCATCCCCGAGGGCGGGCGCGGCACGCTGTGCATCTCCTCCCAGGTCGGCTGCGCGCTCGACTGCACCTTCTGCTCCACCGCTCAGCAGGGTTTCAACCGCAACCTGACCAGCGCCGAGATCATTGGCCAGGTGTGGCTGGCGATGCAGCGCCTGCCGGCGCCGGAAGGGCGCAAACGGGCGGTGAGCAACGTGGTGCTGATGGGGATGGGCGAGCCGCTGGCCAACTTCGACGCGGTCGTGCCGGCCTGCCAGCTCATGACCGACGACAACGCTTACGGCCTGAGCCGGCGGCGCGTGACCCTGTCCACTTCCGGTCTGGTGCCGGCGCTGGATCGTCTGAGCGAACACACCGATGTCGCGCTGGCCGTCAGCCTGCACGCGCCGAACGATGCGCTGCGCGACCGTCTGGTGCCGATCAACCGCAAGTACCCCATCGCCGCCCTGCTCGACAGCTGTCGCCGCTATGTGGAGGCGACCGATGCCCACAGCGGCGTGACCTTCGAATACGTGCTGCTGGCCGGGGTTAATGACCAGCCGGAACATGCCAACGAACTGGCCGGACTGTTGCGCGGTATCCCCGGCAAGATCAACCTGATTCCGTTCAATCCGTTCCCGGGGGGCCCGTTCGACCGCCCGCGGGAGGCCGACGTGCTGGCCTTTGAACGGCGGCTGCAAAAGGCCGGCTACGTCACCACTGTGCGGCGTACCCGCGGGGATGACATCGATGCCGCCTGCGGCCAGTTGGTGGGCCAGGTCGAGGACCGGACCAATCGCGGGATGCGCATGTTCCGCTTGCATGCCGAATTGCCACAGACGGATCGGAGGGCTTCATGACGGGACGCGCGGGTTGGCGCCTCGCCGCGGCGTTGACGCTGGCGCTGGTGCTGGGGGGCTGTGCGGCCACGGCCGACCGGCCGGTATCCGGCGAGCGCGAGGAGGCCGCCGAGGTGCACGCCGAGCTCGGGATCGGGTATCTGCGCGAGGGCGAGTTCGAACAGGCCGAACGCAACCTGCGCCGGGCGCTGGACTATGACCCCGGCGATGCCCTGGCCAATATCGGCATGGCCGCGGTCCTCGAGCGCAAGGGCCAGCTGGATCGCGCCGAGGAACATTACCGCCGGGCCCTGCGCCGTGACGAGGGCAACCCCTTCGCCCAGACCAACCTGGGGGCGTTGTTGTGCAGCCGCGAGGAATTCGACGAGGCGCAGGCGCTGTTCGCGCGCGCGATCGACAATCCGGATTATGACCGCCGCGACATCGCCTACATGAACTCCGGCGTCTGCCACGCCGATGCGGGGGACACCGAGCAGGCGGAGCGCCAGCTGCGACGGGCGCTGGAGATCAACCCCGGCTATCCCCGCGCGCTGCTGGAGATGGCCCGGCTGACCTACCAGGACGACCGGCCGATGCAGACCCGCGCCTTCCTGCAGCGGCTGGACAGCCAGGGCATCGAGAATGCCGAGACGCTGCTGCTGTGCTACCAGGCCGAGACCTTGCTGGGGAACAGCCGCGCGGCCAATGCCTGTGCCGAGCGCCTGAGCCGTCAGCATCCGGACAGCGACGAGATGACCGAGTTGCGACGTCTGGAGCGTGAAGGGTGAGTGATCCGCGCGACAAGGAACCGGATCTGGGGCGGGTCGACGAGGTCGACGATTCGACCACCAACGTCGCCCCCCTGCGTACCGAGGGGAGCGACCCGGATCCCGAACCGTCGTTCTCGGCCGCGCACGGCCTGACCACGCGCGACCGCCCCGCGGAGGCCGCGGCGGAGACGCCCGGGGGCGAGAACGAGCCCGGCGCGAGTCTGCGTCGTGCCCGCGAGGCCGCGGGCCTCGATACCGCGACCCTGGCCAGTCGGATCCACCTCGGGCGCGGCACACTGGAAGATCTCGAGGCCAATCGCTTTCATCACATGCCGCCGGCCTACGTGCGCGGGTATCTGCGCTCCTGTGCCCGCGAACTGGGGGTGGACGTCGCACCCTGGATCCAGTCGTTCGAACAGCACGGGCTGGTGGACCCCGAGCTGCAGGCGGTTGCGACCCCCTCGGCGCGGGCACGCCGGCGCCGCCGCGGTCGCGGGATCTACTGGCTGGCGCTCTTGCTGCTTGTGGCCCTGCTGGGGCTCGGGGTGTATGCCTGGAACGAGCGCACGGGCGCGCTCGACCTGCCGTCCATCAACCTTGGGGATGCCCGGGAGGCTGTACAGGGGCTTGCGGATCCGGCGTTGACGGACGAGGAATCGGCCGGAGTGCCGGACGGTGAAGCCGCGGCCCCGGAAGCGCTTCCGACCGAGCGCGGGGCAGAGGATAGCCCGGTGGCCGAGACCGCCGAAGCCGAGCCCATCGAGTCGGGCGAGGGTGCCCCTGATGCGGGCATCGAGGACGGCGAGGCCGTCACGGTCACGGCCGAGTCCCTGACCGAGCGCGTGGCCGTGCCGGAGGAACCGGTCACGCCCGAGGTCGCGTCCGAGGTCGCCTCGCTGCCGGAGAGCGAAGCCCCGGCCGAGACGTCGCCGGCTCCGGCGGACGCCGCCGGGGGCGCCGAGTTGGTGCTGGAGTTTTCCGAAACCTCCTGGGTGGAGATCCGCGACGCCGCTGACGAGGTCGTCCTGACCGGCGTTCTCAGTTCGGGGGATCGCGAGACGCTGCGCCTGGAATTGCCAGGCCGTGTGATCCTCGGCAACGCCGGGGGGGTCTCGCTGACACTGGATGGCACGCCAGTGGACCTCGAGCCGCATATCCGGAGCGACCGCACCGCGCGCTTCGATCTGGAAGGCTGACGCGGGATCTGCGCGCGCGGCCATCACGTACAAGAAAAGACATCATGAAAGCGATCAAGTCGATCCGCGGGATGCACGACATCCTGCCCGAGTCCATTCACGTCTGGCAGCACCTGGAAGACACGCTGCGCGAGGTCCTGGAGGGCTACGGCTACCATGAAATCCGCATGCCGATCGTCGAGGCGACCGAGCTGTTCAAGCGTTCCATCGGGGATGTCACGGACATCGTCGAGAAGGAGATGTACACCTTCGATGACCGCAATGGCGACAGCCTGAGCCTGCGCCCGGAGGGCACGGCCAGTTGCGTGCGTGCCGGGATCCAGCACGGGCTGCTGCACAACCAGGTGCAGCGGCTGTGGTACCTGGGGCCGATGTTCCGCCACGAGCGGCCGCAGAAGGGGCGCTACCGCCAGTTCCACCAGGTTGGGGTCGAGGTCTTCGGCCTGCCGGGGCCGGATGTGGACGCCGAGATGCTGGCGATGACCGCGCGCCTGTGGCGCATGCTGGGGCTGGCCAACGTGCGCCTGGAGCTGAATACCCTGGGGACGCCGGAAAGCCGCCGCCGGTACCGCGACCACCTGATCGCCTATTTCGAACAGCACCGGGAGGCCCTGGACGAGGAGGCACAGCGTCGGCTCTACGACAACCCGATGCGCATCCTCGACAGCAAGCACCCGGAGACCCGCGCGATCGTCGCCAACGCCCCCAGCCTGATGGACGACCTCGACGATCCCTCCCGTGCCCATTTCGATGCCCTGTGCGCGCACCTCGATGCGCTGGGCATCCCCTACGAGCACAATCCGCGACTGGTGCGCGGGCTCGATTACTATACGCACACCGTGTTCGAGTGGATCACCGACGATCTCGGTGCCCAGGGCACGGTCTGCGCCGGGGGCCGGTACGATGGCCTGGTCGAACAGCTGGGGGGGCGCGGGACCCCGGCCATCGGCATGGCCATGGGTCTGGAACGCCTGGTGGCGTTGCTGGAGGCCCGCGAGGAGGCCCCCGCCGCGCCCGGGCCCGACGCCTATCTGATCGTCGGGGGCGACGAACTGGTGGGGCCGGCGCTGCAACTGGCCGAGGCGCTGCGTGGCGAGCTGCCCGGCTTGCGCCTGGTGCAGCACTGTGGCGGCGGCAGCTTCAAGTCGCAGATGAAGCGGGCCGATCGCCTCGGCGCCTGCTATGCCCTGGTCCTCGGGAGTGATGAGCACGCCGCGGGCACCGTGACGGTGAAGCCGTTAAGATCGCAGGGCGGCGAGCAGGTGGCCGTGGAGCGTGCCGCACTGGCCGATCATCTCCGTACAGCGCTGGCGCAGCGGTCGTAACCGCGCCAGCGCGGGTCCAGCAAGAACAAGGAACAGCATGAGCGATCTCACCGACGAAGAAAAAGCCGAACGCATCAAACAGTGGTGGGCGGACAACGGCCTTGCGATCGTGGCCGGCCTGGTCCTCGGGGTCGCCGGCCTGTTCGGCTGGAACTGGTGGAGCGATCGCGAGGAAACCCGTGCCCAGGCGGCCTCGGAGATGTATCAGGCCCTGCAGGTGGCCGGGCAAACCGGGCAGACCGACCGCGCTCAGGAACTGGCCGATGCGATTATCGAGCAGGGCCGGGGCACGCCATACCGCGCGCTGGCCTGGGTCTACCGCGCGGATGTCGCCATCGCCCAGGACGATCGCGACACGGCGATCAGCGCCCTGCAGGCCGCGCGCGACGCAGCCCCCGATCGGGGCTACCGCGAGGTCCTGACCCTGCGTCTCGCGCGCCAGATGATCCTGGCCGAGCGGCTGGACGATGCCGAGACCACCCTCGCGGATGTGCGCAGTGAGGCCTTCAACGGCCTGAAGCGCGAGCTGCAGGGCGATCTCGCCCGTGCCCGCGGCGATCGCGAGGGCGCCCGGGAGCATTACGAGGCGGCGCTGGACGCGGGCCACAGCCCCGAATATCTGCGCCTGAAATACGAAGAGCTTTCCGTTTGAATGAGGGGGGGGACGGAGTCTGTCGGACTTGGAACGGATCGGCTGCGCGCGTGGGAGAACGGCCCCTTTTTCCGGTCTCTCTCGTTACATAGTGCCCACTATGCGCCTCGAGAGCCCGAAAAAATGGACTCGCTCTCCCGCCACGCTCGCGACGATCGCCCAAATCCGACAGACTCCTGGGCCGCCCGTCGTTCGCGCGCACCCGCGATACGAACGCGAGTGTGTACATCAACCCGTGTTTCCCTAGAGGATCTGTCGCCCGATGTCAGTGCCTTACCTTGCAAGTCCGGCCGTGCGTCTGCTGATTGCCGGCGCCCTGATCCTGTCCCTCAGCGCCTGCGGGCTGTGGCAGCGTGATACCACCGAGCCCCCGGCCGAATTGCCGGAGTTCGAGGCGGAGGGACAGCCGGAACGGCTGTGGTCGCGCTCGGTGGGCAGCGGCGGCGAGCGTTTCCTGTGGCAGGTCTACCCGGGGATCACCGACGACCTTGTGGTGATGACCGACGCCGGCGGACGCGTCTCCGGGCTGAATCCGGAGAGTGGCAGCCAGCGCTGGCAGGTGCGCCTGGACGACGCCCGGGTCTCGGCCGGTGTCGGAGTCGGCGACGACCTCGCGGTGGTCGGGACGCTGGACGGCTATGCGATCGGCGTGGACCTGGAAGGGGGCGGCGAACGCTGGCGTGCCGCGTTGTCCAGCGAGGTGCTGGCCGTCTCGGACGTAACCGGCGGGCTGGTGGTCGTGCGCACCAATGACGGGCGGCTGCATGCGCTGGACGCCGCCTCGGGCGCGACCCAGTGGACCGCGCTGCGGACCACGCCCTCGCTGAGCCTGCGCGGCGCCCAGCGCCCGCAGATCACCTCCGGGCGCGTGCTGGCCGGTTTCGACAACGGACGCCTGCTGATGCTGGGGCTTAATCGCGGCAATGTCCTGTGGGAGACCACGCTGGGCATCCCCAGTGGTCGCACCGAGGTCGAGCGCATGGTGGACGTGGACGGCCATATCCCGCTGTATCGCGGTGCGGCCATTGCCGCGAGCTATCAGGGCCGGCTGGCCGCGCTGGATCTGAATTCCGGCGAGCTCTTCTGGACCCGCGATTTCTCGTCCTACCAGGGCGCGGACGTGGACACCGACTCCGACGTACTGGTGGTGACCGACGCCGAGAGCCACGTGTGGGGCCTGGAGCCGCGCAGTGGCGGCGACCTGTGGCAGATGGACGGGCTGCGCCTGCGCGGGGTCACGGCGCCGGTCGTGGTGGGACCGCATGCGATCGTCGGCGATTACGAGGGCTACCTGCACTGGATCGATCTCGAGGATGGGCGCATCGTCGCGCGGCTGCGCGCGAGCTCGGGTTCCGTGGTGACCCGCCCGACGCTGGTCAACGGGACGCTGTATGTGGTGACCGACAACGGGCAGCTGACCGCGGTGAACCCCGCGATTCGGGGCGCCGAGTGAGTTCGCTCCTGCCGGGTGGTCGTGGATACCGCGGGGGTCGGGAACGCCGATGATCCCGGTGATCGCGCTGGTTGGGCGGCCCAACGTCGGCAAGTCCACCCTGTTCAATCAGCTCACGCGCTCGCGTGATGCCCTGGTGGCCGATGTCGCGGGGCTCACGCGGGATCGCCAGTACGGCATTGGCAAGGTGGGGGACTTCCCCTACCTGGTGGTGGACACCGGCGGCCTGTCGGGCGAGGGCGCGGAGATGGACCGCGCGATGGCCGAGCAGACCCGGCGCGCGGTGGCCGAGGCCGATCACGTGCTGTTCCTGGTGGACGCCCGCGATGGTCTGACGCCGCAGGACCAGGCGATCGCCGATCAGTTGCGCGCGGCGGGCGTGAAGGCCCGCGTGGTGGTGAACAAGACCGACGGCCTGGATGCCGACTCCGTCAGTGCCGAATTCTACGCGCTGGGCCTGGGCTCGATCACGGCCATCGCGGCCGCCCACGGGCGTGGCGTGCAGGGCCTGATGCAGGGCGTGCGCAAGGACGTGGCGGCGGCGCGCCGCGCGGCGCTGGACGCCGGCGGCGGCGAGGCCAGTGAAGAGGCGTCCAGCGACGGGCTCGACGAGGCCTCGCAGCAGGCGGCCCTGGACGACTGGCCGGGCATCCGCGTGGCGATTGTCGGGCGCCCCAACGTCGGCAAGTCCACCCTGGTCAACCGCATCCTGGGCGACGAGCGCGTGGTGGCCACCGACATCGCCGGCACCACCCGCGACAGCATCTTCGTGCCCTTCGAGCGTGATGGCACCGACTACACCCTGATCGATACCGCCGGTGTGCGGCGTCGGGCACGGGTGCACGAGGTGATCGAGAAATTCAGCGTGATCAAGACACTACAGGCGATCGAGGCCGCGCACGTGGTGATCCTGGTGGTCGATGCCCAATCCGGGCTGTCGGACCAGGATTCGCACCTGCTGGGCATGGTGATCGAGGCCGGGCGCGCGCTGGTGCTGGCGGTCAACAAGTGGGACGGCATGGAGGACCATGCGCGCGAGCGCATCCGCGACGAGCTGGACCGTCGCCTGGGGTTTGTCGACTTTGCCCGCATGCGCCTGATCTCCGCACTGCACGGCACCAATGTCGGGCACCTGCTGGACGATGTGCGCGAGGCGCATGCCAGCGCCTTTCGCAAGGTCTCCACGCCGGAGCTTACGCGCCTGCTGGAGGCCGCGGTGGCGGAACATGCGCCGCCCATGGTCAGCGGGCGCCGCATCAAGCTGCGCTACGCCCACCAGGGCGGGCAGAATCCGCCGGTGATCGTGGTCCACGGCAACCAGACCGATTCCCTGCCGGGCAGCTACAAGCGCTATCTGGAGAACTTCTTCCGCAAGCACCTCAAGCTCATCGGGACGCCCCTGCGCCTGGAGTTTCGGT
Source organism: Thioalkalivibrio sp. (assembly GCA_050485285.1). Taxonomy (GTDB): domain Bacteria; phylum Pseudomonadota; class Gammaproteobacteria; order Ectothiorhodospirales; family Ectothiorhodospiraceae; genus Thioalkalivibrio. The sequence continues at coordinate 9,986 of JBJHBC010000008.1, forward strand.
CCGG
>JBJHBC010000008.1:10089-32215 GCA_050485285.1 Thioalkalivibrio sp.
GTGATCAACTCCTTTTCCAAGTACTTCGCGATGACCGGGTGGCGTTTGGGCTGGATGGTGGTGCCGGAAGCCTGGGTGGACCCGGTACGGCGTCTGGCGCAGAACCTCTTCGTGGCCCCGGGCACTGTGGCGCAGGCTGCCGCACTCGTGGCTTTCGCCCCCGAAACCGAGGCCCTACTGCAGTCCCAAGTCCAGGAACTTAAGGCGCGCCGGGATGTGCTACTGGATGCGTTGCCGAGGCTCGGCCTGGAAGTGCAGGCACGCCCGGAGGGGGCGTTCTATGCCTGGACCGATTGTCGGGCCCATGGCGTGGATTCCGAGGCCCTTTGTGCGCGAATCCTGGACGAGACGGGGGTGGCCCTGACTCCGGGCACGGACTTCAGCCCCACCCGCGGTCGCGATTATGTGCGCATTGCCTACACTCAGTCCGAATCCCGCCTGCGCGAGGCGCTGGAGCGCCTGCAAACCGTGTTCGCCCGCGGGTGACACGGCGCTCGCGGTTCGGTGACCGTCGCATTGAAGGAGGCTAGCCCTTTGGCCGAAGGGGCGTTGGCGCGGCCGTGATCGCCGAAAATGCTCGGCTCCTATGCGCGGGCGGCTGCGGTTTCAGGGGCCTCGTAGCGGGCGCCCTCCGGGGAGGCCAGCAGCAGAGAGTAGCGGCGCAGCAGCCAGACCCCGCGCTCGAACAGGCTGGTGGCACCGAACACTGCGTCGCGGGTGCTGCCGACGAGTTCGCCGCCGGTCAGTAGACGGCGCCGGATCGAGTCCATCAGTTCCGAGCGATCATGGGTCAGCGACTGCAGCAGTTCGATGTCGTCGGCATCCCCGGTCCGCGCCGCATCGTTCAGCGTCAGCAGCATCATGTGGAGGGTCTCGATCAGGCCATGGGTTAGCGCACGCGCCTCGGCCGAGTCCTTGCCAGTGCGCGCGCGCTCGACCTCGATGACCAGGTCGTTGAGGGTCTCCTGCAGCGACGCGATCAGTTCGTTCCGGCTCTTCAATACGATCGCATGGTCCAGGGTGGCGCCGCTGAGGGCGCCAGACAGGATCTCGTCCAGGAATTGTGCCGTCGCGTCCGCGACCTGGGTTCCGCCGCGCTGCAGGCTAACGCGGTCGTGACGGGGCTGCGGAATCTCGTCGCGCACGCCGTCGAGGTATTCCGGCAGGTGCCGCAGCAGGCGCAGCTGCTCCTGTTCAGCGAGCATCAGGGCACTGCCCGCGTCGTTCTGGGCCCCGGCGTAGAGGTACTTCGGCTTTCCCAGGGTCTCCTCCGCGGTGGGTGGGGCCTTGCGTTCGAGATAGTCGGCGACACGGTGGTGGAACGGGTGCATGACCATGTCGCAGGCAATCTGATAGAGCACATAGGAGAACGCGATCTGGAAGCCCATCCCGACCGGGAGTGCGGCCAGCAAGGCCGCGACCAGCGGGATGCCTCCGTAGAACTCGATCCAGAACAATGGGAGCAGCAGGGCCAACCCCATGGCCTTGAGAATGAACTGGTAAAGCGCTAGCTGACGCCCGAGCCCCTTGTGCGAGGCGGCCAGCACAAGGGTGCTGATGCCCGTGCCGAAGCCCGCGCCATAGACCACCATCAGCCCGTACTCCAGATCGATCACGCCACTGGCGGCCAAGGCCATGGTGACGATGGTGATGCTGGAGGCGGAGTGGGCGATGACCGCGAATGCCAGCCCCGTCACGAACGCGATCAGCAGGGATTGCGCCGAGAGGGACATCAGTTCGGTCATCCAGGGGAGGTCGGCCAGCGGCTTGGCCCCGTCCTTGATGAAGATCAGGCCCAGAAACAGCAGCCCAATGCCGAGCAGCGCGCGGATCAGGTGGCGCAGGCGAGCGGACTGGTCGCGATCGAAATAGAACAGCAGACCGGTTACACCCACCAGGATGAACACCATCAGGCTCAGGTCCAGGGCGGCGATCAGCACCAGCAGCGAGGTCCCGAGATTGGCGAAGTTGATGACCGGCTGGGCACGACGCGCATCCAGCACGCCTGCGGTCACTAGCGAGATCAGCACGAAGATGACGGCGTGGATGCTCTGGCTGATGGCCCCGCCTACCAGCCCCAGCGCGGCAGCCGAACGATCGCTCGCGGTTGCCCGTCCGACCAAGGTGCGCAGGCGCCGATCCGCCAACTGGCGCAGATGTTCGCTGATCAGGCGGATGCCGACGAAGAACAGCCCGAGTCCCGCGAACAGGGTGGCGGCGATCTCGAACGTGACGATCCATTCATCGTTCATGGGCGTATCCTAACGGTGCCTGAGGACGCAACGTGCAGCGGGCGTCGGTTCACAACGGCAGATGGCCGCTCAGGTCCGACAGCTGCCAAAAGAGGCCGAGCAGGGCCGCGGGCGCGAGATAACGCAGGATCGTGCGCCATAACGAGTAGGTGATTCGCCACTGTCCCATCTCGCTGGCGGCGATCTGGTTGGGGACGACCCAGCCCGCGAACAGGGCGATCAACAATCCGCTCATGGGTAGCAGGATATTGATCGAGGCATGCTCGATCAGGTGGTAGAGCGTGGGCAATTCCCGCCCCAGCAGGGTTCGCTCGATCTGTGCCCATTCGGCATCGGTAAACGACGCAATGGTGATCAGGCTGAGCCCCCAGATTGCGAGCCCGGAGATCATCGCCGCCCCGGCCGGATGCATCCCGAAGCGCTCCCTTAGCAGGTGCACGAAGACCTGCACATTGGCAATCATGGTGCTGAATACCCCGATACCCAGAACCACGAAGAATACGGTCGCGAGCAGCACGCCCGCCGGGATTGCCGAGAGGGCCAGGGGCAGAGCCTCGAACATCAGACCCGGCCCCGCGGCGGGGTTCAGCCCATAGGCGAACACGATGGGAAAGATGGCAAGCCCCGCGATCAGGGCGATCAGGGTATCCGCGGTCGCGACGCCGATTGCGGTGCCGGCGATGGAGGTCTGCTGCGGTAAATAGGCCCCGAACATCATCAGTACGCCGGAGGCCAGGGTCATGGTGAAGAACGCGTGACCCACCGCTATCAGGATGCTGTGACCGTCGAGAGCCGAGAAATCCGGGTAAAACATGAACCCCAGGGCTTGCGAGACATCCCCCATGATCATGGCACTACCCATCGCAACCAGGAGCAGCAGGAACAGGATCGGCATGAGCCAGCCTGCCCAGCGTTCCAGGCCGCGACGCAGTCCCAGGGCGACCACCGCAGACGTCGCGAGAATGGCCAGCGTGGTCCAGAATAGCATCCCCGAGCCTGATGTGGTGATCGCCTGGAAGGTGGCGCTGACGTCATCCGGGCTGGCCGATGCGAAGGCACCACTGGCGGCCAGGGGTATGTAGGCGAAGACCCATCCGGCGACCACGACATAGAAGGTCATGATGAGGAACAGGGCGAGAATGCCAATCCAGCCGACGAGGGTCCAGGTGTCGTGGGCATGGCTTTCGCGTGCCACCGCCAGGGCCGCATATCCGGGCGAGCGGCGCCCGCGGCGGCCGATCATGACCTCGGCCATCATCACGGGTATGCCGATCAGCGCGATGCAGCCGAGATAGATCAGCAGGAACGCGCCGCCGCCATTCTGGCCAAGGATATAAGGAAACTTCCAGATGTTGCCCAGCCCGACGGCCGAGGCAGTGGCGGCCAGCACGAAGGCATAGCCGTGCCGCCAGCGGATGCGGGTGGCGGTGATATCCATGCCGCGCGGGCCCGGTCAGGTGATGACGTCGGGTTTCTCGCGGCGGGTCAGGCCGGGGATGTCGCCGAGCCGGGAGGCGGCCTCGATCAGCGGGCGCAGCAGTTCCTGCGGGTCGGCATCGAGGTGTTCCGGGTGGGTCTCGTGCTGCTCGATGTACAGGCGCAGGGTCGAGCCCTCGGTGCCGGTGCCGGACAGCCGGAACACGATGCGGGCACCGCTCTCGAACAGCACGCGCAGGCCCTGGTGTTCGGTCAGGCTGTTGTCCACCGGGTCGCGGTAGGCGAAGTCGTCCGCCCGCGCCACGCGCATGCCGGCCAGGGATTGCCCCGGCAGCACCGACAGTTGCTCGCGGATGCGCGCCATCACCTGCTCGGCACGGTCGCTCTCCACGGTCTCGTAGTCGTGCCGGGTGTAGTAATGGCGACCATACTGGCGCCAGTGATCGCGCACGATCTCCTCCACCGACTGGCGCCGGGCCGCCAGCAGGTCGAGCCAGAACAGCACGGCCCACAGCCCGTCCTTCTCGCGCACGTGGTCGGAACTGGTGCCGAAGCTTTCCTCGCCGCACAGCCGGATGCGTCCGTCGTCCAGCAGGTTGCCGAAGAATTTCCAGCCGGTCGGGGTCTCGAAGCAGGGGAGGCCCAGCTTGTCGGCGACCACGTCAACCGCCTGGCTGGTGGGCATGCTGCGCGCCACGCCCTTCAGGCCGTCGGCAAATGCCGGGATGTGGTGGGCGTTGGCCGCCATGATCGCAAGGCTGTCCGAGGGCGTGACGAAGAAGTGCCGGCCGAGGATCATGTTGCGGTCGCCGTCACCGTCCGAGGCGGCGCCAAAGTCCGGGGCATCGCGGCCGTACAGGGCCTCGCGCAGCTCGCGCGCGTGCGACAGGTTCGGGTCCGGGTGGCGGCCGCCAAAGTCGGCCAGCGGCTCGGCGCGCAGGATGGTCTCGGCCGGGGCGCCCAGGCGGTGGACCAGGATCTCCTCGGCATACGGGCCGGTCACGGCATGCATGGCATCAAAACGCATGCGGAAGTGATCGGAGCGCAGGAGTTCGCCGATGCGGTCGAAGTCGAACAGGGTGGCCATGTAATCGGCATAGGTCCCGACCGGATCGATCACCTCGACGGCCATGTCGCCCAGCTGTCCCGCATGCAGGTGATCGATGTCCACGTGCTCGGTGCCATTGGCGATGCGGTAGTGCTGGATGCGGGTGCTCTGCTCGAAGATGGCGTCGGTCACCGCGGGCGGGGCGGGGCCGCCGTTGGCGGTGTTGAGCTTGACCCCGAAATCGCCCTCCGGGCCGCCCGGGTTGTGCGAGGCGGACAGGATCAGGGCGCCCGTGGCCCCGCGCGAGCGGATGAGGTGCGACGCGGCCGGGGTCGACAGCAGGCCGGCGTGCCCCACGGCGACCTTCTTCACACCATTGGCCAGGGCCATGCGCAGGATCACCTGAATCGCCTCCCGGTTGTGGAAGCGTCCGTCGCCCCCCACCAGCAGTTCGCCGTCCTTCAGGTCGGGGCAGGCGTCGAAGATGCTCTGGATGTAGTTCTCGAGGTAGTGCGGCTGGCGGAACTGGCGGACGCGCTTGCGCAGGCCGGAGGTGCCGGGCTTCTGGTCGGAAAAGGGCCGGGTCGTGACGACGCTTATGTCCATGGGGTCGCGGATCCTTGTTGGTCGATTCGAAGGTACCAAAAACCCCGGGGGGTGTCCCGCCTGGCACTACTGGCGCTCGCGGCGAGGCCGCTCTGGCCTGTTAGACTGCGCGACATGTTGCTGGAGCGTCAGACCCCGTCCCACCTGGAACCCAGGCCCGAGAGCTTCGCGGCGCTGATGGAGATGTACGAGGAGAACTACCTCGCACTGCGCCGTCTGTGTCCCGAACTCGAGCGGCAGCCGGTGCGTTCGGTCTCGCGGGTGGCGGGGGCGCTGGATCTGTACCTGGAGGTGCTGGAGCGCACCCGCTATACCACCACGCTGCACCTGACCTACCGGTTCGATCATCAGGGCGAACGCCGCGAGCAGCCGGACATGCGCGTGCGCCTGTTCCATGACGCGCGCCAGGCCGAGGTGCTGGAGCTGCACTGCCGGACCATCGGGGACGGTGCGGTGCCGGAGATGCTGAGCGGCCACCCGGGCCTGGTCTGCCGCTGGCGGCACAACCGGTTCCTGTACAAGTGGCTGCGCTACTGCCTGCGCCAGGGGCACCGCTTCCTGGCGGATACCGAGTCGCAGGTGGCCGCGGTCGAGTAGGCCGGGCAGGCGGTCGTGGTCGCAGCCTACTGACAGGCCACGGGCCGGGGCGCGATCGCGTCGTTTTCCAGCAGGCGGTGCAGGGGGGCGGGCTGACCGAACAGGAAGCCCTGCATCATCGGGCATTCCAGCTTGCGCAGGTAATCGCGATGGGCATCGGTCTCCACCCCCTCGGCCACGATATTCATGTTCAGTCCGCGCGCCATGGAGATGATCGCGTTGACGATGCAGGCCTCGTCCTCGCGGCAGATGGTCTGTGTGAAGCTGCGATCGATCTTGAGGGTATGGATGGGCAGCTTCTGCAGATAGCTGAGGGACGAGTAGCCGGTGCCGAAGTCATCCACCGCGATCTGCACGCCGGCGGCGCCCAGCCGGTTCAGTTTGTGCACCGTGTCCGGGGTGTCGCTCATCAGCAGGTTCTCCGTGATCTCCACCTCCAGCAGATCGGGCGGGAAGCCGGCCTCGCCCAGGATGCCCAGAAAGTCCTCGACGAAGTCGTCGCGCTCTACCAGGACGGGGGAGAGGTTCACGGCCAGGTGCAGCTCCGGATAACCTGCCTGCATGTGCTGCTGCACCTCGCGAATGGCGGTGCGCAGGGTCAGGCGATCGAGATCCACGATCAGGCGGGTGTCCTCGGCGACCGGGATGAACTCGGCCGGGCCCAGCAGTCCCAGTTGTGGGTGGTCCCAGCGGATCAGCGCCTCGACGCCGACCATCTGGCCGGTTTCCGTGTCGACCTGAGGCTGATAGAGGATATGGAACTCGTCGCGCTCCAGGGCGCGGCGCATGTCCTGTTCCAGCTGCAGTCGGCGCGGGGGGTGGCCGCCCATGTCCGGGCTGTACACGCGCACCCCGGTCTTGCCGGTGCTCTTTTCGCGGTACATCGCGATGTCCGCGTTCTTGATCAGGGCCTCGAGATTGTCGCCGGCATCCGGGTAGATCGCGATGCCGATGCTGGCGCCGACGAACAGTTCGTGGTCGCCGATCTGGAACGGGGCCTGCAGGCTCTCCAGGATCTTCTCGGCGACCTGGATCGCGGCCTCGCTGCTGGCCAGCCCCGGGATCAGCAGGGTGAACTCGTCGCCGCCGAAGCGCGACAGCGTGTCCCCCTTGCGGATGCAGCCCTGCAGACGCTGCGCCACGCCCTGCAGCAGGCGGTCGCCGACCGTGTGTCCGAGCGAGTCGTTGATCACCTTGAAGCGGTTCAGGTCGATAAACAGCACGGCCAGCTGGCTCCCGGAGCGGTGGGCGTGCGAGATGGCCACATCCACGCGATCGCGGAACAGGGCGCGGTTGGGCAGGCGAGTGAGCAGGTCGTGATAGGCCTGGAAGTTGATGAAGGCCTCGGATTCCTTGCGCTCGGTGATATCGCGGGCGGTGCCGTAGGTCAGTGCCTCATGCCCGCCATCGGCGTTTTCGTCCCCGGCCCCGTTGGGCCACACCGCGACCTCGAAGAAGTGCCGGGTATGCGACGGACGGGCCGGCTTCAGGGCGAGCTCGACGGAGCGGATATGCGCCTGGCGGCGGGTGGCCTGTTCGAAGAAGTACGCGGCCTTGTCGCGGTCCTCGGGTTCGACCAGGTCGAGGATGGAGGACTCGAGCAGGTCCTGACGGGCATAGCCCAGCAGTTCGTGGACGCGGGAGTTCACGAAACGGAAGCGATGCTCCGCATCCAGCACGAACACGATGTCGGGCGAGTTGTTCACAATCATGCGGTGCAGGCGCTCGGATTTCTCCAGGCGGGCGCGCATCGCCCGGTTGGCATCCTCCAGGGCCTTGTGCTGCAGTGCGTTGCGCACGGTCGCCAGCAACTCGGCCGGTTCATAGGGTTTTTTCAGATAGTCGTGCGCGCCCTCGCGCAGGGCGCCGGCGACGTCCTCCACGGTGCTGTTGCCGCTGACGACCACGGTCAGGGTTTCCAGGCCGGCGGCCTGCATGAAGCGCAGAACATCGAGACCGTCGAGTTCCGGCATGGCGAGATCGAGCAGCAGCAGGTCATAGCGTTTTTCGCGCAGGGCCTCGATAGCGGCGCCGCCACCCGGGGCGGTCCGCACGGGATAGCCTTCCAGGCTCAGCAGGCCCCGCAGGCTTTCGAGCAGGCCGGGATCGTCATCGGCGATCAGGATGCGGACGGACTGCGGGTCGATCGGCGTGTCGCGGTCGGTCATCAAGGCCTCAGGAAGTCATGACTGCGTCATCCCTGATGCGTCCGCTGTCCCCGGTGCAACCAGGGGCAGGGTGATTTCGAAGCGCGTCCCGGCGCTTGTACTGGTAAAGGTGAAGCCCGCACCGATCTCCTCGGTCAGGCGCTTGACGATGCTGAGCCCGAGGCCGGCATGGCCCGGCCCCTTGCTGGAGTCCACGGGCGCGAACGCGGCGGCCTGGACCGCCGGTGGCAGGCCGGGCCCCTTGTCCGTTACCGACAGGGGGACCACGCGGCGGCCGTTGACCGTAGTCGGGGCGCGGGTGGCGATACTGATCTCGCCACCGTTCGCCTGCGCCTCCGCGGCGTTCTTCAGCAGGTTGGTCAGGATCTGGCGCAAGTGATCCGCCGGCACGGACAGCGGCGGATCCGACGGGCTGAGGTCCAGGTGGAGCTGGATGCCCCGGGTCCGGCACAGGGACCCGTCGACGATATCCGCGACCTGGCGCACCAGCGCGTTCAGCGAGCCCGGGCCGGTCTCTCCGCCCGCAGCCGCCTCCGGATCGCGCAGGCGCAGCAGGATGCGCCCGACCCGGTCGATCTCGTCCTTGATGAGGCCCAACTCGTGGCGGGCCTCGTGCTCCGCGCCCAGCTTGTGGTGCAGTACGCCCAGATAGTTCTGGATGATGCTGAGCGGGTTGCCGGCCTCGTGCACGGTCTCGCGGATGCGCTGTTCGGTCGCGTCCGTGTCTCGGGCCTCGGGGGGGGGCTGCGTCAGGGCGCGCGCGATCTCGCGGGTCAGGGCGCGGATGAAGTCGCTGCGGGGTTCCAGGCCCTCTGCCTGGTCGTGCGTGAGCCCCAGGATCAGCACGCCAGCGGGCTGCTGACCGTCGGCCAGCAGCGGAAAGCTCCACAGGCGTTCCGCCTCGCACAGGCGGAACAGCTGCTGGTCGATCACCGGGAGGCCGGCGGCGTTCTCCTCCTCGTGACGCAGGATTTCGCGGTCCAGCAGGGTGTCCGTAACGAGGCTGCGCCCGGGCAGCAGCGGCAGGGTAAAATCGGGTGTCTCGTCATCCTCCACCCAGGCGGAGACCGACTGCTGGTCTTCGTCCACCAGGAACAGCAGGCTCTGGTTCACGCCCAGGGTCAGAAACAGGGTGCGCCGTGCGGCCAGGCAGCGGTCCTGCAACCGGGTCGCGCGGGCCATCTCCGCGTTGATCCGTTCCAGTTCGGTGAGGTCCCGGACCCGTGCCCCAAGGGCGCGTTCGGCCGCCCGGTCGGTCGATTCCGGCCCGTCCTGTGTCCCGAGACCCGGCGCGGGGGGCTCGAGATCGATCTCCAGCGAGCCGGCGATGCGCCGGACGTCTTCGGCGACCCGTTCGCGCAGTTCCCGCGCCAGACCCTCGTTCAGGCCGAACAGGGTGTCGGCGGCGGCCAGAGCCGTTTCGTTGCAGGTGGCGTCGGTGCTGGCCGCGAGGGTGGCCGGAAGGCAGGCCATGGCATGCGCCAGGTTCACCAGCTTCACCAGGTGGTGGGCATCGCGCACGCGTTCGGCCGGCTCCAGGTGGTAGCGCACGGCATCGGCCACGAAACGGCCGAGGCCCCAGGTCTCCAGACAGTCGCCGCCCAGTTCGCCGTAGTGGCACCCGAAGCTGTCGCGTTCGAGGGCCACCAGGTGCGGGTCGTCCTCCGCCGCCTGCAGCAGGGGCCAGTAGTGACCCTCGTCTCCGACCAGCCGGATCAGGCGGCCGATGTCGATCAGCAGCCCGGCCAGGTAGGCCTCTTCCGGGCGGGGGTAGCGGGTCAGGGTCGCAAGGACCTGGGCGAGGCTGGCGGTGGTCAGGGCGCGGCGCCAGATTACGCGCAGGTAGCCGCGATGCCGGGGCGCGAACTCGCCGAACAGCTGCTGGATCGCCGCGGTGAGGGCCAGGCTGCGCACCGTGTCCAGGCCCAGGCTGAACAGGGCGCGGTCGATGGTGCGGCAGGGCGAACCACGGAAGTAGAAGGGGGAGTTGGCGGCCTGCAGCAGGCGGCCGGACATCCCGGCATCCTGCAGGATGGCGCGGGCTAGGGACTGGAAATCGGCTTCATCGGCCTGGGTGGCATCAAGAACGGGGATCAGCGCCTGGGGCAGGCTGGGTAATGCGTCCGTTGCCGTGTTGACCCTCGCCATGCTGTTCCCCGGAGACGCTGTAGCCGACCCGCCGTCTCAGTTGCCCGAACCGCGAACCCGGTGGTGGCACCGTGTGGCGCCTGCGCGCCGGGCCGCTCTTGATAACCGACTATACTGTGCGGTATTCAGACGCGCTACCGGACGGGGTAGACCGGCCGTGAGTTCGCCGTCATCCTTTAAGGAAACACTGATTAATGTACACGTTCACGTTGGCACCCCAGATTTTCCGAGACAAGGCGCGTCGTGCAGCGGGTAGTGGTTCTACCCGCTCGTTTTCGATGGATTCGGGGCGCAACGCAGGATCGGGGAGCCTGGGGTGCCAACCCCGCAACTTAATCAACGAAGGGGCTCGGCCTCTTTTGCGTGGGAACGGCGTTGCGGTTCCCTTGTGCAGAATGACTGCACGGCAGTCACCGCGCCTTGTTCGCACGCAAAAGCGACTCGAGCGCGAGCGTGTACATTAATCAGTGTTTCCTTAAGGAAACGCTGATCAGGGTTTCCTTAATCCATGCCGATGAGTGCCATGCAGGGAGCCGCAATGTCCGATCGCAGTGCCTCGGCGGATTCCCGATCCGCGGCGGTGCCGCGGCCACGGGTCCTGGCCGTGGCCAGCGGCAAGGGTGGCGTGGGCAAGTCCAGCCTCGCGGTGAACCTCGGGATTACCCTGGCGCGCCGGGGGCGGCGGGTGTGCATCCTCGACGGCGACACCGGGCTGGCCAACGTCAACATCCTGCTGGGACTGCGTCCGCAACGGGGGCTGCCCGAGGTGCTGGCCGGGGAGTGCGGCATCGAGGAGATCCTCCTGGAAGGGCCCCAAGGCCTGCGGATCATCCCGGGCGCCAGTGGTATCCGCGAATATGCCGAGCTCTCCGAGGCCCACCGGCAGCGTCTGGTCACGGAGCTGGCGCGCATTGAACCGGATTTCGACGACCTGCTGCTGGACACCGCCGCCGGCATCGGCGACACCACGCTGGACTTCCTCGCGGCCAGCCATGAGGTCCTGCTGGTGCTCACCCCGGAGCCGACCTCCCTGACGGACGCCTTCTCCCTGCTGAAACTCGCCTTGCGCCGGCAGGCGCTGGACGTACGGGTGGTCGTCAACATGGTCGCGGACGTTGCCGAGGCGCGCAGCGTGTTCCAGCGCTTTGGCAACGCGGTGGAAAAATACCTGCATACGCGAGTCGATTTCCTGGGTTTCGTCCAGCGCGACGAGAGCCTGCGCACGGCGGTCACCCTGCAGCACCCGGTTGCGTTGTTTGCCGAGGGCGATCCGTCGGTCCGCCCGTTCCAGCGCCTGGCCAACGCGCTGGACGACGACCCGCCGCAGGGACCCGACGCGGCCTTCAGCCGCTTCTGGCGCGGGCGGCTCGAGGGTTCTCCATCCGCCACCCGATCCGCTGTCGGTTCCGCCGGGGATGACGGATTCGAAGCCACGGCCCCGCCGGCAACGGAGGTCCAGGAACCTGTGGATTCCACGGTCGACGAGACGCCCCCGCCGGAGGTGGATGCCGACCAGGGCCTGCACCAGTTGCGCCGGGCTTTCGAGACCGCGCTGGAGGTGGCGGACCCGGCAGCCCTGGCCGAGGTCCTGAACACCCTGCACGAGCAGTACCGGGCGCGCACCGGGCGACCGGCCATCAAGGGGGGTGAGCGCTCGGTCGATGCGCCGCCGGAAGGGGCGGCCAGCCCCGAGGTTCCGGAGGATGTCGCGTTGCGTGAGGCGCTGGGCCCCGCCGATCCGCCGAGCCCGGGGGGGGCTGCGGGGCGGGATGCCGTTCCGGCTGCCGATACGCGGACGTCCGACCCGCCACCGGACTTCGGCTGGCGTGCTGCGGGCCCGGACCCGGGTATCTCGGGGCCGCACCGCACATCCCGTGCCCCGGGCTTTGATCACGAGCGTTTCGGATCCCAGGATGCGCTGCTTGCGCGACTCCGCGAACTGGAGGGCCGGGATGTGGACCTGGCGGAGTTTCTGCGCCGCCTGTGACGGGCGTGAAGGGTGCCTATCGGGGTCCCAACAGCAGCCAGGCGATCAGTCCCAGAAGCGGCAGGAACAGCAGGATCAGGATCCACAGCACCTTCACGAGGGGGCTTGCGGGGCTTTGCGCGGTGCGCACGATCGCCCAGATCACGATCAGCAGCCAGATCAGACCCAGAATGCCGGTGACTTCGATTCCCATGCGCAACTCCTTGCGGGGCTTGTCCCTGACAGGGTGCAAGCATCTTGGTGGATGTCTTCCAAGCTGATAGCACGTGTTCGCTCCTGGCGCCAATCCGGACCGCCCGGAATGTGCCCGGCGCCGCAAACGACTACCCTGCAAGCGACTACAGGAAACCTCTCGGGAAGGAGACACATGAAGATCTGGGTCGACGCGGACGCCTGTCCCGGGGTCATCAAGGAGATCCTGTTTCGCGCCGCGAAACGGACGGCTACGCCGATGACCCTAGTGGCCAATCAGCCGATGCGTACGCCGCCGTCCAAGCTCATTGACTCGATCCAGGTGGGCGCCGGGTTCGACGTGGCCGACAACGAGATCGTCCGGCGCCTCGCGGCGGGCGACCTGGTGATCACGGCCGATATCCCGCTGGCCGCGGAGGTGATCGAGAAGGGCGGTCAGGCGCTCAATCCACGCGGCGAGCTCTATACCCGCGACAATATCCGCGAGCGCCTCAGCATGCGCGATTTCATGGACACCCTGCGCGGGAGCGGCGTGGACACCGGCGGTCCCGCGGCGCTGGGCCCGCGCGACCGCCAGGCCTTCGGCAACGCCCTGGACCGCTGGCTCGCGCAGCACGCCCGCTAAAGTCCCCGGCGCGCCGCAGGGCCTAAACCCGCAGTTGCCGGATCAGCCTGAGGGTCTCCTCCGCCAGTTCCACCCAGTCCTCCCGTGGAGCGAGGTGTGGTCGTTCGCGCGGGTCCAGTGCCACCGTGGCCTTCGGGCCGGCACTCGGCCGAGACCGGGCCATGCGCGAGGGCGAGCGGGAGCGGTTCTGATGTGCCGAATTCATGCGAGGGAGCGTCCCTGTCGGGTGTGCGGGCAGGTCGTCATTCCCGGGTAACGGCAGCAAACCGCCTTGCTTGAGCCTGCCATTCGCGGGTGAATCGGCACGACGAATGCCCCTTTCGTTAGGCTGTGCGGATGAGGACGCGGCATGCGCCGTGAGTGGAACCGGGAGAAACGATCGTGTGGAAGGAGATGAAAGTCCTGTTTCTGGGACTGGTCGCGTCGGCCTTGTTGGTAGCCTGCGGCGGCGAGCGCGTGGCGCCGGTGACGCTGGAGCAACTGGCGGCGTCGGCGCCGGCGTTCGACGGCGAGCTCGTGGAAACCGAGGGAGTGGTGAACCGCTTCGACGATCCCGAGCATTACTGGCTCGAGGACGACGCCATCAACCGGGTGGCGGTCACTCCCGGTTCGGCGGTTCGCGACCACGTGGGCGAGAACCTGCGCGTAGTCGGGCGCTTTTCCTATCACCCGGAAGAAGGGCGGCGGATCGAGATCGACCCTGCGGCCACCGCGGCACTGCGGGCTTCCGCGCGCTGATTCGCGCTCGAACATTGACACATGTTGAACCCTGTCCGGTCCTGGGAGACGCAATGACGGAATGGATTGACGTGGCCCCGGTGGGGTCCATCGAGGATGGTGACCACCGTCTGATCGAGACGGCCGATACCGAGGTGGCCATCTTTAACCTGGGGGGCGAGTACTTCGCGGTGGAGAACCTCTGTACCCACGAGGATGTGCCGATCGCCGACGGCGAGATCGACGCCGATGACTGCATCACCTGTCCGATGCACGATGCCCAGTTCTGCCTGCGCACCGGCGAGGTCATGGAGCCGCCGGCGGAAGAACCCCTTACGCGCTTTCCGGTGCGCATCGAGGGCGACAGGGTCCAGGTCGGCGCGCAGCCGCTGGAGGACTGAAGCAGCGCGGGCTGCCCCGGATGCTCTGCTTTTGCCGCGCCTGTACACTATGGGGCGCCTCACGTTGAACTTACGGGGGCAATCGCGCGGCTAGACGAGGGCACCCAAGCAATGGCAGGCACGGAGCAGACAGGCCGGGAAGGCCCGGGGGCCGATCCGACGAAGCTTTGGTCGGGACTGGCCGGCTTGTCGGATGCGCAGCGCCAGCAACTGGCGCGTGGCATTGTTCCACGAGTGGCGGACCACCTCGACCGCTGCCTGGAGGCGATCGCCCGGGACTGGACCGCCGGCGGCCAGGACTCCGAAAGCAGCGAGTGGGCCAACCAGCTTCAGGGCTATCAGTTCGTGCTGCGCCGCCAGTTCGAGGAGGCCCTGGAACGGGATTTCCTGGCCACGACCTATCCCCCGAAGTACGAATTTTCCGGTTCCAGCTACGCGGGCGACAACTCCGGGTTGCAGATCCTGGACGACTACCAGTCCACGCGCCGCTCCCTGCGACACAAGCTGGAAGGACTGGTCCGCGAGCACAATCGCTATTCCTGGTTTGTCTTCCTGCAGGCGGCGCGCGAGGAGGATCGTTTCGAGCACCCCGGCTGGGCGCCCTGGTCGCCGCTGAACTGGTACGAGCGCCTGATCGAGACCGCCGAGGCCCAGTTCGGCCGTACCGACATGACGCTGGATCTGATGCGCGGGTATGTGCGTTGCCTGGGCAGCACCGCGGCGCCGACCCTGGCCTTCGTGGTCGAGACGGTGGAGTCCTGTGGGCTGGTCCGCGAGCCGGTCTCCGAGGAGCCGGACGGCGACCTGGACCGGGCGGCGGCACGTGCGAGCTGGAGCGCCGCCAGCGGCGAACCGGCCCCGGACGGCGCGGCGCCGCCCGCGACCGAGGCAGACGAGGCGGTCCCGTCGGGAGCTGGCGGTGGAGTCGGTGTGGCGGCCCGCGCGCCGATGCCCGCGGCGGATGCCGCCCCGGAGGCCTGGCAGCAATGGGCAGCGTCCTCCGGCTGGCTGCCCGCCACCGGCGGGGTGGGTACGGGCCCGGCGGCGGTCGGCGCGGGGGCGGCGGCCGAGGCCTCCCTCGAGGAGGTCATCACGGGTGTGCTCGCTGGCGTGTTCGCCGAGGTGTCGCGCCAGCTCGAGTGCCATCCCGAGTTCCGCGCGATCATGCTGAAGCTGCAACCGCTGCTCGCGCGTGCCGTCAGCCGCGATCTCGAATTCTTCCACGACCCCGCCCACCCGCTGCGTGAATGGGTGGGCAGCCTGATCAACACCGGTGTGCGCATCAGCCCCGACAGCGGCGCGGAGGACGCCGCCCTGGTCAAAGGCTATCTCGACGCGATGCGCCAGAGCGTTGAACGCCTGGAAAAGGAGGTTGATGTCCTCGATCGCGCCGGCGCACAGGCCCTGCGCGAGGAATGGGCTACCGCCCTGGCGGAGCAGGACGCGCACTGGCAGACGCAGGCGACCGCGCTCGCCGAGCCGATGTGCCAGAAGGAGCGTGCCGCCCGCGCCCGACGCACCCTGACGGTATGCGTGCTGGAGACCGGTGCGGAGCTGCCGGAGCGCGCCGCCGAACAGATCGCCGAGGCCTGGGAAGACCTGCTGGCCGTGGACGAGGCGGCCGTGCAGGTCCTGGACGCCGAGGTCCAGGAGGTGGTGCGGGCGATCTGCAACGGGGTCACCCCGCAGGAGGTCAACCCACTGGTGCAGAAGATCGTCGCCACCGCCCGCGAGCACGGCGCCGACGAGGCGCGCATCAAGGCGGTGGTGCAGCACCTCGGGCAGGCACACCTGCAGCGTATCCGTGCCGCGGCCGACGAGCCGCGTTTCGACCCGCAGGCGCGCATCCAGGCGCGTCGCGCCACGCGCCTGGAGGACGACGACCCGGACCTGCTGACCGATCTCGACGACCCCTGGGTCTTCGATGCCAGTCGGATGCGCACCGGCGAGTGGTTCGAGATGGTCGACAAGGCCAGCGGGCAGCTTCACCGCATGGGCCTTGTGTGGCGCGGCGAGGCCACGCGCAGCTACCTCTTCCTGTCGCTCGACCAGGGCGCCAGCCGCCGTCATTCCCTGCAGGGTGTCGCCCAGGAGCTGCGCGAGGGCCGCATGCGTCCGCTGCCGACCGACAACCCGCTGGATGCGCTACTGGGCTGATTCGGATCCCGCCTCTCACGAGGTCAAGGGCGTTTGGCACCACGAAGCGCACGAAGGCACGAAGAAGGTCAAGGGCGGTTTACAGGAAGGTTGGAAGGGATGATGGGCTGGAGGGCCTGGGGGCTCGCAGGGTTTCGGCGAGTCGCCTTGCCTCGGAAGGCTTGCCTCCGAGATGAGTGATGCCGGAAGAATCGATCCGGCCGTTGTTATTCCTTCCAGCGTCCTTCCCTACTTCCTGTAACCCGCTTTTGAATTTCTTTCTCTGTGCCCTCCGTGCGCTCCGTGGTGAGAAATGCTTTAGGCGTTGCCCCGGGGGTCGGGCAGGCGCACGCGCAGGTGGGTCGCGCCGATCACGGCGGCCGGAACCAGCAGCAGGTTGACCACGGGCACCATCGCCAGCAGCGTGGTGCCGGCCCCGAAGCTGAGCGTCTCCAGCCGGTGGGTGCGCAACGTCTGGCGGACCGCCGCAAACTCCAGGCCGTCGTTCGCCAGCGGGGCCTCCATGAATTCGACGGCCAGTACCCAGCTACCGAACAGGAACCACGCCAGTCCGGCCAGCAGGTTCAGCCCGGGGATCACCGTGATGATCAGCACCGGGATGAACAGCAGGGCGTAGTACCCGGTCTTGCGCAGCGCGGTGATACTCGCGTGACCCATCTCGCCGAAAAACGAGCGCGCCGGCTGGCGCGGTTCGTGGCCCAGGCCGCGGGCGGTACGGTAGGCCAGCGGGCCGGAGAACGGGCTGGCGATGATCGCGGCCAGGGCCACTGCCGATACCGCAAAGGCCACCAGCAGCGCCAGGGCGAACAGCGGCCATAGCAGCCAGGCCAGCCAGTCCCAGCCACTCGGGAGCCACGTGGCCAGCAGTGCCTCGAAGCCAAATGCGGCCGCCGTCGCCAGGCCGATCACCACCACGATGTTGATGATCAGGGGCCCGATCACCAGGCCCCGCAGGCCCGGCTCGAATACGCGCGAGAGCCCGCGAAAGGGTGCCAGGAACGCGAACAGCGGTGTCAGGCGGAGCGAAGGGGCCGGCACGGTGGATTCAGCGGCGCACCCCGAAGATCGCCAGCACCAGCCCAACGACCGACATCACGCCGCCTGCGATCAGGTACCAGCGCGTCTCTTCCGTGTAGCGCCCCATGAATTCCTGGTGCAACTCCTCGCCCAGGCTTTCGGTCGCGTTATAGCCCATCACCAGCAAAATGATCCCGCCCACCAGCAGGGCAATCCCGAGAACTCGCGTCCAGTGCATGTCATATCCCTTTGTTGGGGTGTTCTCTCCCGAATGTAGCACCGATCACCACCATTAGATTGGGCCCTGCCCCCGGACATGCGGTAGGAGCCGCCTTGGCGGCGAAGCCCCTGCCCGCGTCCGGTTCTGGAAAACCGGATATCCGTGTTACGGGAACTGGATCGCCGAACTCATCCCATTCGGGGCCGTCTCCGGCTTTGGCAGGCGCTTCGCCGCCAAGGCGGCTCCTACATGGACGTTCGCGGCAAAGGGGATGGTCAGTCCGCGGGGCCCGGCTCCAGCCCCACGCCGATGCGCGCGAGCCGGGCGGCGCCCCGGGCGGCATCGTCGTCCTCGGCCAGGGTGACCGGGAGCGCCAGAATCCGGCTGCGGATGCGGGTCCATACGGGGTTTCGGGCGCCGCCGCCGAGGGACACCACGCGTTCGACACGCGGGGCGCCCAGCTCGGTGAGGCGCCGGTAGCCGTCGCGTTCGATGCGGGCGATCCCCTCGAACAGGCCTTGCAGGAATCGCGCATCATCGTCGGGCCGGGGGGAAAGGCGAGGTGCCAGCTCGGGGTCGTTGACCGGGAAGCGCTCGCCGGGCCGGGGCAGGGGCCGGTAGTCCAGCCCGCTGTCGCTCTCCGGGTCGATGGTGTCGCTCAGTTGCTCCAGCGCCGCGTCGTCGAAGTACTGGCGCAGTACGGCGCCGCCGCTGTTGGAGGCCCCGCCGACCAGCCAGCGGCCCAGCAAGCGATGGCTGTAGATGCCCAGTTCCGGGGCGTAGATCGGCTCCGGTGCCAGCTGCTTGAGCACCAGGGTCGAGCCGAGGCTGGTCACGCCCGTGGTGTCATCGGTCACGCCGGAGGCAAGGAACCCGGCGATGCTGTCGGTGGTGCCGGCGACCACCCGGCAGGCCGGGTTCAGGTGAAGACTCTCTGCCATTTGCGGGTCCAGCGGGCCCAGCACGGTGCCGGCCGGGACCACCTCTGGCAGCAGGGCGGCGTCGGTCCCGAGGGTCTCCTGCAGCCAGTTTGGCCAGCCGCCCCACAGCGCGTCGTAGCCGAGCTTCAGGGCGTTGTTCTCGTCCATGTGATCGAAGCGGCCGCGCAGGCGCCCGGCAACCCAGTCGGCCTGGTGCAGGACACGGCGCACGCCCGAGAGCCCCTCGTGGCGCCGCAGCCACAGCAGCTTCGCGGCCGAGGAGCTGGGGCTGTGTACGGCGGAAGCGGCCGGGGCTACCCCGGCCAGCACGGAAAGCATGTCGGTGGCCCGGGCATCGTTGTACATCAGGGCGGGGTGGGTCGGGCGTCCGTCGGCATCCAGGCGCAACAGAGTGGCGGAGGTACCGTCGACCGCGATGGCGGCGGGTTCGCCGTCGAGATGCGTGGCGGCCTCGCGCAGCAGCTCGCGCACGATGGACCACCAGAGTGCCGGGTTCTGTTCCGCCCGCTGTTCGTCGCCGCCCACCGAGGCCGGCAGGGCCCGCTGCGCGGCGTGGATGCGCACGCCTTCGGGGTTCAGCAGCACCAGGCGGATGCCCGAGGTGCCGAGGTCGATGCCGATGGCGTGCATCGTCAGTGTTTCCCTGGGCTCAGCCGTTCATGTCCAGCGGGCTGCGGGTGGGCGCCGGCAGTTGCACCGGCTCCGGCGGCGTCCAGCCCGGCTTGCGGTGCTCGGCGACCACCGTGGTGTAGACGCCGCCACGCACGTTGAAGTACGACGTCAGGCGCATGTAGCGTGGCTCGGTCGCCGCGACCAGGTCGGCCAGGATGTGGTTGGTCACCGCCTCGTGAAAGGCGCCCTCATCGCGGTAGGACCACATGTAGTTCTTCAGCGACTTCAGCTCCACGCATTTCTGGTCCGCCACATACTGGATGTGCAGCTCGGCGAAATCCGGTTGCCCGGTCGCGGGGCACAGGCAGGTGAACTCCGGTACGCGGATATAGATCGCGAAGTCGTTCTCCGGCGCCGGATTGTCGAAGGTCTCCAGGGTCTTGCTCGGCTGGCTGGGCATCTACGTCTCTCGTTGTCGAATGAATGGTCCCGCGCCTGACTGTGCCACCGTGGGAGCCTGCTTGCAGGCGAAGCCCCTGCCCACGCCGGATTTTGGCAGGGGCTTCGCCTGCAAGCAGGCTCCCACAGGGGATCAAGGCAGGGGCGAACAGGTTTTCGGGCTGTGGTCACGGTACGGGTCTAACCGTGTACCATTCTACCTCCGACTGTCCTGACCGCGGATTACGCCGAACGTGCGACTCGCCCGAATCAAGCTGGCCGGCTTCAAGTCGTTCGTGGACCCGACCACCCTCGTCCTCCCCGGCAACCGGGTGGGCGTGGTCGGGCCGAACGGCTGTGGCAAGTCCAATACCATCGATGCTGTGCGCTGGGTCATGGGCGAGTCCTCGGCCAAGCACCTGCGCGGGGACTCCAGCGAGGACGTGATCTTCAACGGCTCCTCCAGCCGCAAGCCGGTCGGGCAGGCCTCCATCGAGCTCGTCTTCGACAACTCCGACGGCCGTCTGGGCGGCGAGTACAGCGGCTATGGCGAGATCGCCGTCAAGCGCGCGCTGACCCGCGATGGCCAGTCCAAGTACTTCCTCAACGGCCAGCGCGCGCGCAAGCGCGATGTGGTCGATCTGTTCCTCGGCACCGGTCTGGGTCCGCGCAGCTACGCCATCATCGAGCAGGGCATGATCGCGCGCCTGATCGAGGCGCGCCCCGAGGAGCTGCGCGTCTACCTGGAGGAGGCCGCCGGGATCTCCAAGTACAAGGAGCGCCGCCGCGAGACCGAGAACCGGGTACGCCACACCCGCGAGAACCTGGAACGCCTGGACGACGTACGCGACGAGGTGGCCAAGCAGGCCGAGCGCCTGAACCGCCAGGCCGCCACCGCCGAGCGCTACCAGGCCCTGGCGGCCGAGCGCCGGCAAAAGCGTGCCGAGGCCATCCTTCTGCGCCTGCAGGCACAGGAACGCGAGATGGAGGCCAGCCGCACCCGGCTCAACGATGCCGAGACCGCGCTGGCCCAGGCGCAGGCCGAGGCCCAGAAGGCGCAGACCGGCACCGAGCAGGCGCGCCAGGAGCGCGTCGAGCTGGAGGCGGCCACCACCCAGGCGCAGAGCGCCTACTATGATCGCGCCGCCGAGGTCTCGCGCCTCGAGCAGTCCATCCGTCACGCCGAGGACGAACTGGCGCGCGAACAGGCCGAGCTGCGCCAGCTGGACCGCCGCATCGAGGCCGCCGCCGGCGAGCATCAGGCGGTGGAGGCGCGCATCGCCCAGGCCGAGCAGGAGAGCGCGCAACGCCAGGAGGCCACGGCCACCGCCGAGGCCGAACGCGAGCGTCTGGAGGCGGCCGCGGAACAGGCCGAGACCGAATACCAGGCCGCCCGCGAAGCCCTTACCGAATGGGAGCGCTCGCTGGCGGAACCCCGCCAGAACGCGCAGCTCGCCCGCTCGCGCATGGACAACGCCGAGCACCTGCTCAAGCGCGTCGCGCAGCGCCAGGAACGCCTTGAGGCCGAGCGCGCGGCCCTGCCACATACCCACCCGGGCACCGAGGCGGATCGCCTGGATTCCGAACTGACCGGCCTGCGCGAGCGGCTGCAAGCCCTGCAGGGCGACCGCGAACAGCAGCAGAACGCGCTGGCCGAACTGGAGCAGGCCCAGCGCGAGGAGCAGGACACCCTGCACGCCACCGAACGCGAGGCGCGCGAGGTCGCCGGGCGTCTGGCGGGTCTCGAGCACTTCGCCGGCGAGGACGACCCGCAGGAGACCCGCGCCCGGCGCGATGCCTGGGCGCGCGAACACGGGCTGGATCTGTCACGTCCGCTGGTGCGGCAACTGGAGGTCGCCGAGGGCTGGGATACCGCCGTGGAGATGGTCCTGGGGGCCTGGCTGGAGGCCGCCGTGACCGCCACCCCGGAAGCCGCACCGGACCTGCCCGATGCCATGCTGCGCCTGGTCGATAGCGACCTGCCGCAGGGAGCCCAGGCCCCGGCCGATAGCCTGGCCGCCCGCGTCCAGGGTTCGCCGGTGGTCACCGCCTGGCTGGCGGCGGTGCATTGCGCGGAGGACCTTGATGCCGCGCGGGCGCGGGTGGCCACGCTCGGACCCGGCGAGAGCGTGATCACGCCCGATGGCACCTGGCTGGGCCCGGGCTGGGTCGCGCATCGCACCCTGGAGGGTGGCGCCAGCGGCGCGGTGGCCCGGGTGCGCCTGGCGCGCGAGCTGCAGGAACGCCAGGAGGAACTGGCCACGCAGGTGAACCGCCTGCAGGCCGCGCTGGAAGAACGCAACGAGACCCTCGCGGCCACCCGCGCCCGGCGCGAGGCGCTGGACGGGCAGATCCGCGAGCAGCAGGCGCAGATCGACGACCGCGAGCGCCGCGTGCAGCGCCTGCGCGACCAGGCCCGGCAGCTCGAGCAGCAGCAGGAACGCATCGACCGCGAGGCGGACGAGCTGGACGAGGAGGCCGCGCGCGCCCGCGAGCAGTTCGGAGCCGCGGAGGCCGAGCGCAACGAGGCGCTGGCACGCATCGAGACCCTGGAGGCCGACCG